>JABZHH010000051.1:0-5103 GCA_015258925.1 Atopobium sp. | reverse complement strand
ACAACAACCCTAGCTTTTGCCAAATACCGTCAGCAGCTTGCACATTAAGCATGCTATCAATTAAATCGCCTGTAAAAATACCCAGCATTGCAACAGCAATATATCCAATTGCCAAACCAAGGGCAGATAGAAGCATATGTTTTCGTATAACAAATAAGTAAGAGAGACGATTATTCATACTCATCATTTCCAAAACATTATCACTATTACCTGCACTTGTAAAATAAACACTTAATGGACTCTTTAAGGTTAAAAGCGGATTTCTCGTATAAAATTGCGTTATCACCCTATAATTTGACGCAGGAAAATACCGTTGAAAGGCTGATTATGAGCGAAAAGCGACTAACTCAAGCACTTCAAAATATACTTGCCAATGGGAATTCTCTTGCTCAAGGTGGCGCTTCAAATGTCATTTTGAGTGCACACTACGAAACAGAAGAGTCTGTTAACCCTCATATCAGAGGATTTTTTACTCTCACTTCTGCTTTTGATTTAGCAAATTTAGGCCAATTTTCTACAAAACCTTATGGAGACGACATTGTGAGTCTCTCAATACTTGCTCGTAAAAACTATTTTGGAAGTTTTCTTTTCTTTCTAATGCCTTCATCAGAAGATTTCTTTACTTTTACTACAAACCTTATATCAAATAAAAATACACTACCGAAACAAGTTCATCCAGCTGATATTGAACAAATTTATACACTTTATAGTCAAATTATCATTACGTATTCCGAAAGAAAACCAAATTGGGAAGCTATTGTTACTTCCTTACTTATAGCGCTTATTACCTGTCTTTCTCCTGATGCTCACTATACGTTCACTCCAGGTAACACTAATGAGACGATCGCTCTTATCCTTAATGAAATTACTGCTCATTCAGAAAGTATTACACTTGCTAAGCTTTCAGAAAAATACTCATATACACCAACTTATCTTTCTGAACTTCTCAGACAAAAATGTGGCAAAACTTTTTCTGAACTTGTTTTAGAACAAAGAATGGAACGAGCAAAAACGCTGTTAATTCATACCAAATTACCTGTCTCTACTATTTCTTCAATGATTGGCTATGGAGGAACAACAGAGTTTTATAGGAAATTTAAGGACTACTTTTCTCTTACACCACGTGAAATGAGAAGCGAAACTTTTTAGTCATATTACAACTGTGGACAAATCTCTTCTCCTACAGAAGTCCTACCCATAGACATAGTGCTCTGAGAGAGTAGGGCTTCTTGCAGGTCTTCTGGCAACGTATCTGCAACCACGATATTCTCGCCCGTAAAAGGGTGCTCAAACTGAACGTGCCAGGAGTGAAGAAACTGCCTGTTAAGGCCAAGGTTAAGGCTCATATCTTTTTTACCGTAGAGCTGATCGCCGACAACAGGATGACCAATGTGGCGCATGTGAACTCTAATCTGGTGTGTGCGACCTGTATAGAGATGGCACTCAAGAAGCGAGTAACCCTCGCCTTTTCTACCCGCTTCAAAGCGCTCAAGCGTTCTAAAGGTGGTAATGGCCTCTCGTGCGCCAGGCGCGTCTGATACGGTCATTTTGAGACGGTCTCGCGTTGAGCGAGCAATGCCCGTTTCAATAGTGCCAGAATCGTGGGCAACATAGCCTTGCACCAGCACAATGTAGCGCCGGTCAAGCACGCGCAGCCTAATGAGGTCTTGAAGAGCCTTTTGCGCCTCGTCTGACTTTGCTGCCAGCATAAGACCAGACGTATCCATATCTAGACGATGCACAATACCAGGACGTTCTTCTCCCTGAAGCATTCCTAAGTGCTCGTAGCCACAGTGTGCTACCAGCGCATTTGCTAGGGTGTCATCAACGTGGCCAGGTGATGGATGGCAAACAAGGCCAATCTGCTTGGAGAGCACTATGAGGTACTGGTCCTCAAAGCGAATATCAAGGGGAATGTCTGGGTTTGGACGTAAAGGTCCCGTTTGAGGCTGTGCGTCTGGAAGAGACACTAAGAGCCTATCGCCCAACATAAGTTTTTCTGACTTAGAGGTAGCCAGCGTAGCGTTGATGGTTACTCTTCCCTCTTCTACCAGCTTTGCACAGGCACTTCTTGAAGGGAGTGTATCTTGGGCAGAAAGGAACGCATCTAATCTGACGCCGTCCCCTTCTGGTCCAACTAGTATGTCGACAATACGCTCATTCATTGCCACTACCCTGCTGTTGCTTTTTGTCCCAGATTATCCAGTACACAAAAGCAATAAGGATGCCACAGGTTACAAAGATATCCGCCACATTAAACACGGCAAAATTGATAAACGTTGTAGCAAAGAAATCAGTAACCTGACCATACAAAACACGGTCAATAGCGTTACCAATTCCGCCACCCGCAACGCCTCCCAAAAGCGCAATAAGTGGCAACGGGAGGTCCTTCTCGCGAACTACAAAGCCCACAAGAGCGGCAATAACTACGGCAGTAAGAGCCACAAAAAAGAGAGCGTTTCCAGAGCCCACAGAAAATGCCGCTCCAGTGTTGCTTACGTGGAAGAGCTCCATAACGCCGGGGATAAACGGTATTGCAGTTCCCTCTGGAATTGAGGTTCTTACCCAGAGCTTGGTTACCTGGTCAAGCACACAGGCAACAGCGCCCGCCCCGCAGAGAACTGCAAGGCGGGTCACTAGTGTGTGAGTTGTATGTTGCTGCTGGTCAGTGTTCATTTACGCAACAACGTCGTGACAGCGGTGGCAGAGATGATCCTCGCCAAGCTCGCGATAATTCCAGCAGCGGTCACAGCGCTCGCCGTTTGCAGGATAGACGCTTACGCTCAGCTCAGAGCCCTCGGAAACAGTAACCTCAGAGCAGACAAATGCCTCAGCAAAGTCAAGACCGGCGTGAGAAATAGATGCAGCCTGCTCAGCGGTAAGGGTAACCTCTGCACGTGTAGCCTGCGTGGTCTTCTCGGTAACTACGCCCGCCTCAAGAGCTGTCTCGTATGCCTTGGTATAGGCAGCGCGAGCATCAACCAGTACCTGATATGCAGGAAGCAGCGCAGTGTACTCTTCGGTGGTCATAGGAGCCTTATACCAGTCGAGAAGTGCGGCGTACTTCTGGCCGTCACGCATAGACTCTGGCAGGAACTGCATAGCCTCATCAGTGGTGTAGACCAGAATTGGCTGCAGGTCATGAACAAGCATGGAGAGAATCTCTGCCCAGACGGTCTGAGCGCTTCTGCGTGTTGCAGAATCTGCAGCATCGCAGTACATACGGTCCTTAGTTGCGTTCAAATAACCGTTGGAAAGCTCAATGATGTAATCGTAGAGGGTACGGAAGACATTATTGAAGCGATATCCCTCGTAAGCCTCAGTGACTGCAGCATGAACCTCGCACATACGTGCAAGAACAAGACGGTCGTACTCTTCAAGGTCCGCTACAGCAACTGCATCAGTAGCAGGATCAAACTGACCCTCGAGCTCGCCAAGAAGGAAGCGCAGGGTATTTCTGAACCTACGGTATGCATCGCCTACCTGGGAAAGAATGGCGTCATCGCAAGGAACGTCAGTTGAAGTATCAACGGAAGCAACCCAAAGACGAAGGACGTCAGCGCCACGCTCAGCGCAAACGGCATTTGGATCAATGACATTGCCCAGAGACTTACTCATCTTGCGTCCCTGGCCATCAAGCGTAAAGCCCTGTGAGACAACAGACTTGTAAGGAGCAACACCGTAAGCTCCAACAGAAGTCATAAGAGAACTCATGAACCAACCGCGGTGCTGGTCGGAACCCTCAAGATACATATCAGCTGGGAACTTAAGGTTTGGACGGTGTTTACAAACAGCTGTATGAGAAACACCAGAATCCCACCAAACGTCTAGAATGTCCTTGTTAGCCTTGAGGTTATGGCCACCACACTTAGGACAGACGCAAGCGTCGCCTAAATAGGTCTTGGGATCGTCGGTGAACCAAGCATCAGAGCCTTTCTCGCGGAAAAGCTTGATGACTGCGTCAAGTGTCTGATCATTAATGACGGTCTCGCCACAATCCTCGCAGGTGAAAGCTGGAATTGGAACACCCCAGTTACGCTGCCTGGAAATACACCAGTCAGGACGGCCCTCAACCATGGAGCCAATACGCTTAACAGCATTTGCAGGATAGAACTTAACCTTTGTAAGCTCCTCTGCTGCCTGCTGACGCAGACCAGTTTTATCCATGGAGACAAACCACTGGCTTGTTGCACGGAAAATAACAGGCTCTTTACAACGCCAGCAGTGTGGATAGCTGTGGGTAATCTCCTCTGCAAGAATGAGCGTACCACGGTCTTTGAGCCACTGGACAATGACAGGGTTAGCCTCATTGACCTCCATACCAGAGAAGGGGCCTCCAGTACCTTGGCCGTCGCCCTTGAAGAAGTGACCGTCGTCATCAACAGGCATAGTCTGTGGAATATCAAAGCGAACACCAGCGTTATAGTCGTCCACGCCATGACCAGGTGCGGAGTGAACAACACCAGTACCGTCGTCAAGGGTGACGTACTCTGCATAGATAAACTTACCGGTGTTACCAAGATCGCCAAAGATTGGCTGCTTGTACTCATTACCTGCAAGTTCAACACCAGTCTTCTTCCAAGTATTGCCTTCTGCATCCTTGGCAAGCTTCCAATCGGTATAACCAAACTTGGTAGCAGCCTTCTCTGCAAGAGCCTCAGCAACAATCTCTACGTGTCCATCAGGAAGCTCAAGAGCAACATAGTTAGCTTCTGGGTGCAGAATAACTGCCTCGTCAGCAGGCATAGTCCATGGAGTTGTAGTCCAGATGTCTACCCAAGTCTTACCTGCGTAAGCCTCAAGACCCTCAGGAACCGTGGTTAGCTCAAAGCGAACAAAGATTGCAGTAGAGGTGACATCGTGATACTCAATCTCTGCCTCAGAGAGAGCTGTGTGGTCATGAGTACACCAGTGAACAGGCTTGGTACCTCTATACACAGAGCCCTTGTCGTAGATTGCCTTGAAAATCTCAACATCAGTTGCATCGTAATCGTTGACGTAAGTGAGATAAGGGTTATCCCACTCGCCCAAAACACCAAGGCGCTTAAAGCCCTGACGCTGGGTATCTACCTGCTCAACCGCCATCTTGCGGCAAAGCTCACG
>JABZHH010000050.1:0-5392 GCA_015258925.1 Atopobium sp. | reverse complement strand
GGTTTGTAAAGAGGTGGCATAATGTAGGTTAGAAGGCAGTAAGGAAATAGCCTTACACCACTTTTTGAGACGTGACTTTATTTGCGCAGATTGTGCATCCTCTTAACTGTCTTTTTCTTAGTGTACACAGTCCCTCATGCTTGAGAATTTTGAAGCTCAAATTTCATGAAATTGTTAACCATCCAGCTTCCACTATTCAGTTTTCGCATAACTCACATTTGTCTTAAAATTTAATACATTTCTATTGCAATTTTTATCCGTTGCACGTTTATGACAAATGTCGAGAAAATCGTTAAAAATAGAGCAATTTAAATGCCATTTTTCAGCGTACCAAATATTTTGATTAAATTATTTATATAACATGAGATGAAGACGTTTTTTGAAATGTGTTCAAACTATAAAAATCGCTGGTTGAACTAACAATTTTTATCAAAATAATAGATAATTATCTATACGAAAAATGCTCTGAATATGTGTCATTTATCTCTATCGTGCTTATCGTGATGCATCACTTTCAGCGCAAGATTTAATTTCAAATTTTGTTGGGGTATTCACTATTTGTTAGGGGTAGGTATGGAAAGAAAAAACAAGAACTTTGCAAGCAAAGGGGCAAAGACAGCTATGTCTTTGGTACTCGCGCTCTCTTTGGTCCCTTCTTCAGCGTTAGCAGAAATTGCTAGTACTCAAGAAGTAGCTCAGACGCAAGAAGTTGCAGCAACTCAAACAAGTGATGCAACTGCCTCAACTTCGGAGGCAACTGCAGAGAGCTCTACTGAGGCTACCACTAACGCAGAAGCTACTTCCAACCAGCAGACCTCTGAGCAGACTGCTGCTCCTGCAGAAAGATCTTCTCGCCGTGTTACAAGAAGCCTTTCTTACATCTCAACTGAGCTCTGGGTAGACGGAACTAACGGTAGCGATACTAACGAGGGCTCCAGCTCCGATCCTGTTAAATCCCTCCAGAAAGCACTGGAACTGTGGGGAGAAACTTCTTCAATCTACACCATTCACCTCAAAGGCAACCTTGATTTGACCTCTACGGTTACCATTCCTTCTGGTCTTACACTCAAGATTGAATCTGAGGGCGCAACGCTTACTGGCACTGGAAACAGCATTGACGGTCTGGTTCTATCACCTGGCTCAACGCTGACCGGAACAGGCACTCTTACCATGTCCGGCTTCAAAACCGCACTAACTGCACAAGATGGCTCAACCATCACCGATGGTACCTATGTGTTTAGAAACAACGCAGGTTCCAGCGGTACTCGTGGCATTTCCCTTGGCGGAACCGTTAGCGGCAGCACCAACAAGAACAGCGTTACCATCACCGCAGACGATAAGAGCAATACAAACTTCTTTGAGTCTGGTGTCACCTTTGAAAACGCTACTATCAAAGTAACTTCACAGGCTCGTACCTGGAATGACGCTCGCAACCTCAACCTTAGGAACACAGACCTTACCGTTGAAGGCTTTGGTCAGACTTTCTACGTCAACCAGCTCAACATGAATGACTCCACCCTTACCATTAATCCTTCATGGTACGGCGCTACGGGCATGACCATCCAGGGAACTTCCAATATTGTTAACTCCACCATTAATGCTAATGCTGGCTCAACTTCTGGCATTTCTGTTGGTGTAGCTGGTGGAACAGTAAACGTTACTAACTCAACCCTTAACTTCACCAACGGTGGAACTGGCGGTCTTAACGTCAACACTGGTGATGTCATCATTAACAACTCCACCATTAAGGGAGACGGTCGTAACTCTGGCGCCCTCTTTGGAGCCCAGACTAACGGCTCCATCCAATTCACCGGAAACAGCCTGGTAGAAACCCCTGCTACCAAGAACTCCGATAACGGCGCTGGTCAGACTCGTCAGAACTACAACGTTGTTGGCGGCTCTTACCTGATCAAATACGCACCAAGCTATAACAGTGGCTTTGGTAGCACTATCCCTACAAACGGTGCAGCTAACGGCAATGAGGTTCTCTCGCTCTTTACCCTTGCTGACCCATCAACTAACTCTCTGAGCCTCATTAATGCTAACGGAGCAACCTATACCTACCCAGTTGCTAACGCTTCAAGCGATGGCCAGAAGCACGTTTGGGCACCTGCTGCAACCGTTACTTTTGACCTCAATACTCCAGGTGTTACCGGCGTCAACCCAACATTTGCTGACGGCACTACTGCTAACAAGACTGCTCTTGCTATGCGCGGCAACTCTCTTGCAACTGCTTCTTCTGTAGCAGGAGGCTCCACTACCCTACCTGCAGATCCTTACGCAAGTGGTCAGGAGTTTGACGGCTGGTACTACACCGACGCTGCTGGTACCGAGCACCAGTTCACCGCTGATACCCAGGTCACCTCTGACATGACAGTCTATCCACATTGGAAGGCCAACACTGCTTGGCTCTATGTCAGATATCACAACGGCAACGGCGTTACCGTTATTGAGCGCGTTGCTACAAATGCTGGTCGCACCGTTAACGTTCTTTCTAACACTGACGTTAACAATCGCGACAGCAACTTCAACATTGCAGGTAAAACCTTCAAGCGCTGGACCACTCAGGCAAACGGAGCTGGCGATGAGGTAGCGGCTAATTCCAGCCTTGCTGTTCCTGCAGGTACTGATACCGTTGATCTGTACGCAGACTGGGAGGAGCAGCACCTTACCGTGTCCTTCTCGGCAAATGGTGGTACTTTCTCGGCGAACAGCGTCTTTAAGCAGAATCCAAACGTCTTTGACATCACCACTGATGCAAACGGCGGAGAAGTTGCAACTATCAAGACTCACCCAACTGTTGCTGAGCAGACTACTATTAACGCTCTTCTACAGAATCTCAGTGGCAATACTTTGACCACAGATACTGCTGGAATTGCAAGCTCAACCAGCACCAACACTAATACCGCTTATACAGAGATTGCAACACTAGAGAATTACGTTTTGGATAACACAGATGAACCAATAACTTTCCTTGGTATGGTTTTTGGTCACAACTACCACTACTGGTTCACTGACGCTGCAGGTAACTCCCCTGCAACCATCAACGGTGGCGCAACGCTTACCAACGACGTCACTTACTACCTCAAGTGGAAGGAAGATCCTTCCATCCAGAGAGTAGAGCTTACTAGCGATCTTCCTGCTGATATGTGGAGTGATTCTCAGAGCAACACCACTCAGATCAAGGAAGTTTCTAACGATAAGAGCTTCAGTCTTACAGGCGCTATTGACGCTACTTCCGTCATTAATCAGATGAGCGCCTTTGAGAACGGCATTGCTGGCGGCCTCGACGACCTAACCAAGATTACGCTTTCTGGCACAACTTCTACCTTTACTGCAAAGCTCACGCTTCCCGCTGGCGTTGTTGTCCCAGCTAATCCAACAGTAACTACCTCTGGCCTTGGTGATCTCTTTGAGGTTACAAACGTTTCCGTGAACGGTCAGGAAGTTACCGTTACCCTGAAGCTCAAGGGCACTTACACCAACTACAAGCAGCTCAAAGACGCAGTCGAGACAGTTGGCAAAGACGATGCAGCTACCACAGAGATTGCAAGACCTCTTACCGTAACTGTTGATGGTCTCACACTTGACCCAACTCAGGTAACCAATGGTCAGGAGCTCACTGCTACGGGTACTCTTACTGGCTCCTTTGAGTCTTTTGCAAAGAACACCGTCACCAACGTCACCAAGAAGTTCGAGCTTTCTTGGAACGGCGTTCAGATTGCTGCGAGCAGAGACCCTCGTGGTACCGGCATTCAGCAGACTCTGATTGTGAACAACCCAATTGAGATGAACCTTCCTGCAGATATGCTTGCTGACGAGAATACCGAGCATGACCAGGTCATCACTATGAAGGCAGGTTCTACCTTTAACCTCACTGGTTCAATTCTTGCTTCCTCTATCCAGGAGCAGATGAACAACATCGAGCGTGCCTACCCTAATACCAACCACGACACCATTACGCTGAGCAACCTGAAGTTCAAGTTCACAGCAACTCTGACTGTTCCTGAGGGAATGACACTTCCAAGCAACCTTGATGCCAACACCATCCAGGCTTCTAACTTTGGCAGCGGCTTTAAGGTCAGCGATGTTCAGGTCAACGGTCGTACGGTTACCGTCACCTTTGAGCTCAGCGATCCTTCCTCCATTAGAACGTACTCTGACCTCGAGCGCATTGTTGACGAGGCTAGCGCAAACGATGGCTGGATGAAGCTCACCATTCCTGGCGTCACCATTGACTCCAATGTTGCTGCAGGTACCCAGCTCACCGCCGTCGGTACCGTTACCGGTTCCTTCAGCGCTATTGCTGATTCCGCAGCTGGCAACCGCAAGGTCTTCTCGTTCACCTGGAATGGTGTCCAGTGGCCAGATGGTAAGGACGCCGTTGCAACTGATAACGACACCATTCAGCTAACCATTACTGTTGCAGAGGATGAGACTCCAGAGACTCCTTCCACTCCAACTAAGCCATCTAAGAAAAAGAAGCAGAAGACTCCATACACCGGAGATGCTTCTGCTGCAGCACCTCTTGCTGCACTTCTCGCTGGTATGACCGCTGTAATGACTTCACTTGGCATTACTAAGCGTCGTAAGAATAAGTAAGAAAGAAAGTGATTGGTTCTGTATCGCTCTAGTTAGGATGTGCTATGAAAAGTAAGGCAAGGATTGTAGCGGGATTGCTTTTAGCTGCCGTTGCATTCGTCGCAGCATTGCTGCCCAACCTTAGCGTGGCTTACGCAGAAGACACCACAGGTCTTCAAATCAATGCTCTGAGCATTGAAGATGCGTCGACTCACGCCCAAGTTGCTGACCTTCTTGCAGGTCAAACTCCTGCTCTGAAGGCGGGAGTCACCTACGCCTTGAATGTTGGCTACACAATCCCTGCATCGTTGCAGTTCTCCCCAACGTACCTCAACGTGAGGTTTGGAGACGGACTCTATGTCACAGGTACTCCAGGTGCAACATTTACCGTTGGTGGTATCTCAAACACCAGTTTCTCTAACCTGGTTACTACACCTACGGGAACAGGAACCCTTCCTTACGGCTATCCTGGCGCAAGCTCCGAGAAAAACCGCAGTGGTGATTTGGTCTACATGACCAACAATGGCCTTACTCAGGTATCTTCCAGGGGAGAAATTCAGTTCAAGCTTGATGAAGCTGTTGAGAACCAGAGCGCAAGCCAGGTTATTGCAAACGCAATCCGCGTCAGCTTGAGCACCGCGGCAACACAAAACATTGATCCACATACTTCAGCTGTTACCGCAGCCGATCCAATGACCTATGGCTTCTGGGCTGATCAGTCTACCGAGGTTCTCTCTAAGGGCGGCACCACCTCTACTCTGCAGGTTTCTGCTACAGGCTCGAAGGGGCTTACCGAAGCAAACAGCAAGAC
>JABZHH010000004.1:0-48769 GCA_015258925.1 Atopobium sp. | reverse complement strand
AGAACCTACCAAAGCTGCGCTATTTTGTGGGCCAGGCCTCAAAACCGACGCTAACACGCTGCAGAATCATAATCACCCGCATATGAACTGCCTCCCATTTCTTATGTCCAAGAAATGGGAGGCAGTTCAGGATGCGAGGGTTTTGCTTTTAGATTTGAAAGAACGTTTAGTTGAACTTAACAACCTTCTGAGCCACACGGTAACCACCAATAGTGACTGTCTTGCCAATCTTGCCAGGAAGGTTTGTAGCAGTGCCTACAAGACCGTAGCGAGCCTTGCGGTACATCTTCTTGTCATAAGCGCGAAGCTCATCCCAGAGCTCCTCCAACTGATCCATGGCATCCTCGCGGTCGCTCATCTTAGAGAAGACTGAGCAGATAGCCATGATGATAGTGAAGTAACTCATCATGTACGTCTGAAGACGTGGAGAAGAGATGTCGTCGTAGATGTGATATGCGTGCATCATATTGCGCGCTACGCGCCAATAATGATCAACGCGACTTGTTAAGACCTTCTCGTTAACTGATTGATCATCTCGACCGATGAAGTAACGATACAGGTCAACATCAACGTAGTAGATAGTCTTTACCTTAGGGAATGGAACGTAGGCATAGACGTTATCCACATAGAAGGTGTGCTCAGGCATCTGAATATTTGCAGAGCGCAGAACCTCAACGCGATAGGTAATTGCGTGCATCAAAAGGTACTGAGACAGCTTGAAGCGGCCAATCTCTTCCCAGCCAATAATCTTGTTGGTAGGAACCGCGTCGCGATAGTCCACAAAGTTTTGGGTATTATCCTCAACGTGCTCGTAGACGTAATTAGAGAGAACCAGGTCAACAGGATTATCAGAAGCAACAAAGGTGCGAAGCTGCTGAAGGAAGGTCTTCAGAGCATCCCCGTCTACCCAGTCATCTGAGTCAATGTTTTTGAAGTACACACCGTCTGCATGAGAAACAGCCTTCATAACAGCTATACCGTGGCCGCCGTTTTCCTGATGGACTGCCTTGATGATGTTGGGGTAACGCTCCTGCCAAGCATCAGCTTTAGCAGCGGTGTCATCTTTTACAGAGCCGTCATCAACAATAACAATTTGCACGTCATCGGCATAATCAGAGCCCTCAAGAATAGATTCAATGCAGTGATCCATATACTCAGAAGAGTTATAGCATGGAATACCAAAGGTGATTGTCTTTTTCATGCAAGCTCCCTATGCCTGATGAGCAATAAGCTCGTCAGAAAGTTCCAGTGCAGAAGCAACAACGCCATCCATATCGTAGTAACGATATTCAGCAAGACGACCAACTGCGTGGAAGTTCAGAATGCCAGAAGTGCGCTCCTTGTAAGAGCGATACAGCTCCTGATTTTCTGGCTCGAGAATAGCGTAATAAGGAGTCTGGCCACTCTCTGGAACATAGGCGTGTGAGTACTCACGCATGATAGTTGTTTTACCAGGAAGAACCTGACCAGTCATATTCTTGAACTCGGTGATACGAGTAAAGTCCTCACTGGTGGTGTAATTGACGGTACCAACAGGCTGGAACTGATCTTGGTCAAGCGTCTCAAACTGCATATCAAGCGTACGATATGGCAGAGCGCCCTGATCAAAGTTGAAGAGCTCATCCAGAGGACCGGTGTAGATTACCTCACCTGCAAATGGTTTCTCGCAAACAACCACGTTAGAAGCGGTGAGCTTCATGATGTCACGGACATCAACATCTAGGAAGACGTCAATCAAATCATGGTCAAGCATGTTCTCAAAGAGCTTGGTGTAGCCCTCTTTTGGCATGCCCTGATAGGTTGCGCCTGGGAAGTAACGATCATCATCGCCGACAAAGATTGGAACGCGACCTGTGATGGACTTGTCAATCTGGTCTGGAGTCTTACCCCACTGCTTCATGGTGTAGTGCAGGAAGACGTTCTCATAAACGTAGTCAGCAATCTCTTCCAGATCTGGATCGTTCTTCTCGCGAAGCTCCATGATAGGAACTTTGACGTTCTCACCAAACGTGAGAACCAGCTTCTGATAAAGTTTCTCGCCACGCTCTTCTCCAAAGGCAAGTTTCAAAGACTGGTGGTTAAAAGGAACAGGCATCAGCTGGCCGTTAATGTTAGCCAGAACTTTATGCTGGTAGTTAGTCCACTCAGTAAAGCGCGAGAGGAACTGGTGAACACGATCACTCATGGTGTGGTAGATGTGTGGACCGTACTCGTGAACAAGAACGCCCGCGTCATCAAGGCGATCGTAAGCGTTGCCGGCAATGTGGTTTCTGCGCTCAAAGATTGCTACCTTTGAATTGCAGTTTTCTGCCATACGACGAGCAACAACTGCGCCTGCATAGCCAGCTCCAACAACAATAACATCGTAGTTGTCAGGGTTAAAACCGGCAGGAAGACCATGATTGATAGACATGTAAACCTCCGTGTGCGCCTAAGTGCGCAGGATTTGTATGTGAAACTTCACTCATTTTAACACGCGTCTATAAAGTGAGCCACGCGGGGCGCAAAGCTCTGCCGTTAAGCGTAAAATATTCAACTGGTATGAAAATGCATTTCTTAGCTTTTTGTGTCTAGCTTTTATACAAACTACAAGCTGAGAAGTGCAAAATTCAACGAGGCACAGATGTCAAAGTATGATTGGAGCACGACACATGAGCAAGTTTCTTGACCGTATGAAAGAAACCGCTAAGTCTGACGTAAAGACTATTGTTCTTCCAGAGGGCGAGGACCAGCGTACCATCGATGCAGCTCAGAAGATTGTTGCAGAAGGTATTGCAAAGGTCATTATTCTTGGCGATCCTGAGCAGATTACTGTTCCAGGCGCAACGGTAGTAGACCCTGCTACTGACGAGCGCCATGAGGCATATGCTCAGAAGTTTGCTGAACTTCGTGCTCGCAAAGGCGTCACCATTGAGGAAGCTCGCAAGCAGATGAACGACGCTACCTATTTTGCAACCATGATGGTCAAGATGGGCGATGCTGACGGTCTGGTTTCTGGTGCTTGCCACTCTACCGCAAACACCCTAAGGCCTGCACTGCAGATCATCAAGACCGCTCCTGGTACCAAGCTTGTTTCTGCATTCTTTATCATGAGCACTTCAACCGATTTTGGCGAGGACGGCACCCTGCTCTTTGCTGACTGCGGTCTTAACATTGATCCATCTGCAGAGGAGCTCTCCGAGATTGCTCTTGCCTCCGCTGATTCTTGGCGCGCATTTATGAGCGAGGAGCCTCGCGTTGCTATGCTTTCCTACTCCACCATGGGCTCTGCTGGCGGTGCAACTGCCGAGAAGGTCCAGGAGGCTACAAAGCTTGCTCACGAGAAGAACGCTGAGCTTGCACTCGACGGTGATCTTCAGCTTGACGCAGCTCTTGTTCCTGAGGTTGGTAAGCTCAAGGCTCCATTCTCTAAGGTTGCAGGAAACGCAAACATCCTGGTCTTCCCTAACCTTGAGGCTGGCAACATTGGCTACAAGCTTGTTCAGCGCTTCAGTGGTGCTGAGGCATACGGTCCAATCCTTCAGGGCATTGCTCGTCCTGTCAACGACCTTTCCCGTGGTTGCTCCGCTGACGACATTGTTGGCGTTGTTGCAATTACTGCTGTTCAGGCTCAGATGGCAGACAACAACTAGTCTTTCCGCCCTTCTAACTTGGTATACTAAGCCAGTCTCAAAAGAGGCTGGCTTATTCTTTAGCTGGAGGCATTTATGTCTGAAATTATTTCTATTTCTAGCAACTCTCTTACCGCTTCAATTGACACCATGGGCGCGCAGCTCATGAGCTTACGCAAAGGTGAGTCAGAATACCTCTGGCAGGGAGATTCCAACTGGTGGCCAAGGCGAGCCCCTATCCTCTTCCCCATTGTTGGCGTTCTCAAAGACGGTGAAGCAGAGTCTGCAGAAGGTACCATCTCTCTTGCCCGTCACGGACTAGCTCGCCTCAACCAGTTTGAGGTTGTCGAGCAGAGTCTCTCTTCTGTAACGCTCCAGTTAAAAAGTACCGAAGAGACTCGTAAGTCTTATCCCTATGACTTTGAACTTAAACTGATCTTCTCGGTAGCTGGTGATACGCTGACGCAAACGTATGAGGTCACCAATCCTGCAAACGTTGTACTGCCGTTTACCCTTGGCGCTCACCCGGCATTCAACATTCCGATCCCCGGCGTTGAGGCAACCTCTTTGGACCAGTATCACCTCTTATTTACGCGCTCCTGGACCAGCTACGGCCCCTCTATTACTGATGAGGGTCTTTGCGATTACACAACTCCACAGAGGCTTATCGTGGACTCTGATACGCTTCCCCTGTCTTGGGAACTTATTGATCGCGAGAAGACCATCACACTTGAAGATGTTCCTGATAGACGCATTACACTTGCGGCTAACGTAGAAGCATCGTCTGAGGCCCATGGCATTCAAATGGATTTTGAAGGCTTTGACTATCTGGGCATTTGGAGTGCTGCTCCTGGTTGTCCATTTGTTGCTCTTGAGCCATGGTGTGGCATTGCAGATACCGTTGATTGTGACGGCATCTTTGAGCACAAACCAGGCATCATAAGCCTTGAGCCTGGCCAAAGTATTGCTAAAACATTGAATATTAAGGTCTTCTAGCAAACTAGTTGGACACGATGCGACGCCTCGTAATGCATTTCATTTTGTAACCCTATAGACAGCGAGAATGCTTTGAACAAAAAGAGAGCCGGTACTGAACTGACTCCCATTTCTTGGACACGAGAAATGGGAGGCAGTTCAAAACACACCTAAGTCAGATAATCTGTCGAAAAGACGTATACATGACGCAGAAAATACCTCTAACGCGCAGATTATCTTTATTAGGTGTGTAAAATGCCCGCATCTGAGCAGATTATCTGACTTAGGTGTGTTCCGTAGATACAGAATTTATCGATAGTTAAATTTCTTATATTTCTCTATTCATGTTTAAGCATATTAGATGAAGTTTATGCATAGAGATGCATATCAGGTAGTGCGACCGCCTAGCTGTCTGCTATCTTGATTAAGAACATGTCGATTCTTCGGCAGAACCTACCAAAGCTGCGCTATTTTGTGCGCCAAGCCTAAAAGCCGACGCTAACATGCTGCAGAATTATAATCACCTGCATATGAACTACCTCCCATTTCTTATGTCCAAGAAATGGGAGGTAGTTCAGAATAAATCTCACAGGCTCTTTTACGTTTAACTTACGTTGTTGTAACGTGCGTTACTGAGCGCGCTTCTTACCAAGAACACCAGCTGCAATAAGAACAGAAGATGCAGCTGCTACAGATACTGCAGCAAAGGAAGCATCACCAGTTGAAGGAAGCTTAGGCTCCTTCTTCTTTGGCTGCTTTGGCTTCTTAGGAGTCTCTGAAGGTGGAGTGGTTGGAGTTGGAGGGATGTGAGTATTAGTAATAGTAAAGCCACTGGTAACATCACCTGTTACCTCAGCGGTATAACCTTCAACCTCGTCCTCAACAACGGTGTACGTAATAGCTGTTGTAGTGCCAGCCTGATTCTTATCGAGGTTGCTAAATGTTGCAGTCCAGCCATTTGCGTCAGAGAGAACCTCACTCTTACCAGTATCTACGCCGTCTGCATAAAGGTGTACGGTAACTGAAGTAGGACGAGTACCGTCAGCGTTATTTTGATCTTCCCAAACCTTGGATACAGAAACGCTTACCTGCTGCTCGCCAGTTGCAGTACCGGCACCGCGAGGATTAATCCACCAACCTTCACGAGTGAAGTTATCAGTGTTGCCATCAAAATCAAGAGTTGCTCTATTGTCTACCTGGGTAACGTTGGCTGGAACAATGGTCTTGTACTCAAGCCAGCAATCCTGGATAAGTGGTTGGAAACCAGCAAAGTTAACCTGATTATTGAGTCGAGCAAAATCAAGAGTGTAACCATTAGGAGTAAAGGTAATTGCAGGAAGAATCTGATCTGCAGAAAGAGTCTGAACAGCACCGTTAACAAGGTGGAGAACAAAAGAGTGCTTAAGATATGGACCCGCAAGCTCATCTGAAGGATTAACGCCAGTACCAGTAAGCTTTGATGCATCAACGGTATAAGGATTGACAATCTGATCCTTAACAGTGGCATTAAGCAGACCAACCTGGGTGATATCAGATGGAGTTAGGTTAACAACCCAGCTGGTAACGTAATAATCATTTCCAGTTGTAATAGTTGCACCAGAAGGAAGCGTATAGGTTGTCTCTGCAGTTGCGCCAGTTCTGTTGTACTTAGTAATTGCAGTATCCATTGCAGCAATAGAACCGCCATACGTCATGTTAAGGCTGGTGTTACCAATATTGAGCGTAGTGCTGCCATTGCCTCTCTGTGCAATTGCGCTTGACCAATTGAGCGAGAAAGACATCTGGCCATGAACGTTAAGAAGACCCGCAATATTGTTATTGAAGGTAACAGTCATGGTATTAGGGTTACTGGTAGGAGTTGCCGTACCAACAGAAATACTATTTCCGTTTGCATCTACACCCATAACCTCAAAAGGAGCTGGAGTATTATTCTCTAGCTCTGGAGGAAGCATAATAGTAAAGGTATCACCTGGTTGTGCAGGGGCACCATTGTTGAGCGCATAATCAAAATTTACACGCACGTTACTACCAACTAATGTTGTATAGCTAGCATTTGAAATAGTTGGTGTGTACTCAACAGCTTGTGCCTTTGTGTTGAATACAGTGAGCGCAGCAAATACAGTGAGCACAAACATAACCGCAAAGCTCAAAGACCTGCTAACTAAACCCTTAGACTGCATGATGCTCCTCACAGCTAGTTCAAAGATTTATTTATCTGCACACAAATATCTGTACAAAACAATAAAATTTCTTTGAAACTCTAACTTCTTACTTAAAAATATAAAGTTCTAAAGTACTCATGTCAAAGAACTATCTATATCTCCATAAAAAAACTCCCACACGAAGTGCGGGAGTTAATATTTTTTTTGGATTGTAAGGAAAGCCTACTTACCCAGAAGCTCCTGAACGTCAAGAGCAATCATGTATTCCTCGTTGGTAGGTACAACCAGGACGCGTACCTTTGAATCTGGAGCAGAGATGTCACGGATTTCACCGGAGCGAACCTTGTTCTTCTCCTCATCAATCTTGACACCCATCCACTCAAGCTCTCTGACAACGCCAAGACGCATCTCGTCGGAGTTCTCACCAATACCAGCAGAGAATGCCATGGTATCAAAGCCGTGCATAGCCTGAGCCATCTCCATGATGAGCTGAGACGTACGATAATAGAACATATCAAGTGCAAGCAGGCAGTCCTTATCGCCAGCGTGAGCGCCATCCTCAATATCACGAGAATCGGAATGACCAGACAGAGCGAGAAGGCCAGACTGCTTGTTCATCATAGTGTCAATCTCATCGATGGAGTAACCACCAACGCGAGAAAGATAGAAGACAGTAGCTGGGTCAATAGTGCCGCAACGAGTGCCCATGATAAGGCCATCAAGTGGAGTAAGGCCCATGGTGGTCTCAAGATCGCGACCATCCTCAATAGCGGAAAGAGAAGCACCAGAACCAAGGTGGCAGCTAACCAGCTTGTGAGTCTGACCGTTGGTAAACTCATTGGTTGCACGCCAAATGTAGCGGTGAGAAGTACCGTGAGCGCCGTATTTGCGGACGTGGTACTTATCAACAACATCGCGAGGAAGAGCATAGCGATGTGCCTTCTCTGGCATATTGAAGTGGAAAGAAGTATCGCAAACGATTACATTGCCAACCTCTGGGAAGAGTTCGCGGCAGATCTCAATAACATCAGCCTCAGCATAGTTATGAAGAGGAGCAAGTGGAGCAACCTCACGGACCTGAGCCAAGACCTTATCGTCTACAACAGCAGACTCTGGGAAGTACCAACCACCCTGAACAACACGGTGACCAATGCCATCGATTGGCTTATCAATAGTCTTAAGGATGTCAAAGACATGCTTAATAGCAGTCTTGTGATCAGGAAGAGCAACCTCAAGCTTCTGCTTCTCTCCACCAAGCTCCTCGTGACCAACAAAAGAACCTTCGATACCGATACGCTCGCAGTTTCCTTTTGCGTAAACCTCGCGGGTGTCAACGTCAAGAAGCTGATACTTAAGAGATGAGCTACCTGCGTTGATAACCAGTACGTTCATGTGACTCCTCTTTCCGTGAAGCAGTGCAGACTAGTAAGTCTTTCTCTCCTACTTCAAATAAACATAACCGCATGACATCATAAACCCCAAGATACCCTGGAGTTAAATAGACGAGCAAAAAACTTGAATATTTTTATTTACAGCCCATTGAATCATCCAACTGCTTGCCACCTAAAATGTGAAAGTGGACGTGGTTAACTGACTGACCGCCATGTTTTCCTGTATTGGTGATTACACGGAATCCAGTCTCTTTAATCCCAGTCTTTTCTGTTACCGCAACTATAGCTTTAGTAACACTTTCAAGTGTTACAGCAGAAATACCATCAATGATGTTGTCGTAGTGGTTCTTTGGTACAACAAGAACATGCACAGGCGTAAGAGGATTTAGGTCATTAAAAGCTACAACGTTTTCATCCTCATAGAGAAACTCTGTAGGGATTTCTTTGTTAGCAAGCTTACAAAAAATGCAATCAGACATAGTTTCTCCTTTACTCATCTAAATATGCAGTAGAAGGTGCTGCGGTAGTATCTGTAATTGCAGCTCCTGCCTGGGACTCATCAAGCAGAACCTTAACCTTCTGTTCTGCAGTATCAAGCCTTCCACGAAGATCCTTTACCAGCTCAACGCCACGAGCATACAGAGCCAAAGACTCCTCGAGCTCCAAATCTGTGCCCTCAAGCTTACGAACAATCTGCTCAAGCTCAATAGAAGCATCTTTAAAAGTAAGCTCTTCAGTCTTCTTAGTATCCATGTTGTTCCCCTTATCTATGAAAGCTCAATGTCAGAAACAGTTGCCTTAATTGTTCCATCCGTCATTTTGACCAGCAAAGAGTCTCCAACCGAGGCGTCTTTGGCTGTTTTAATGACAGATCCTTTTTCATCTTGAACATACGCATATCCCCTTGTAAGAACCTTTAGAGGAGAAAGTGCGTCTAATTTTCCTGCAAGCGAAGAAAGCAAAGCCTCATGTGGATGGAGCATGGCAGCACTAGCTCTGTTTAGCCTTTGTGATTCAACAGAAAGCGTCTCTTTCTTTTTTGCAAGAAGCGCTGGCAGAGCATCCATAAGCCTTTGCTCAGTCTGATTAAGGTCTTCAGTTCTTGTTGAAATAATATAAGCAGGGTCTTTCAGACAAGGACGATCTGATAGCTTCTCTAGCTGGTACTGTTTACTTGCTAGAGCATTTTTCATTGCCAAGTTAGAGCGTTGCTCAACAGTTGTAAGTCCCGTTTTATAGAACTGCAAAATCTTTCTTGTAGCATTTCCAAGGCGAGAAATTCTGTTGTTAAACGTAGTTTGCAACTCACTAATAGCGGGAGCCACAGACTCTGCAGCAGCAGTTGGCGTTGAGGTTCTTCTATCAGAAACCATATCTGCAATGGTGGTATCGGGCTCATGACCAATGCCCGTGATAACAGGAACTGGACATGCCGCAATAGCGCGAGCCACTCCCTCATCATTGAAGCACATAAGATCTTCGAATGAGCCACCTCCACGTACCAGCAAGATTGCATCTGGCCGTGTAGTTGCAGCAACCTGGAGAGCTCTCATAATAGTTGCAGGTGCATGAGTACCCTGAACAGCACAGCTAGATACCTCAAGCTCTACAAGAGGGTTTCTGCGCGCAAGCGTACGCTTAACATCATCAATGACGCTACCAGAAAGTGAAGTAACTACACCAATGCGTGTACAAAACTCTGGAATGTAGCGCTTTCTGGAGATGTCTGTAAGACCTTCTTTTTCTAGCTTTTTAGCAAGCTGTGCCACCTTTTGGCGAAGGTCTCCTTCTCCGGCGATCTGAATAGTACGCGCATGAAAAGAAAGTTTGCCGCTTGAAGCGTAAATATCAAACTTTCCTGTCATCTGGATTTTCATGCCATCTTGCAACGTAATGCCACTAGCAGCATAAATCTTTGACCAGACAATAACTGCCATAGAACTAACAGGGTCTTTTACGTCAAAGTAGCAATGCCCAGACTTATAGTTTGGACCCCTAAATCCAGAGACCTCTCCAACCACCGTCATAGATGGCATTGAGGCAACTTCATTTTTTGCAAAGAGCACCGCATCAGATACCGAAAGAACAGAATCTTCTTTCTCTTGAATCTGATCCATTACTAGTTCCTGCTTCTGGAAGAACCAAGCAGATATAGAAGCTGGAGTGCAGAAACCATTGCAGCGGCTACGTAAGTAAGAGCAGCGGCAATCAGTACCTTTTTAGCGCCATTGTAGTCAAAGCCTGCAGGAGCATTTGCCTTCAAAAAAGCCAATCCACGCCTTGAAGCATCAATCTCTACAGGAAGCGTAACTATATGGAACAAGAAGGTGAATGCATACAGCCAAATTGCTAGCACGGTCATGCCTGAAACATTTAGCAAGACACCAGCAATAAAGACATAAATCCATGCTGCGGATGCTAAATTAACAACAGGAACAAGAGCGGAACGAACGCGAGATGGCATGTACAGCTTAGCGGTCTGAACAGCATGACCTGCTTCATGACAAGAAACAGCAACTGAAGCTACGCTACCCTCAGAGAAATTTGCATCAGAGAGGTGTAGGCAATTGTCACGTGGATCAAAGTTATCGGTGAGCTCACCAGAAATTCTCTTGATGCCAACATTGGCCGCTCCGTTAGTGTCCATCATGGTACGAGCAACAGAAGCGCCCGTGGCATTAAACCCTGAAGGAACTAGAGAATACTTTTTAAATTCATGTTTGATATACCACTGAGTACCCAATCCGAGCACCAACGAGGCAACTACTAGAACAACGTATGGGATAAACGCACCTGAGTAATACATATTTTTCTCCTATCTATGTATAGAGATGAGTATACCCAACTCACCGGACAAAAAGTCAGGTTTGCAAGAGTAATCGGTAGCTACTTGTTCTTAAGCTTAGGAGCTGCTTTTACAGTAGCTCTACTCGACCGTTTTTAACTGTTAGACCTACCTCGCCATTGAGCAATCCAACAAGCTGCTTACCTACTAATTGATAGCGCCATCCGGTTTTAAGTCTTGCATTAGCCTTGTCCAAAAGCAGATCAGTAAGATCATCTTTATTGGCAATTAACGGAGATGCAATTCCCTCTTTTTCTGAAACAATCCTGATAAGAGCATACATAAGCTCAACAACACCTTCAGAGCCAGCTGAAGGATGGGCATGATGCTCGATTTTTGGACACTGGTCTGCGGGTGTCTTTTGTCCACGCTTAATTGCATCTAGTAGATGCACTACCCCACCTTGAGAGATTTGCTCAGTGCCGCGGATTTTGCGTAGTCTATCTGGTGTCGTAGGAACACGGCGACAAATCTCAATAATGAGTTCGTCAGAAAGCACCCACTTACGTGGAACATCTCTTTTAGCAGCAGTTTCTTCTCGCCAGGCGCACACCTCTCGAGCAATAGCAAGTTGTCTGCGCGTAAGCGAGCCAGAACGTTTTAAACGGAGATATGCCTGATAGGGGTCTCGGCGATACTGCTCAATATTAGTATGCTGGTCCATCTCTGGCTTTACCCAGCTCAAACGATCAAACTTGATGAGCTTCTCGACCATTTGATTGTAGATTGCGGGAAGATATCTCACGTCATCCTCGGCATATACCAGCTGCTCTTTATCAAGAGGTCGCTTTGACCAGTCTGTTAAAGACTCAGCCTTAGCAAGCTTGACGTTAGCAAAATTTTCTACCAGCCCGGCGTAGCTCACCTGCTGACGCATGCCCAAAAATGCAGCTGCTACCTGCGTATCAAATACAGGAGCACACGCGCAGTCCATTTTTTCTAGCAAGACCTCAAGGTCCTGTGAGCACGCATGGAAAATCTTGACAATCTGCGGGTTTTCCAGGAGCTCTTTAAGAGGAGTAAGGTCATCAATAAGCAGCGGATCAATTGCGACAATCTCGGAACCTGTGGAAACCTGCACCAGGCAAAGCTTGGGGAAGTAGGTTTTCTCGCGAAGAAACTCCGTATCAACTGCAAGGATATGCGAAGTCTTTGCTCGCTCACAAAATGCGGAAAGTTCTTCTGAGGTTGCTATATACAATGCGTCCATCCAATTGCCGATTAAGTACCTAACGTAAAGCGATACACTCATACGTATCAAAATGATATACCAGCTTGTTGCAAATCTTCGGAGGATATATGAGAACCCTCATCATTCACAATCCTTGCTCGGGTTTTAGCTCTGACGCAATCTTTGAATTTGAGCGCGCTCTTCTGAAAAGCGGCGACGAATGCCTGGTAAAGCTAGTTGAAAGCCATTGGAACACAGATGAGGTTCTAAGTTCTGTTCAGCCTGAAAATTTTGACGCAGTGGTGCTCTCGGGCGGAGATGGCACCGTATCTAGCCTGCTCTACGGCCTTAGAGGATGCCAGACACCTATTTTGGTCTTCCCTTCTGGAACCGCTAATCTTCTGGCAGCAAGTATTGGAAATGCTCCAGAGCCCAACGCACTGGCGCTGGCCTGCAGAAACCTTCAGACCGCTCAGCTTGATCTGGGTGAGATTACCTGGACCACAGTATCGGGAGAAACCCATGTAGCTGGAGTTCCTTTAATGGCCGGTACAGGCCTTGACGCAGAAATTATGCGTTCAGCTATCCCCCACAAACAAACCTTCGGAGAAGCCGCATACTTTACTGCGGCCTTAGCCAACCTTATGCCGCCAGTACACGACTTCAAAATTACTGTTGATGGCAAAGTACATGAGCTTCAGGGCATTGGCTGCCTTATTGCAAACAGCTCCATGATGCAAGCTGGAATTGAACTGGCCCCTGGTAATCGCATGAATGACGGCCTGCTTGAGGTTATTGTCATTGAGACTCACATGACTGCAAAGCTAGTACGCCCACTGCTTTCTGGTATCTTTGATCGCACGGGAGGCTCGCTTGGTAGGCCCTACCTCAATAGCTTTAGCGGCAAAGAAATTACCGTTGAATCAACAGCGCCTATGCCACTAGAAGTAAATGGCGAGGTCACCTGCCACGACATTTATGCCTATTCTGCTAGGTGTCTTCCTGGCGTGGTAAACGTTGTGGTGGACCACATGAGCCCCTACAGTGAGAAAGTATAAAAGCAGGTAAACGGCACAATAAGCACCGCCAGAGCTTGCGTTTTCTTTTCTTTCGTTTTCGTAACATTCAGCCAAAAAGATTGCACGTAACCGTCAGATTAACTAATCTTTTATAGATACATTGCTAAGGTACGCTCACGATTTTTTAATGTGTGCGCACAGTTGATGGGATATTTTTTGGTTGACGTTTCTAAAATTCGCGAGAGGTTCGATGAGCTTTCGACTCCTATTCTGAAGTCTGGAAGACTCTATCAGCTTGCAACTTTTACACAACATGGAACTACCAGCACGCTCGACCACGTTATTGCGGTTGCTTATAGCAGCCTTGCCTTTGCCATGAACGCTGGCATCAAAGTTGACGAGCATGCCCTTGTACGTGGCGCGCTTCTGCATGACTACTACCTCTATGATTGGCACGATCACGAGGCCGCGCCAGACAACTGGCACGGATTTACGCACCCTCGCCATGCACTTGATAATGCTCGCGAGGATTTCCCTGATTTAACCCCTGTTGAGGAAGACATCATCTTGCATCACATGTTTCCTCTAGTTCCTATTCCACCTCATACCAAAGAGGCTTGGATTGTAACAACTTGCGATAAAGCTTGTTCAACTGCAGAAACACTAACAGGCAATCCATACAAAAAAGATGGTTTCCGCCCAACGGGTTTCTCGACACCTGAAAGCGATTTTCAGGGCACAACAAACAGTGAGTCAGATGAGTTTAACGACTATATGGATTACGGAAACCTCTCGTGAGCACTATGACTGAGACACTGCGTACGCTCTTTGCACTCGATAAGAATATTGAGCTCTTTGTGCAGCATCTGCCTCAGATGGTCATAATTTTTGCACTGATTTCTTTTGGTGGTTGGGTATACGAGACCATTTACTGCTCCGTTGTTGAGGGAGAATTTACCAAGCGCGGTTTTCTTTTTGGACCTACCTGCCCTATTTATGGCATTGGAGCGATTGCGGAATGGCTGGTACTAGGCCAGATTTCTAATCCAATTATTGTCTTTATCATAGGTGCAGTTTTAGCCACAGTTATTGAGTACTCGACCGGCCTCTTTTTGGAACGTCGCTTTAAAAAGAAGTGGTGGGATTACTCCATGTTTAAGTTCAACTTGCATGGCCGAATTTGTCCCCAGGCCAGTGCAGTGTTTGGCGCGTTTTCTGTAACATCAGTCTTTGTGCTCGTCCCAACGATGCTTAATATTTTGATGATTTTCTCCAAGCATACTGTCTCGGTTGTGGCGTTTATTGTAGTCACCCTCTATTTTCTGGATACGGTTGCTAGCCTTCTTTGGAATGGGCCTACTACCCATCACAAAGTTGAAGCCGCAGCTCAAGACGCATCAATAAAGGTTGAAGAAGCCGCACAGAATGCTTCGCAAAAAGTAAGCGCTGCAGCGCAAAACGCATCGCAGAAAGCAAACGCAGCAGCTCAGAAGGCAAATGCGGCGGCCCAGAAGGCAAATGCGGCGGCCCAGAATGCAACTCTTATTGCTACCCAAAAGGCTCAACAGGTTTCGCAAAAAGTCCAGGTAACTAAGCAGAAACTTGACGATACCACGCAAAAAGTCAGAGACCGCTTGCCGGGTTCGTTTCCATGGGACAACTAAACGGGTTTCTCGACATAGTGTAATACCTCAGCAAACGCTGATTTCGAGTTTGGATGTGTATGTACACCATTGAAAGTAGAGTTAGATATAGCGAGTGTGATGAGACCGGAAAGCTTTCCCTGGTAGGCGTTATGAACTATCTGCAGGACTGCTCGACGTTCCACTCAGAAGATATTGGCCGCGGCTTTAAGCAACTGACCAGCGAGGGATACGCATGGGTTCTGGCAACGTGGCAAATCCAAGTTGACCGTCTTCCCCAGTTTGGCGAGAAGATCTACGTAGGTACCTGGTCGTATCAGATGAAGGGTCTTCAAGCATCTAGGTCGTTTGTTATTAATGATGCAGACGGCGCGACTATCGTAAAAGCTGACTCTACCTGGTATTTGATGGACATTAAAGAAGGCAAGGCGGCTCGCGTTCCAGAAAGCGAGAGCGTCTATATTACCGGCGAGCCTCGCGTAGATTTGCCACCAACTCCTCGCAAAATTGCACTTGAGGGAAATCCTGTTGATGGTCCAGCCATTCTTGTTTCTCAGCAGCACCTGGATACAAACAAGCACGTTAATAATGCTCAGTACGTGCTCATGGCTGTCGACACGCTTGTGGCCCTTGGCTATTCTCACAAGCTGCGCCGCATTGTGGTTCAGTACAGAAGTCAGGCACGCTTGGGCGATACCATTACTCCCCAGGTATACGCCGATGAGACGGGTTTCTCGGTAGTGCTCAAAGATGCCGAGAGTTCCACCGTTTTTGCAACAGTCAGGCTGGAGGGATAACATGGCCGAGACAAAAACAGTCAATGTAGCTGCAGCTATCTTCTATAAAGACAACAAAATTCTTGCCGCTTGTAGAGCTGATGCGGATAATGCTGGCTTCTGGGAGTTTCCTGGCGGTAAAGTTGAGGCTGGAGAAACCTCAGAGCAGGCGCTGCGTCGAGAAATTCAGGAAGAGCTGCACTGTAGCGTGCAGGCAGCGTTTTTCTATGACACGGTAGCTTACTCCTACCCCACCTTTGACCTGCATATGGATTGTTATATCTGCACGCTGGGTGAGTCTGAAAAGCCTGTCGCGGATCCAGAGATTCACTCGGAGCTTCGTTGGCTTGCTCAAAACGAGCTGCTCGACGTGCAGTGGCTTCCTGCGGACATAGAGCTCATCAAGCAGCTTGGCACGTTCTGGAACGACATCTTTGCGTCGCAGCACCTGTAGGAGTTGCGGGCGTGTGAACCGCGGGCGCGAGCGCTGCGGGTGTAAGCGAGCCGCAGGCGCGAACAAGTCGTCGTGTACAAAATACTTTGCAGAGAATGTGGAGTGACAAAAAGAGGGGTTTCTCGCCATGAAATCCTTGGGCGACGACGGGTATCATCAAAGTGTAAGCGTTTGATTGAGGATTGATGGCAAAGAAAGACGACAACCAAGATACCAGGGACAACAGGCATGAATTTGGCGGCGAGGGCCCTGACTTTGACCCAAACGATCCGTCGCAGATGCCTGACGGCTCTCCTTTCCCTGCAGGCTTGCTATTTTTTATAGTTATTATGCTGCTCTCGGGACTGGGACGTTCTTGTGTTTCGAGCAATCAGACTTCCTCAAGTCCGCTTTTTGGAGACCCCTACAGCGCTTATACTGACAGCAACTGGTAATGTACTTGGAAAAGACTTGCTATACGTACAACTAGCAGGTGTTTATTCCATTTTGTACGATATTTTGAAGGATTGAATATGAGCAAAGCAGATCGCATTTTTATTGATATGTGCTCCGACATTATTGAAAACGGCACCACCACCGAGGGCGAGAAGGTCCGTCCTACCTGGGAAGATGGTACCTCCGCATACACAATCAAGAAGTTTGGCGTCTGTAATCGCTATGATTTGCGCGAGGAGTTTCCAGCGCTGACGCTTCGTCGCACTGCGCTCAAGAGCGCTATGGACGAGATTCTGTGGATTTACCAGAAGAAGTCCAACAACGTTAACGATCTTAACTCACACATCTGGGATTCATGGGCTGACGAGTCTGGCTCCATTGGCAAAGCCTACGGTTATCAGGTTGGACAGGTTTCTCACTACTCCGATGGCGATTATGACCAGATGGATCGTGTACTCAAGGACCTCAAAGAGAATCCGTTCAGCCGTCGTATTATGACTAACCTGTATACCTTTGCCGATCTTTCTGAGATGAACCTCTACCCTTGCGCATTCAACGCAATTTACAACGTTACTCAGGAGCCAGGTAAGGATAAACCTACGCTCAACCTGCTGCTTGTTCAGCGTAGCCAGGACATTCTTGCAGCTAACAACTGGAATGTTTGCCAGTACGCTATCTTGCTCATGATGGTTGCGCAGGTCAGCGGCATGGAGGCTGGTGAGCTGGTTCACATGATTGCCGACGCTCACATTTATGATCGCCACGTTGACATTGTTAAAGAATTGATTTCTCGCCCCACCTTTGATGCGCCAAAGGTGAGCCTGAACCCTAACATCACCAACTTCTACGACTTCACTACTGACGACCTCATTGTCGAGGATTATCAGCACGGTCCGCAGATCAAGAACATTCCGATTGCGGTTTAGGCGCAGTTGCTGCAGACGCGGCTGGCGCTGCAGGCGCCCGAACGGATGCTCAAGCTAAGATCATCATTTCATGTAAGACGATACTTGCCAGGAGAACCACATGAACGCAATTGTTTCTGTAACACGCGATTGGGGCATCGGATGCGACGGAGATCTTCTCATCCCCAACAAGGCTGACATGAAGTATTTTGTTGAGCACACGCGCGGTTGCACGGTTGTCATGGGCAGAAAGACGCTGGAGAGCTTCCCTGGTGGACCGCTTAAAGGTCGCCGTAACATTGTCATTTCTAGAAATGCCGATTACCAGGTCGAAGGCGTTGAGGTGGTGTCGTCGGCAGAGGAAGCGCTTCGTTTAGTTGCGGATGAAGCTCCCGAGAAGGTCTGGCTTATTGGTGGAGCTTCAATTTACCGCGCTCTTCTCGACAAGTGCTCTTACGCGTACATCACGAAGCACGACACCGTGGTTGAGGCGGACACGTACTTCCCCAACCTGGACGAAGATCCTGCCTGGGAAGTTTGTAACGAGGAAGATGGCGGCGTGACTCCAGAAGGTATCGCTTTCAAGTTTGTAACCTACCGACACGTTTGGGCGTCGTGTGGGCCTACCAAGAGCGTTTTTGTTGTTGCGCACGGCCTATCAAGGCGTTTAGTCGTTGCGCGCTCAATCGTATGAATTTTATGTTGATTGGGCGAAACGATTTATGGGTTCTTTAGTTTAATTTTCATGCAAGTCCTCTTTTACCTGATGGTATGAGAGGACTTTTTATTATGACAAAACCGAGCTAGGAAACTGACAAATAGCTGTCAGATTGCTGACAAAGCGTGCTGATATATTCGTTTCTCATTCTAAGGAGGAACGAATGGATATTATTTTCTCGCATGAAACTGCGCTTCAAATCTGTGGACAACTTAAGATACACGGAAACGATGAGGTGTTATCACAACGCTCATCAAGGGATTTCCGCGCAACGTACGCTGCATGTTCAGATGAGACATATGAAGAAAAGCTTCAATTTCTGAAGAAAGAATATGGCATAGTTTTGGCTAAAACCACTCATGAAATACTCAGAGATAATTTGAGGACAAGGTCTTGCGATGCGCGAGTATCTCATCAATTCAAATGTCTTTTACCTGTTGGTTCGCTTATTGAGCTTGGACAAAATGTGTATTGTATCTCGCCTGCTTTAGCTGTTTGTATGATGCCCAGGAATAAGAGTCCTCTTCATCAAATTGTGCTTGCAAATCTAATGATGGCCAGTTATGGTCATCTTGCAAACGGTGAACTCTGTGAATTTGATATGCCGTTGGTAACTTCGAACGAGCTTACGTCTCTTTTGAGTGCACTTGAACCTTATTCTCCAGGTTTGAGAACTACGCGAAGAAACATGCGCTATTTCTTCTCTGATGCAGCCTCTCCCATGGAGGTCAAAATGGCAATTAGATCTGCCATGCCATATTGTGAAGGTGGTTTCAATCAAATACCGATTGCGTTGAATAAAACGTATGTAATAAAAGACCAAATAAACCAAGAGGTTCAACCTAAAGAACGAAGGTTAGATTTACTTTATGGCAAGATGTCCAAATCAAATTTGTCTGGATTGAATTTAGTGGCTATTGAATATAACGGTGCATATCATGATGGCTTCTATCAGCAAAGAAAAGACAATCAAAGAACAAATGAGCTGAATTCAGTAAGTATTAAGGAGTACTTTGTGAATGCAGATATTTACAGAAACCAGCTCGCAATGCAAAATATGTTCCTAAGTATTAAAAAGGACTTGGGAGATAGCAATCTATACCGGATTAAGCGGGCGTTACGTCAGTATTCTCATGAGCAATTCATTTTGATGAATAAACTTGATTCAATATACAGATTTATGAATGAACTAATATATAAAATTTAACTATCCTTGAATTGCCCCATGCGACAACACAGCAATGTCGGATAATCTGCAAAATTCGATGTAAATAGCACACCAAATGACGATATTCTGCAATAAACACGCATTATTGAAGCAATGTATAGCCTTTTTTGACAGATTAAGTGACATAGATGTGTTTTGTGAATCTGTAGCAACAGTTTCAATCGAATTTGCACATCAGGCGATCAGGCAGAAAGTTCAGAAGACAAGAAAAAGAGCCGGTTACCTGGTGTTTAGGTAACCGGCTCTTGTTTTGTGCTTTACGCGCTACGAGTCAGAAGCAGTGAATGCGCGACGCAATGGGTGCGCTACGTAGCGTTTGCGACTGTGACGCCCGCGAGAATTAGTCCTCGTAGAAGCCTGGCTCGCGACCGTAGTAAGCATCCAGGTAGAGCTCGCGGAGCTCGGAGACAAGTGGGTAGCGTGGGTTTGCGCCAGTACACTGGTCATCGAATGCCTGCTCAGACATCTCGTCCAGGGTATCAAGGAAGTACTTCTCATCTACGCCGTAATCCTTGATGGTCTCCTTGACGCCGATGTATGCCTTGAGCTCCTCAATCTTCTTGACGAAGTTCTCAAAGACCTCACGGTCATCCTTGCCGGTAACGCCACAGAAACGACCTGCCTCAGCGTAACGTGCGAGGGTGTGTGGATGATCGTATTGTGGGAAGGTTCCCATCTTTGTTGGACGCTCAGCTGCGTTGTAGCGCATAACGCGAGTAAGGATAACTGCGTTTGCCCAACCGTGTGGAATGTGGTGGAAAGCGCCCAGTTTGTGAGCCATAGAGTGGTTGATACCGAGGAATGCATTAGCAAATGCAAGACCACCCAGGCAGGAAGCATTTGCCATGTGATCGCGTGCCTCAACATCGTTTGGATTGTCATAAGCACGTGGCAAGTACTCAAAGACCAGCTTCATGCCGCGAAGAGCCATGCCATCTGTGTAGTCAGATGCCATCATAGAGACAAATGCCTCGAGGCAGTGAGTAAGAACGTCGATACCAGAAGCAGAGGTCAGGCCCTTAGGCTGGCTCATCATGTTGTCGGTATCAACAATTGCCATGTTAGGCAGCAACTCGTAGTCTGCAAGTGGGTACTTAACGCCGTTGTCAGCATCAGTGATGATGGCAAATGGAGTTACCTCGGAACCAGTACCAGAAGAAGTTGGAATAGCAACGAAGAATGCCTTGTTGCCCATCTTAGGATAGTTGTAGACACGCTTACGGATATCCAAGAAGTCCGCCGCCATGTCCTCAAACTTCTCCTCTGGGTTCTCGTACATGGACCACATAATCTTACCTGCGTCCATAGCAGAACCGCCGCCGATTGCGATGATGCAGTCTGGCTCGAAGGAGCGAATGCGAGCTACGCCCTCAAGTGCGCACTGAAGGGTTGGGTCTGGAGCAACATCCCAGAATGAAGAGTGAACAATACCCAGGGAATCCAGGGTCTCCTCGATAGTCTTGGTGAAGCCACTCTTGTAAAGGAACTGGTCTGTGACAATGAAGACGCGCTTCTTGTTATAGACCTCTTTGAGCTCACGGAGAGCAAGAGGCATGCAGCCCCTCTTGAAGTAGACCTTCTCAGGTACACGAAGCCAAAGCATATTCTCTTGCCTCTCTGCAACAGACTTGTAGTTAAGCAGGTGCTGTGGGCCAACATTGCCGGAGACGGAGTTGCCGCCCCAGGTACCGCAGCCAAGGGTTAGGGATGGAGCCATCTTGAAGTTGTAGAGGTCTCCAATACCACCCTGAGAGGAAGGAGTATTGATCAGGATACGGCAGGTTTTCATTGCCTCCTGATGCTTAGCAATCTTCTCTTTCTCGTTAATGTTGACGTAAAGAGAGCTGGTGTGACCGTAGCCACCATCAGCAACAAGACGCTCTGCCTTAGCAATAGCCTCGTCAAAATTCTTTGCTCGATACATGCCAAGAACTGGAGAGAGTTTCTCGTGAGCCATCTCTTCTGAAGGCTCAACAGAGGTTACCTCACCAATAAGAATCTTGGTCTTCTCTGGGACGTCGACGCCAGCAGTCTTTGCGATAAAGTGAGCAGACTTACCAACAATACCTGCGTTAACAGCACCGTTGACAATGACGGTCTTGCGGACAGCGTCAAGCTCCTTACCGTGCAGGAAGTAGCAGCCGCGATCAGCGAACTCCTTCTTGACCTGGTCATAAACGCTGTCAAGAACGGTAACAGACTGCTCGGAAGCGCAGATCATACCGTTATCGAAGGTCTTGGAGTGAATGATGGAGCTAACTGCAAGCTTAATGTCAGCGGTATCGTCGATGATAGCAGGGGTGTTACCAGGACCAACGCCCAAAGCAGGCTTACCGGAAGAGTAAGCTGCGTTAACCATACCTGGGCCACCGGTTGCCAGAATGATGTCAGCGTTGCTCATGACTGCTGCAGTCATATCAATGGTAGGAGCTGGTACCCAGTCGATAATACCCTTGGGGCAGCCGGCCTTTTCGGCAGCATCACGAACAATACGAGCGGCAGCAATGGTGCACTCTTTAGCGCGTGGGTGTGGGGAAATGATAATGGCGTTTCTTGTCTTCAGAGCAAGAAGTGTCTTAAAGATTGCGGTAGAAGTAGGGTTAGTAGTTGGGATAACTGCAGCTACGATACCCATTGGCTCGGCTACAACTCGATAACCTGCAGCTGGATCATCCTCTACAACACCACAAGTCTTCATGTCCTTGTACTTGTTGTAAATATACTCTGCTGCGTAATGGTTCTTGATAACCTTGTCTTCCATTACACCCATGCCAGTTTCTTCAACTGCCATGCGAGCAAGAGGGATACGATTTTTCTCGGCCGCAAGAGCAGCTTCATAGAAAATCTTATCGACCTGCTCCTGAGTGAATGTTGCAAACTCTGCCTGTGCCTCGCGCATCTCTTCGAGGCGCTTGAGCAAAGTATCAACATCCTCAATTTGAGTAGCCTTCTTTGCCATAAAATCCCCTTCTATTTAGGAACATTAGTTCAAATTATACCAAGGTCTGCTAAACAAGTGCTTACCGTTAACCGAGTCTCTCAAAATTTATAATCTGCGTTCTGGCGTCTTCATCCGTTGCTGCAAATCTATGCCATTCACCTGGCGATTCTTTCCACATATAATCCACGTACGGGCCAAATCCACCCACCAGCTGCGACGTTGCGCGCGCAAAGCTCGGATCCGCTTTGAGACCCGGATAACGCACCGCCTCGACGCGCGGATGGCACGCCAGGTACGCGGCAACCACCTGCGCCGCGTCGCTCGCCGCGTGGCGAGAAACCCGTGCGCTCGCCTGCTCTTCCGCTCCCGTGGCAGCAACCGTCACGTCCTCTGTAGATCTCGCCTTGGCTTCAACCGCCTCTGCTACCCACGGTATGCAGCACTTCCGCATGCACACGACAACATATCCCGGCACCCGAGCATCCGCGGCCACTGCAAGTTCTGCTCCCAAGCGACACGCAGGACTAAACTCGGCGCCAATCGTGCGCACATCCACCACAAGCAGCTCCCCTGCTGCAGTTCTACCCTTGATGTCGCATACCTCAACAGGCACGCCAGCAAGCGGCTCCACGACGCTTGCTCCACCTGCGATCAGTGTGGCGAGAAGTTCGTCTACATATGAAACAGGGACAAGCCGCGCACGGCCTGCCCCTGTCATTTTTACGTATTCAGCTACAACGTCGCTTGCGGTTTGCGTAACGTCGCTTGCGGTCAGTGTGACGTCGTCAATTGCGGTTTGCATGACGTCAACAGCTCCGCCGCTGTTCTCGCCAGCCGCAACATTTTGCGCTACGCCAACCGCAGTTTGTGGGTTATGTTGAACCTCTTTAACCAACGCGCTCAGCATTCTCTTTGACAACCTGAGCAATAAACTCGTCAAGCTCTGCGACGTGAGTCTCGTTGGAGCGATCGCGGACAGAAATATTTCCTGCCTCAACCTCCTGCTCACCAAGGATGAGCATGTAAGGAACGCGGTCAAGAGAACGAGCCTCACGGATCTTATAGCCGATCTTCTCGTCACGGTCGTCAACCTTAACGCGAATACCAGCGGCTGCAAGCTTATCGGCAACCTCATGTGCATAAGGGCGAGACTTCTCGGAAACAGGAAGAACCTTGACCTGGCATGGGCTCAGCCAGACAGGGAACTTACCTTCGTAGTTCTCGGTCAGAATACCAATGAAGCGCTCGAAGGAACCAAAGCCAGCGCGGTGAATCATGATTGGCTGCTTCTTGGTACCGTCGGAGTCAATGTACTCAAGCTGGAAGTTGTGAGGCAGCTGGAAGTCAAGCTGGATAGTGCCGCACTGCCAAGAACGACCAAGGCAGTCGGTCAGATGGAAGTCAATCTTAGGACCATAGAAAGCACCGTCGCCCTCGTTGACCACGTAATCGATACCCATGGCATCAAGTGCGTCCTTGAGGCCCTGCTCAGCGCGCTCCCAATCTTCGTCAGAACCCATAGAATCCTCTGGGCGTGTAGAAAGCTCAACGCGGTATGGGAAGCCAAACTGTGCATAGTAAGCGGTAATGAGGTGAGATGCATCCGTGACCTGCTCAGTAATCTGATCAGGGCGGATAAAGAGGTGTGCGTCGTCCTGAGTAAACTCACGAACACGGAACAGGCCGTGCAGAGCACCCTTCATCTCGTAACGGTGATCAAGACCAGCTTCAGCCAGCTTCATAGGAAGATCCCTATAAGAACGTGGCTTGGACTTATAAATCAAGCATGCACCAGGGCAGTTCATAGGCTTAATGGCAAAGTCCTCTTCATCTACCGTGGTGGTGTACATATTCTCTTTGTAGTGATCCCAGTGACCAGAAGTCTCCCAAAGGGAACGCGAGAGGATAAGTGGAGTCTGAACCTCCTGATAACCAAAGCGAGCCTGCATCTCATGCCAGTAATCGGTCAGAGCGTTACGAAGAGCCATACCGTTTGGAAGCCAGAATGGAGAACCTGGACCAAAGTCGGACATCATGAAGAGCTCCATCTCGCGGCCAATCTTCCTGTGGTCGCGCTTCTCGGCCTCTTCAATCATCTTGAGATACTGAGCAAGCTCATCTTTGGAACCAAACGCAACACCATAAATTCTGGTGAGCATCTTGTTGTTCTTATCAGCCTTCCAATACGCACCAGAAATGCTGGTCAGCTTAAAAGCCTTAACACCCTTGGTGTAGAGCATGTGAGGACCAACGCACATGTCAACGTATTCACCCTGCTTGTAGAAGGTGATGTGTGCGTCAGGAGCAAGATCGCCAATGTGCTCAACCTTGTAAGACTCGCCGCGCTCCTTCATGTAGGCAATAGCCTCATCACGAGGAAGCTCAAACGTCTCAATCTTGAGGTTCTCTTTGACAATTTTCTTCATCTCAGCTTCGATAGCTGGGAAATCGTCCTCGTTAACCTTGGTGTCTCCAAGATCAACGTCATAGTAGAAACCGTTTTCGGTTGCTGGACCATAGGCAAACTGTGCGTGTGGGTACAGACGCTTCAAAGCCTGAGCAAGCAGGTGGGCTGCGTCGTGACGAATAACCTCAAGCTCTTCAGCTGCATCGTTAATCTCGCCAACATGGCCGTCGTTATATAAAACCTTCATGTAAAACCCCTCAGAGGTAGCTACTCATAGAAACAGGCACGGCGCCTGCTCTGCTCACACAGGAGCTTAGGAGCAGACGCCTACATAGTCTCTGTTGTAAAACACCAGATTGCCATCATAAAGAACAAAACCAAACGTTATTGAATGCGAGTACGGCAGTAAGGGCAAACCTTCCAGTCTGCGTTCAGTGGACGATGGCATGTTGGGCAAACGTTTCTAACCTGCGTATTGCAGATTGGGCACACGATAAAATCGCGGTCGATTGGTGCGGAGCACTTAGGGCAAATGCCATAGTGAGACAGCTGGTGCTCACGAAGGGCAATGTCAAGATCCTGCTCCTCACGGTCAATGAGGTAGCTGCTTGGACGCAAAATAACATAAGCAAGCAGGCCAACAACAGGAACAACAGAAATGACAGCCCACATCCACCAAGGCTCTGCGCCACGACGCTGAGCATCGCGAATAACGTAGATGATGGAAAGGATATAAAGCATTACGACGCAAATAACCATGAGGTAAATAACCATACGTACCTCAGGTGTAATAATCTGATCAAGAATCTCCTGCATCTGACAGCCCCTTCTGCTGGCCTTTTGTTCTCTCCTAAATCGTACGACAAACTGCCTCAAAAATGAGCGAAATGTCGCAGATAAATTTATTTTACCAAAGCATCACTAAATTGTGCAGCAACCTCGCCAGCAAGTGAAATTGTTCCACATGCCACAAAGCCCTTCTCGCGCAAGGCGTCCACTGCCTCAGGGACGCTTTTGTAGACCGCTATCACGTTGGCGCCGCAGGCTTTGTACAGCTCAGCAAGCTCGTCTGCATCCATGGCCCGATCGTTATCTGTCTGTGTTACCGCTACCTCAGGGAACTCTTTGGCGAGAAGTTCTGCGATGCCCTTAACATCTTTATCTGCAAAAACAGCAGTCAAAAGCATAGGACGGTTGGAAACTTCTGGCTCAATTGAGCGGATAGCAGTTAAGAACGTCTCAATTGACTGAGGGTTGTGAGCTGCGTCGATAAGCACCAAAGGCTTTGGCTGAAGCAGCTGGAACCTGCCAGGTGTAGGACACCTGGTTGTGGAGAAAAACGCTTTCTCCGCATCAAGTGGACGACCGAGAAAATCCTCAGCCAAGCAGGTTGCCAGAGCAATATTTGCTGCCTGGTAGCTTGGTTTAAGTGCAGCAAGATCTGCGTAGGTTGCACGAGGCGTGACAACCGTAAGCTCAAGCGGAAATCCAATGCTCTTAGGCTTTTTGGTGATGAAGAAATGTGCGTGAGACAGCTCTGGATGGTCAGTAGCCTGACCGGCAGAAACCTCACCTTCAACGTCTTCTGGCTTGTCAGCCACAAGAAGGGTTGGAACAACGCCTGCGGAAGCTGCCTGGGACAAGAATACGTCTTGGACACTTTGAGGAGTTGTCGTTCCCACACCAAGAACGCAGGTACGACCAGGTTTGATGATAGCGGCCTTCTCGCCAGCAATAGCCTCAAGGGTATCGCCTAAGATACGTGTATGGTCCAGGCCGACGCCTGTAATGGCAACGGAGGTGATGTTTTGCGCAGCACTTGTTGCGTCCCATCTGCCACCCATGCCACACTCAAGCACACAGACGTCAATCTCTGCCTCGGCAAAGACCACTAGAGCTGCAACGGTAAGCAGGTCAAACTCAGTGATGTCATAAGGGCGCTCGCCCAAGGAAATGCGCTGAGCGTTTACGCGCTCCCCTGCTACCTGAGCTGCAGAGACGCCGTGAGCAAAGGCAGCCTCAGAGACGGGTGTGCCGTTAATCTCCATACGCTCGGTATAGCTGATGAGCTCGGGAGACGTGTAAAGGGCGGTCTTGAGACCCTCTCCTTTGAGCAGGGCTGCAGTGTATCTAGAGGTAGACGTTTTGCCGTTGGTACCTGCAATCTGGACACTCTTAAAGCAGAGATCAGGGTTGTCCAGCTCTTTGAGCATGTCTTCCACGCTCTCCAGCAGAGGCTGAATACCAAACTTCTTTGTATCGTGAAGCACCTTTAAAGACTGCTCGTAACTCAGCTCAGGTACAGAAAAAGGAACAGAATAACTCATAGCGCACATACCTCTTATAGACCAAGCAGACGCATAGCTTCTGCACGGGTTTTCTCGTTAGTTTTGAAAATGCCACGAACCGCAGACGTGGTGGTCAAAGCACCCGATGCCCTAATACCGCGCATGCTCATGCACGTATGCTCGGCCTCCATAACCACCAAAACGCCTAAAGGATCTAGCTCTTCTACCATGGCGTCTGCAATTTGGCCCGTTAAACGCTCCTGTACCTGCAGGCGGCGAGAATACCCGCTGACGCAGCGAGCAATCTTGGAAAGGCCGGTAATACGACCATTTTGCGGGATGTAGCAGACATGTGCTTTGCCAACGAATGGAAGAATGTGATGCTCGCAGGTAGATGAGAAAGGAATGTCGCGGACAATAACCATCTCTTTATTGCCCTCTTCATGGAACTGTTTACGCAGGTGAGCTGCAGGATCTTCCTGCATGCCACCAAAGAGCTCCACGCAAGCACGAGCAACACGGTCTGGTGTATCAAGCAGACCTTCTCGCTCTGGATCCTCGCCAATAGCAAGCAAAAACTCCTTGACCGCGGCTTTTACGCGCTCTTGGTCAAGCTCTTTATAGTTATTTTCCGCTGCCATGAGGCAACCTACCTTTCACTCTTATGCAAGCGTTCTTTGAGCTGCGGCAACAACATGGCGAGCAAGAATTGCCGTTGTCACGCTACCTACACCGCCAGGAACAGGAGTATAAGCACTTACCAGAGGAGCTACCTGCTCTGTATTGACGTCGCCAACAAGTTTTTGAGCGTCTTCATCCCAGTTAATGCCCACGTCAACGATGGTTTGTCCTGCTCTTACGCAGTCAGCTCCAATAAGGTGCGCACGACCTGCAGCTACAACTACAACGTCTGCCTGCTTAAGCGTGGTGGCAAGGTCTTTAGTCTTGCTGTGACATACCGTCACCGTCGCGTTTCTGGCGCTTAAAAGCGCAGCTACTGGCCGACCAATAACGTTAGAGCGACCAACAACTGCAACGGGCGCTCCCTCAAGAGGCACCTGGTAGAAATCGAGAAGCGCGAGAACTGCCTCTGCGGTACAAGGTCCCAGTGCGCCAGAAGTTCCGCAAAGTGTTGCCAGCAGCATCGAATCGGTTGCACAATCAACATCTTTTTCTGGAGCTAGATGCTGAAGCGCTTCATGCTCGTCAATTCCAGCAGGAAATGGACGCATAGGCAGACAACCATGTACCGATGCATCGGCGGAAACCTGATCAAACGCGCTATTTACCTGCTCTTGTGTAGCGTCTTCTGGAAGCTCAATGGTCTCAACTTCAAAGCCCACCTTTTCCGCACGCGTATAAGCCGCGCGCTCATAGGTAAGGTCATCGCTTTTCTGCCCTATACGAACAATAACCAGTTTAGGAGTTACCCCTTGTGCACGAAGTTCCTTGACCTGAGCGGCAAGTTTTTCAGTTATCGTTTTGGCAACAGGAGCACCACGAAGCTCCTGTGAAGTAGTCTCTGAGCTCATGTTATGCCTCCTGTCTTAGCTGTGCGCTTACTGCATCACTTACGGCGTCAGCTCGTGATACATAGGTGTCCAGAAGCTTATCCGCCTCATCAAGCAGCGTTTGAGCGTACGCCGTATCATGCATAGAACGAGTGTTTACAAACAGCGTATGAGAAGCCGCAATCAAAGCACCGCGCGCAAGAGCAGCGCCGCAACCTACGTCGGATAAAAGCATACGAGATCCCTTGATAAGCATCTCTTCGAGAAGTTCAATGGACTCGCACACTTTTCTCATAACCTTCAGTGGAGGCTGAGCTGCTTCTTTAAGAGCATCCTCAACAATCTCTGCACGCTTTGGATCATCTTTAGGCACACTAAACGCGCTGGAAACCAGCAAAAACTGGCGAGAGTCCTCGTCCATAAGCTCCATGAAATCTTGGCGGAGTGCTCCAGCTCGGGCGATGTATTTTGCAAGATCATCTTCATGCTGAGCATAGGCAGGTTTTCCTTGTGCGTACACACCAGCCATTGAAGCCAAAGACACTGCAAGTGCCCCTACATAAGCAGCGGCACTACCGCCACCAGGAATAGGCTCTTTAGCAGCAAGGTGTTGAGCATAAGAATCTGCACTATACGTTGTAAACGCTACTTCTTCAGGTGAAGAGGGATAAGACATTAGAAAAGACCCACAATTCTTCCATCATCAAGAACATCAATATGCTCTGCAGCAGGAACCTTTGGAAGTCCTGGCATGGTCATAATAGAGCCAGTAAGGCAGACCACAAAGCCAGCGCCTGCAGAAACACGAACTTCTCGCACGGTAATCTTAAAGTTTTCTGGAGCGCCCAATTTGGTCTGATCGTCAGTAAAAGAGTACTGAGTTTTTGCCATACAAATAGGAAGCTCACCAAAGCCAAGCTCTTCAAGCTGCTGAAGCTGCTTGGCGGCACTTGGAGCAAATTCAACGCCATCAGCGTGGTAAATCTTGGTAGCAATGTCTGTAATTTTCTGCTTCAAAGACTCTTTGACATCGTAAGCAAAAGTGAGCTTAGACTCAGTCTGGCAAAGGCGCATAACCTCTTCTGCCAGAGCCTGGCCGCCCTTTCCACCTTTTGCCCAAACCTCAGATAGCACTACGTTTACGCCACGCTTCTTGCACTCCTCCTCTACCAGAGCAAGCTCTTCAGCGGTATCGGTTGGGAATGCATTGATGGCAACAACTACAGGAAGACCGTAGACCGTCTGGATGTTGTCAACGTGGCGAAGCAGGTTAGGAATGCCCTCTTTAAGCGCCTCAACGTTTTGCTGGTTAAGGTCTGCTTTGGCAACGCCTCCGTTGTACTTAAGAGCACGAACGGTTGCCACCAGAACAACAGCAGATGGAGCAAGACCGGTAGCTCTACACTTAATGTCCAAGAACTTCTCGGCACCAAGGTCTGCACCAAAACCTGCCTCAGTAACAACGTAATCTGCAAGACGCAGAGCAGTCTTTGTTGCCTCAACGGTATTGCAGCCGTGAGCAATGTTGGCAAAAGGACCGCCGTGGACAAGAGCAGGTGTGTGCTCAAGCGTCTGTACCAGGTTAGGCTGAATAGCATCTTTGAGCAGCGCTGTCATAGCGCCCTCTGCATGGATATCGCTAACGGTTACAGGCTTGCGATCATAAGTGTAGGCAATAACCATTCTGCCCAGGCGCTCTTTAAGATCTTTGATGCCAGAAGCAAGGCAGAATACAGCCATGACCTCGGAAGCAACGGTAATATCAAAGCCATCTTGTCTTGGCATGCCATCTGCAATGCCACCAAGGCCGTCAACAACGTTTCTGAGCTGGCGATCATTCATGTCAACGCAGCGCTTCCACACAACACGACGTGGATCAATATTGAGACTATTACCCTGCTTGATATGGTTATCCAGCATGGCTGCACAGAGGTTGTTTGCAGCACCAATAGCGTGGAAGTCTCCGGTAAAGTGAAGGTTGATGTCTTCCATAGGAACTACCTGGGCATATCCACCGCCCGCAGCGCCACCCTTGACACCAAAGACGGGGCCCAAAGAAGGCTCTCTAAGGGCCAACATGGCAGACTGTCCCAAGCTGGTCAAGGCATCCGCCAGACCAACTGAGGTAGTAGTCTTTCCCTCGCCCGCCGGAGTTGGATTAATAGCAGTAACCAGCACAAGCTTTCCGCGAAGAGGCTTATCCGCCAGAGCACGAGCATCAAGCTTTGCCTTATAACGACCATAAGGCTCTAGAAGATCCTCTGGAATACCCGCACGCTTTGCCACCTCAAAGATGGGAAGCATCTCGGATGATTGAGCAATCTCGATATCGGATGTAACCTCAGACATGTTGTTCCTAACCTAAAGTGGACTGCATGCACGTACTAAACACAAGATGCGGCTGTTACACCGCATCAAGTTTTACCTATGAGAAGTCAGCAATCTGCTGTTCTAGCTGAGCAACAAGCGTAGTAAGTTCTTCTGCGCGTGCACGTTTCTTCTCGATAACTTCAGGCGCTGCCTTAGCAACAAAGCCCTGGTTAGCAAGGGTGCGCTCCACGCCAGAGAGTTCCTTCTTTGCAGACTCAAGGTCTTTCTGAAGACGCTTGGCCTCAGCAGCAAGGTCAACAAGCTCGCCAAGAACAACGTACATTTCAAGGCCAGCATCGGTGACAGAAACAGAACCAGCAGGCTTCTGAGGAGCCTCAGCAACCTCAAGCGAGCTTACGCGACCAACATTCTGAATGAAGGCTGCCTGCTCCTTCAGCGCTGCAACGTCTTGTGCTGGAGCTTTAACCACAACAGCAAGATCTGTCTTTGGAGACAGCCTGTAACGAGCGCGAGAAGAACGAACAGCAGAAACAACAGTCTTAGCAAGCGAGAAGTTATGCTCAGCTGCCTCGTCAACAAAGTTTGCAAGCTTCTGTGGATCTGGCCACTCAGAGATCATCAAGAACTCTGCATCGTGACTCAAAAGACCAGATGCAGGAAGAGCATCCCAAACGCTCTCGGTAACAAATGGCATGGCAGGATGCAAAAGCCTCATACTGACGTCCAGGACAAAGACAAGGTTGCGCTGAACCTGCAGGCGCTGATCAGGAGTTCCATCCAGAAGACGGCCCTTGCAGAGCTCAATATACCAGTCGCAGACATCATTCCAGAAGAAAGACTGAATGTTGCGGGCATACTCACCAAAGCCATAGGTCTCAAGCTGCTCAGTTGTCTCTGCTACAACCTTAGCAAGGCGCGAGAACATCCATGCGTCTTCTGGCGTTTCTGCCTTTGGCATGCCGGCAGTGTAGCCGTCAAGGTTCATCTGAACAAAGCGGCTTGCATTCCAAATCTTAGTAACAAATGAACGTGCCTGATCAGTTCTTGGAGACTCAATAAGCTCACGAGTCTTCTTATCCAGAACAGCATCAAACTTGACGTCCTGGTTGTTTGTAATAAGTGTAAGCAGGTTGTAACGCATTGCGTCTGCACCATACTTAGCAATCAGATCCATAGGATCTACGCCGTTACCCTTTGACTTGGACATGCGGCTGCCGTCCTTAGCCAAAATGGTTGCGTAGATGTAGACATCGTGAAATGGAATCTCTTTGGTGAAGTAAAGCGAACTCATAATCATGCGAGCAACCCAAAGAGCAATGATGTCTCGAGCGGTTACCAGGACCTGTGTTGGGTGGTGACCCTCAAGCTGCTCAGGATGGTCTGGCCAACCCTGTGTAGCAAAAGTCCACAGCTGAGAAGAGAACCAGGTATCCAGAACGTCCTCATCCTGATGGACATGATGACCGCCGCACTTTGGACAGACATCGGTGTCTTCCATAAGAGCATCCTGCCAGCCACAATCATCGCAGTAGAACACAGGAATGCGGTGTCCCCACCAAAGCTGCCTGGAGATATTCCAGTCACGGAGATTCTCCATCCAAGTGAGGTAGGTCTGAGTCCAACGCTCTGGGTGGAAGGTAACCTGACCGTCTTTAACTACCTGCGCTGCAGGCTCTTTGAGCTTATCAACGGCAACAAACCACTGCTCAGAGAGCCATGGCTCAAGAGTTGTGCCGCAGCGGTAGCAATGCATAACGGAGTGATCAAGGTCTTCAATGTGATCAAGCAGGCCATGCTCTTCAAACCAAGCAACAATAGCCTCACGAGCCTGATCTCTATCAAGACCAGAAAACTCACCGTAGCCGTCAACAACAACAGCGTGCTCATCAAAGATGTTGATCTGCTCAAGGTTATGAGTCTGACCCATAGCAAAGTCATTAGGGTCATGAGCTGGAGTTACCTTAACAAAACCGGTACCAAAGCCGGCATCAACATGCCAGTCAGAGAAAATTGGAATCTCTCGGTCAACAATTGGCAAGATAACAGTCTTTCCAACAAGATCAGCCTTTTCTGGGTCTTGAGGAGAGACAGCTACGCCCGTATCACCCAGCATAGTCTCTGGACGAGTAGTAGCTACGGTAATGTACTCAATGCCATTAACAGGCTCTTTGAGTGGATAGCGCAGGTACCAAAGATGGCCCTTCTCGTCAGCGTACTCTGCCTCATCATCAGAGATAGAAGTCTCGCAATGAGGGCACCAGTTTACGATGCGCTTACCACGATAAATGAGCTGGTCATGATACCAGTCAACAAAGACTTTACGAACAGCCTGAGTGTACTCGGGAGACATAGTGAACTTCTCGTCATTAAAATCAATGGAGCAGCCCATACGCTTAATCTGAGAAACAATGGTTCCGCCGTACTCGCGCGTCCAATCCCAGCAAGCCTCCAAGAACTTCTCGCGACCAATCTCAAGGCGAGAAATACCCTTTGACTTAAGCTTCTTATCAACCTTGGTCTGGGTTGCAATGCCTGCATGATCAGTTCCAAGAATCCAACGAGTTGAATAACCGCGCATGCGAGAATAACGAATGTAGGTGTCCTGGATGGTGTCATCCATGGCATGACCCATGTGAAGGATGCCGGTAACGTTTGGTGGAGGGATAACTACGGTACGGTCTTCTGTTCCCTTGCTACGACCATAACAATCTGCCTTAATCCACTTTTCAATGAGCTCAGGCTCAGCTGCCTGAGGATCATAATTCTTGGGCATTTCTTCCACAGTAATCTTGCCTTTCATATGCTGATAACATCGTCAAAATTTGCTTCATTTATTCTACTAATAAAAGACGACTTATGGGGCGCTTTCTTACCATAAGTTAAAATTACTATCGGTCTACACTTCTTGAAGCGTCGATGAGGTAACAAGCTATACTATCTGCAGATACATTTTATGAGGAGCTCTATGTCTGCCACAATTCCTGAAGCCACTGCTCGACTTGAACTTGTCCTAGGAAAAGATCGTCTTGGACAGATTCAAAATTCCTGCGTTATGGTCTTAGGACTTGGTGGCGTTGGTTCAAACTGTGTTCAGGCGCTGGCCAGAGGCGGTGTAGGCTCGTTTGTTTTAGTGGATGCCGATGCAGTAGAAGCATCCAACCTAAACAGGCAGGCTATTGCCTATGTGAGTACCATTGGAAAAAGAAAAGTTGACGTTACCAAAGAGATGATTCTGGACATTAATCCAGACGCTCACGTGGTCACACTTGACGCGTTTTTGCTTAAAGACAACGTTGACGAGCAGCTCTCTGCTCTTCCAAAACCAGATGTTGTAGTTGATGCTATCGACACCATTTCTGCCAAATTAGCTGTTGTTGCATGGTGTCAGAAAAACGACATCTACCTCATTTCCAGCATGGGCGGTGGCAATAAAATCCACCCAGAACTCCTGGAGATAACTACGCTTTCAAAAACGCATACCGATGCTCTTGCAAGGGTGATGAGAAAAGAGTCCAAGAAGCGCGGCCTTGCTGACTTCCGTGTGCTCTACTCCCCCGAGCCAGCGCGACCAGTTTTTGCACCAGAGGGCGCAACGGGCAAATCTGCCAAGCTAGGAACTATGTCCTACTACCCTCCTATTATGGGTCAAATGATTGCCTCGGACGTCATCTTGCATCTTTCAGGGCTTGACTATGAGTAACCTCGCATACTTTGATGCGCACGTCCATGCCAACCTTATGGACTCCCCGCTCAATGTAGCGAGAAGTTCCCATGACGCCGGATTAGCTTTCTTTACCTGCGGTGTTACTCCTCACGACTACCTAGAACTTGCTCCTCAGCTTACGCAAGACAACATCCGTGTGGGACTAGGAGCACATCCCTGGTACATCTCTGATGGGCGCGTTACTCAAAAAGATATAGAGCTCCTGCTAGAGCTTATGGAGCAGACATCTTACATTGGCGAGATTGGACTAGATTTTTCTTATCGCTATTGTGTTGATGTGTTGCAAGAGCTGCAGGTTAAGGCCTTTACACAGATCTGCGCACGTGCAGCAGAGCTTTCACGCAACGACCAGCCACGAGTGCTCTCGATGCACACCGTTAGAAGCGTTGATACGGTGCTAGACATTCTTGAGCAGACAGGAGCCGCTCAAGAGTGTGTTCCTATCATCCATTGGTTTAGCGGTAGCTCAGAAGAGCTCCAAAGGGCTATTAAGCTTGGCTGTTGGTTCTCTGTTGGCGAGATGAGCCTTAAGACCAAGCGTGGCCGTGAATACGCTAAGGTCTACCCAAAAGATAAACTCCTTACCGAGACTGACCTTCCCTCCAGTGATCACACAGATATTGACTCGGCGGACATTGTGGACAGCCTCGAGCGTGCGTTAAGCGGGCTCAGTGAGGCCCGTGGATACTCTGTGCAAAGTGAAGTAATGACAAACGCAGCAGGCGTTTTTGGTGTCTAAGTGTTAAAGTCTTACGTATGAGAAGATTACGTAAAATACCCACACAACGCCTTGTTGGAACAGGCAGGGCGCAACTTTCTGGAGCAATGCTTGCAAGCTCATCCGATGAGCTGGGTCTTGCTCTTAATGACGTTGTGCTTGTTTTTGCCTGCAGCGATAACTTTGTGCCGTATTTATCTGTAGCAATTCAATCCATCATTGAGAACGTCAATCCGGAACGTCGTTACGACATCATTGTTTTGACTCGTGACCTCACTCCTACCAGCATGATTACGCTTACTCGTCAGGCTCAGCTTGTTGATAACGTCCATGTTGGTTTCTTAGATGTTGATGCTGCCCTTGGTGATATTGAGCTTCCTCATCATGGTCACTTTAGACCAGAAACTTACTACAGACTGCTTGCTCCCTCGCTGCTTCCTAACGTCAATAAAGCCATCTACCTTGACTCTGACCTGGTAGTTAATACCGATATTGCAAAGCTCTATGATATTGATGTCACCGGGTATTTGGTAGGCGCTACACGTGACGCAGATACTATTGGTCAAATTGATGGCTATGACGCCACAGTTGGCCCCTACCTTAAAAATGAGCTGGGCATGGATGATCCTCACGATTACTTCCAGGCAGGCGTCATTTTGATGAACCTGGAAGAGATTAGAAAGCAAATTTCTCCTGAGGAGTTTCTAAAGGTCTCAACCATGCGTGCATGGCGCTGGCTTGATCAAGATGTCCTTAACAGGTTTGTAAATGGCCATTATCTTCGTATTAATATGAAATGGAATTACCTGGTAGACTGGCAATTCCTTCGCCGTGATCACATTGTTGCTCAGGCACCAAAAGACGTGCGAGAAGAATACGAAGAAGCTCGTAAGAATATCTGCATTGCGCATTTTGCAGGACCAGACAACAGGCCTTGGCTCTATCCAAACTCAGATCTTGCAGGTCTTTTCTGGTTCTATGCTCGCCGCTCCCCTTACCTTGAGGAACTTCGCTCTCAGCTTGAAGAGTCAAGACGTACGGTAAAAGGTCTTTCTCACCGTGTGCAAAGTGGCGTTCTTTTCCGCGGCATCATGCCTTTATTTGATACTGTATTTCCGCCAGGTACCAAGACCCGCACCAAAGTTATTACGTCATACAACAAACTTGGTGGCGGCAACCTGTAACGCAAAAGGAGAACCTCTCACTTCTGAACTGCCTCCCATTTCTCATATCCAAGAAATGGGAGGTAATTCATTTTGACTTTCTTGTTAGTTTGCTACTTTACGACGTCAGTTAGTTTTTCTCGGCTATTGAGATTTGCACTCTGTGCGATTTGACTAATTCTATTAATCCACTCAGTATCTTTATCCTGAAACAGTTGATCGCGCTGATACTCTTGCATTTCTCCGCTCATAGATTGAGAGTATGCCACCTGATTACCAATACACAAATCAATATTGTCTGTTTTTGCTCTTGTATCAGATGTATTGATTACCTTTAGACATACACAGCTATTACTCTGACTATTTTGTGTTGCAGCATTAAAAATATCGGCATTCTTAAATTGAATGTGATATGCCTCTGCATTTCCTAGCAGCGCATTTATGGCATGTGGTCCAAGATCTTGCATCACATAGCCAATAAACTGTCCATTTTTGGAAATCATCCAATACACAGAGTTACAAAAAAGTTCTCCGTCTTTTGAATAGACAAATTGAACCGGACCAGAGATTTGCAAGTCTTCAACTTTCAAATCATTTAATCCAGACTGGCTTATCCAGACTGAATCTTCCTGCCCTAACTCAGAACGCCAATTATCAATAAAATACTGAGCAGCATTCCTCCTCATTGCATGAATGCACCACTCAAATAGATGTCCGTGGTAGTTATATTCCACAACACCATAGAGAACAGAAACAATTACAAGTACCAGCACCACAATTCCTGCAGCTACTTTTTTGGCTTTCATTGTTCCTCTATTCTTCGGTCTCTCCTTAAAATAATCTTGAATAAAAAATAGAGAGAATCTTGCAGTATTTATCATCGTCTCCTCTAAACGGTATTCATTCAACTGCAAGTGGCATACAATTTGTAAGAGCTAATAAACTCAAGGTCATCACTATTTTTTTCATATTTGTTATTACATTTTGGAATAGAAAAACGCACCGCCAAAGCGGTGCGCAAAATAAACAAGCAATCAATTTTTTACTAAGCTGTTAGCCCTTTTTGCCCCTAATGATTTCTGGGGCGTTTTCTCCGCCAACGCTTTCTGGAGTAACCACAACCTTTGTGATATCCAAATCTGATGGCAGATCAAACATGGTCTCTTGCAACGTAGACTCACAGATTGCACGAAGACCACGTGCACCAGTACCACGAGCCAAAGCCTTCTTGGCAATCTCTCTGAGTGAATCCTCAGTAAACTCCAAATCTACGCCCTCAAGCTCAAACATGCGCTTGTACTGCTTGGTAAGAGCATTCTTTGGATCTGTGAGGATACTCATCAGATCTTCCTCACCAAGCTCACGAGTAGAAGTGATAACAGGAATACGGCCCAAAAGCTCTGGAATCATGCCAAACCTGTGCAGGTCCTGAGGCATTACCTTGGCGATAAGCTCAGACTCACCTTCTTTGACATTCTGAGCAACATCAGAGTTAAAGCCAATTCCCTTTTTACCAATGCGGTCAGCAACAATCTTATCCAGACCAACAAAAGCACCACCACAGATAAATAAGATATTAGTGGTGTCGATGTGAATAAGCTCCTGCTGAGGGTGCTTGCGACCTCCTGTTGGAGGAACACTAGCAACCGTACCCTCAAGAATCTTCAGAAGCGCCTGCTGAACGCCCTCACCAGAGACGTCACGAGTAATAGAGAGGTTCTCGGCCTTGCGAGCAATCTTGTCAATCTCATCGATGTAGACAATGCCTACCTGAGCACGCTCAACATCGCCGTCAGCAGCAGTGATGAGCTTAAGCAGGATATTCTCGACATCTTCACCAACGTAACCAGCCTCAGTAAGGGTTGTTGCGTCAGCAATAGCAAACGGAACCTCAAGAAAACGAGCAAGCGTCTGAGCAAGCAGCGTTTTACCAGTACCAGTTGGGCCCAAGAGCAAGATGTTGGACTTTGCAATCTCAACATCCTCCTGGCCCTCCTGAGGCTCATCGTTGCCCGAAAGAATACGACGATAGTGGTTATACACCGCAACCGACATAGCACGCTTAGCGTCTTCTTGACCCATTACGTACTGAGACAGCTCATCGTAAATCTCATGCGGAGTTGGCAGGTCTTTGATAACGGGCTCATCAGAGTGAGTCTCAATCTCTGACTCTTCATCAAAGCCAAGGGACTCATCAATCATATCTGAGCAGGTAGAGACGCACTCATCACAAATGCAGACTCCACCAGGACCCTGAATAAGCTTATTTACCTGCGACCTACTCTTTCCGCAGAAAGAACAGTGCATCTCATCTAATCCGCCAAAAGGCGAGAAGTCCTGGTCTTTAGCCATAACTTAAACCCTCAATACAAGTACAATTATTGATCGTTACGAGAAGAGATAACGCGGTCTACCAGGCCGTAGTCACAAGCCTCTTGTGCACGAAGATAATTATCGCGCTCGGTGTCTACATTGACCTTCTCGATAGGCTGTCCAGTATAATCCGAAAGCAACTCATTGAGGTGCTGGCGAATCCACTTTGTCTCATCTGCAATAATCTGGATATCGGTCTGCTGACCCTGAACGCCACTGGATGGCTGGTGAATCATAACCATAGAGTTAGGAAGCGCAAGACGCTTACCCTTTGCACCGGCTGCAAGAAGAACAGCGCCCATTGATGCGGCCATACCAACGCAGATGGTAGAAACATCAGGCTTAATGAAGTTCATGGTGTCAAGAATGCCCAGGCCTGCATAAACGTCTCCACCAGGAGAGTCAATGTAGAGAGAAATATCCTTGTCTGGGTCCTGGCTCTCAAGGTGCAAAAGCTGCGCAATAACAAGATTTGCAGAATCGCGCGTTACCGGCTCACCCAAGAAAACAATACGATCATTAAGCAGTCTGGAGTAGATGTCATAGGTACGCTCACCACGAGGAGTCTGCTCAATAACATACGGAATGGTTGGAATGTTTGTTGGATAATGCATAATCCTCCTTCAAAGGTCTTTTCTTAGAAACATACCCCGGGAAGCATGTCTCTAACCCGGGGTATGAAAAATTCAAAGTAACTGCAACTTTTGACGCAGTCTTTCTGGCGAGAAACCCAACCAGTTGCGGACTACTCAGCGTCCTTCTCTGCGTCCTCGTCCTTCTTAGCTGCCTTCTTCTTAGCAGGAGCCTTCTTAGCAGACTTCTTCTCTGCCTTCTGCTCTTCCTTTGCAGCCTCAGCAATCTCGTCGACAACGGTGACGGTTGCGTTGTCACGCAGCCAATCAAGAGCCTTAGAGCGACGGATGGACTCGCGGATTGCAGGAAGACGGCCAGCCTTGCGCCACTCCTCAATTGCAGCTTCAACGTTAGGAACACCAGCGCGCTCAAACTCTGCGCGGATGTCCTCCTCAGTTGCCTCAAGCTTGAGCTCTGCAGCTACTGCGTCAAGAGCCAGGGACTGACGTGCACGCTCCTCAGCCTGAACGCGAAGATCAGAGATGAAGTCATCGGTCTTGATGCCGCGTGCAGCCAAGAACATATCAAGGCTCATGCCCTGCTGCTGAAGACCGTTCAGGAACTCCTGAGCAATCTCGTTGAAGACCTCGTTCTTGTACTCCTCTGGGACCTCGTCAAGCTGAAGACGCTTGCCTACAGCCTCAACAACGCGGTCCTCTTTAAGAGTTGGAAGAGAATTCTTCTTGTCGGACTCAATCTCAGACTTAACTGCCTCACGGAGTTTCTCGACCGTGTCGTAACCAAAGGTGGTCTTTGCAAGCTCGTCAGTCAGCTCTGGAGTGACGGACTTCTTGTGAGCAACAACCTTAACGTTGATGTCGTAGTCGTGGGAGTGAACCTCATCGCCGTGAGTGTGGCTGTGAGTCCACTTGACCTCTTTCTCCTCACCTGGCTTCATGCCGATGAGTGCCTCCTCAAGCTCCTTTGGAGCCTGGGTGCCGTTAAGGGTAAGAACGCGGTCCTCGCCCTCCATGTGAGCAGCGCCCTCAATGTTCTTGATGTCTACACCAATGGTGTCGCCCTCTTTAACAGCGCGCTTCTCCTTGGTGTTCTCAAACTTAGCCTGGTAAGACAGAAGCTGCTTAATCTGGTGATCAACCTCAGCCTCAGTTGCCTCATTTGGAGGCATGTTGATTGCAGGAGCATCGTAAGAATCAAGCTTAGCCTCAGGACGAACGTTGAAGACTACCTCGTAGGAGTAATCCTGGCCCTCAACAGGAAGGTCCGCATCCTGGTTGTAATCACCACGGCCAACAGGAACAAGGTCAAGCTCCTCAAGAAGCTGTGGCTCTGCTGCGCCGAGAAGATCGTTGGTTGCCTGAGCAAGGACTGCCTCGCGGCCAACAATGCCATCAATGACAGGACGAGGCGCGCGGCCCTTGCGGAAACCCTGGAAGGAATACTTGTTTGCAATGTCCTTGTAAGCCTGCTTAATTGCAGCGTCTACCTCTGCAGCAGGAACTGTAACCTTGACGGTGAGTTTCTCGTCAACTGGCTTATCTGCGGTAACGGTGATGTTCAACGTTCCTCCAGTGTCTCGTAAAAAATGCTGGCGTACCAGCTCTTAACCAAATTTCTGCATGGTGCGGGCGGAGGGAATCGAACCCCCACGGACTTAGTCCACTAGAACCTAAATCTAGCGCGTCTGCCAGTTCCGCCACGCCCGCATATTTATGCAGCCTTGCAATAATAACAAACTTTTGCGCTCTTCACTAGGAGAACTTCGTATTCTAAACACTTCCCTCACGAAAAAAGACCGGCCTTTTTCAAGACCGGTCTTGTTCAAATGAAAAACAAATTCCCCAGGCGCGTTTTAACCAAGCGTACTTTAGAGATCTTGCAGTGCAAAGGTCTCTGGCTCGCTCTTTCTTGCTGCCGCAAGTGCCTGAATAAGAGCGGTAGCTGCAGACATTGCGGTGACGCAGGTAATACCCTGGCTGACAGCTTCTGCGCGCATCTTAGTGCCGTCGCTGTGAGCCTCGTGACCATGAGGCGTATTGATGATGAAGCTGACGGTCCTATCGCGCATAAGGTCAACAACGTTTGGATGACCATCGGAAATGCGATTGACGGTAGTGCAGTCAATTCCGGCCGCACGCAGCGTCTTTGCGGTACCGCCTGTGGTGTAGATGCCGTAGCCAAGGTTCTCCAGAGCCATAGCAACAGGAGCAATAGCGCGTTTATCGCGGTCACACACACTGATGAAGACGGAGCCCTGCTCAGGTAGCTTGTTCTCAACTGCCTCACGAGTCTTTGCGTACGCTGCTGGGAAGGTTCGGGCAATGCCCATGACCTCACCGGTAGACTTCATCTCTGGGCCAAGGATTGAGTCAGCACCAGGGAATCTAGACCAAGGCATGACCGCCTCTTTGACCGCGTAGTAATCGACGGTGCGATTTTCGTCTGGAAGCAGGCCTTGTGCTCTGAGCTCACTGATCTTCTCGCCAGCCATGATGCGAGATGCGTATTTGGCCAGGGAGACGCCAGTTGCCTTGGACGAGAAAGGCACGGTTCTAGAAGCACGAGGGTTGAGCTCGATGACAAAGACGTGCTCGTCGCGGACAGCGTACTGGATGTTCAGGAGACCTCGAATGCCGCAGGCAAGCGCCAGCTTTTTGGTGATGGCCCTAATCTGGTCAACAATCTTTTCAGAGAGCGAGAAGGGCGGCCAGCAGCAAGCGGAGTCGCCAGAGTGAATACCGCACTCTTCGATGTGCTCCAGGACGGAGCCTACGTAGCACTCCTCGGTGTCGCAGAGAGCGTCAACGTCCAGCTCAATGGCGTCCTCAAGGAAGGCGTCCAGGTAGACAGGACGGTCTGGTGTGACGTGCGTCGCGGACTCCATGTAGGTGACCAGGTCGGAATCGTCGTAGACAATGGCCATGCCGCGACCACCAAGAACGTAGCTTGGGCGGACAATCAGCGGGTAACCAATGCGACGAGCGGCGTCACGCGCCTCGTCCATGGTAGAAGCAACCGCCGATGGTGGGCAGGCAATGTTGAGGCGATCCAGAAGGGCTGCGAAGCGGTCGCGGTCCTCTGCCAGGTCAATTGCCTCTGGCTGAGTGCCCATGATAGGAACGCCGGCGTCCTTGAGGGCGCGTGCCAGCTTGATTGGCGTCTGGCCGCCAAGGGTAACAATGACGCCTTCTGGCTTCTCAACCTCAATGACATCCATGACGTCTTCAAAGGTCAGAGGCTGGAAATACAGGCGATCAGAGGTGTCGTAGTCTGTAGAGACCGTCTCGGGGTTGCAGTTGACCATAACTGTCTCATAGCCCTGCTCGCGAAGAGCGTAGGCAGCATGTACGCAGCAGTAGTCAAACTCAATGCCCTGACCAATACGGTTAGGACCAGCGGAAAGAATCATGACGCGTGGCTTTTCTGCCTTCACGTACTCTGTGGCATTGCCCTTCTCGTACGTGACGTAGTGGTACTGCGTGGTTGCACCAAACTCACCTGCGCAGGTATCAACTGTCTTGACCTGCGGGCGAACACCCAACACTTCCCTCACAGCACGGACAACGTCTGTCTTGGTGCCGGTAAGGTGTGCGAGCTGCTCATCCGAGAAGCCCAGCTGTTTGGCAGCAAGCATGTTATCGGTGGTGAGGCCAGAAAGTCCCAGCCCCTTGATGCGTTTCTCAGCGTTGATGATGCCTGCCATACGATGCAGGTACCATGGATCGATGCCAGTCATATTATGAATGCGTTCAACGCTCCAATTTCTGCGCAGTGCCTCAGCAACGTAGAAAATACGCTCTGGTGTTGGCTTACTGACCAGCTCATCAAAGTTCTTCTCGTCAAAGACATCGTGACCGTCAGCGCCCAGACCAGCGCGATCTTGCTCTAGGGAGCGAAGTGCCTTCTGCAAAGCCTCCTCAAAAGTTCTGCCCATGGCCATAGCCTCACCGACCGACTTCATGCGGGTGGTCAGAACGCGGCTAGTACCCTTGAACTTGACGAAGGCAAAGCGAGGAACCTTGACCACGCAGTAGTCGATGGAAGGCTCAAAGGCAGCGGGAGTTGCCTTGGTGATGTCGTTGGTAATCTCATCCAACGTGTAACCAACAGAGAGCAGTGCCGCCATCTTTGCAATGGGGAAGCCAGTTGCCTTGGAAGCCAGCGCAGAGGAGCGGCTGACGCGAGGGTTCATCTCAATGACAATAACGCGGCCGTTAGTTGGGTTGACCGCAAACTGAACGTTAGAACCACCGCAGGCAACGCCTACACGCTCGAGAATGGCGATGGAATAGTCGCGGAGGTTCTGGAGCTCTTCATCGGTGAGCGTCTGAGCTGGAGCAACGGTAATGGAGTCTCCGGTGTGAACACCCATTGGATCGAGGTTCTCGATGGAGCAGACAACAATACCGTTACCTGCGGTATCGCGCATGACCTCCATCTCAATCTCTTTCCAGCCCTCGATGGACTCCTCTACCAGTACCTCGTGCTCTGGGGAAAGCAAGAGTCCCTGCTCCACAATCTCTACGAGCTCTTCTGGAGTATGTGCAATGCCGCCGCCTGCGCCACCAAGGGTGAAGCTTGGGCGAATGACCACGGGATATCCCAGCTCAGCAACAATGCGCTGAGCGTCTTCCATGGAGTGAGCGATATCTGCGCGAGCAACCTCCAGGCCAATGTCTTGAACTGCCTCGCTGAAGAGCTCACGGTCCTCACCGGTACGAATGGACTCCAGGTTGCAGCCGATGACCTCAATGTTGTACTTGTCAAGAACGCCAGCCTCGCCAAGACTGATAGTACAGTTCAGAGCTGTCTGGCCGCCCATGTTTGGCAGAAGCGCGTCAGGACGCTCGCGCTCAATGACGCGGGTCACCGACTCAACGGTGATTGGCTCAACGTAGGTTCTATCTGCAGTTTCTGGATCGGTCATGATAGTTGCTGGGTTTGAGTTAACCAGAACAACCTCAAAGCCCTCTTTACGAAGGGCACGGCATGCTTGAGTGCCGGAATAGTCAAACTCGCAGGCCTGGCCAATAACAATTGGGCCAGAACCAATGACAAGGATCTTCTTAATATCAGTGCGCTTTGGCATTAGAAGCGCCTCCCCTCACGAACGTCGATGGCAAGATAGTCAGACTGTCCCTCCATCAAACGAGCAAACGCCTTGAACAAGTAGGATGAATCGTGAGGTCCTGGGCTTGCCTCAGGGTGATACTGGACAGAAAACGCAGGAATATCCAGGAACTGAATGCCCTCTGGAGTTCCGTCGTTAAGGTTGACGTGTGTGAGCCTGACGCGGCCAAACTCCTTTGTCTGGACAACAGGAGCAATGCGCCTTGCGGACCACTCACAGAGGTTGTCAAAGTGTTCGGAGATTCCACCAGACTCCTCTGCAATAAGCTTGCCCAAGCTTGGGAAAACCAGACCGTAATTGTGGTTTTGAGCAGTAATCTCAACCTTGCCGGTCAGAAGATTCATGACTGGTTCGTTGCCGCCATGGTGGCCAAATTTGAGTTTCTCGATATCTGCACCGGCAACAATGGAGAGCATCTGGTTGCCCAGGCAGATACCAAAGACGGGAACCTTGCCCAGAACGCCGCGAGCGGCCTCCTGCGTAGCGTCAACCTGCTCTGGGTCACCAGGGCCGTTGGAGAAGAAGATGCCGTCTGGGTTGTAGGCTAAGGCTTCCTCTGCAGGTGTGTTCCACGGTACAACCGTGACCTCGCAGCCGTTTGCTGCAAGACCCTGGAGAATGCCGTTCTTCTCGCCACAGTCGTATGCGACAACGTTGAAGCGCTTCTTGGACGTAGCGGGAACCATGTGAGGCGCGTCAACGGAGACATCGGGGACAAAGTTGTGCTCGGAGATGCTGGGCGACGCCTGGACGCGCGCGAGCAGATGGGCGGGATCCAGGTCCTCGGTGGAGATGGCCGCCTTCTGTGCGCCATGGTCGCGCAAGTGCATGGTCAGCGCGCGGGTATCGATGCCCTCGATAGCAACGACGCCGTTTTCCTGCAGAAACTCTGGCAGGCTCTGCTTGGATGTCCAGTTGCTTGGCTCGTAGCACATGTCGTGGACGACAAAACCACGCAGGTGCAAGACGTCTCGCTGCATGACCGCAGGATCGATGCCGTAGTTGCCTACCTGCGGATAGGTCAGTGTGACAATCTGGCCAGCGTAACTTGGATCGGAGATAATCTCCTGGTAGCCGGTCATAGACGTGTTAAAAACAATCTCGCCGAAGGTCTCTCCGCTAGCACCACAGCACCTCCCCTCGAAGGTTGTTCCGTCTTCGAGAACAAGCAGCGCGCGAGGCTGCGAGGTGGCACTTGCCAGTGGATTCATATACTCTCCGATCTGCGTAGGAGCATGCCGAGCCATAAAAAAAGAGCACTCCTTGTGGAGGCTCAACAGCGAACATGCGCACTCAACGCTATGGGCCTTGCCGGTGTCTCGCACCGTCCTTAAAGGTTGGTAGTATTGTAGCGCATAACCAATAAAGGAGATGGCATGTTTCCAGATTTTCTAGAGAATCCCTCAGATGTGGCCGCGCCGCTGCTGCTGGGATGCACTCTGACAAGGACAATTACGCTTAATGGCGAGAAACACAAACTAGTTGCAAGAATTGTGGAGACCGAGGCTTACGACCAAGACGATCCCGCAAGTCATGCGTTTGGCGGTCCTAGCGAGCGCAATACAGCCATGTTTGGACCTGCGGGTCACCTCTACGTGTATGTTTCGTACGGAATGCATCACTGCTGCAATGTAGTGTGTGGTCCTAAGGGCTTTGGCAGCGGTTGCTTGGTGCGCGCGGTTGAGCCGCTTGAGAGTGTAGAGGTGATGCGCGAACTCCGTGAGGCTGGACGCGCGGGTAAAGAGCAAGCGGAACGTGCGCGTAAGCATCCGCTCAAGCTGCGCGACCTCACCAACGGGCCAGGTAAAGTGTGTGCGGCGCTTGGCATTGACAAGGAGCTCTACGGACATGAGCTAACAGTTGAGCCGCTTGTGCTGGAATTTGCTCCCCTGTTACCAAGAGAAACAATTGGGCGTTCACCTCGCGTAGGTATCAGCAAAAACATTGATGCTCAGAAGCGCTTTTTCATCGAAGGAAACGAGTTTGTTTCAAGAGCTTAGGGGTTTCAAGAGCGCAAAACAGGACCAAAATACTATCAATGAGCAGCACAAAAAAGGACCTTGGGAGACCAAGGTCCTTTTAAATCTTACGTTAAAGCCAACGATGTAGTTAGCTCAAATACGTGCTGCAACAACGGGTTTCTCGCCAAGTGTTATGCGAACTAGCAGACACCCTGCGCCATCATAGCGTTTGCAACCTTGAGGAAACCGGCGATGTTTGCGCCAAAGACCAGGTTGCCGGGGTGGCCATACGTTGCTGCGGCCTCTGAAGCAGCGGTGTAGATGCTCTCCATGATTCCCTGCAACTTGGAGTCTACCTCCTCAAACGTCCAGGAAAGGTGCTCGGCGTTCTGGGACATCTCAAGACCGGAAACAGCTACGCCACCTGCGTTTGCAGCCTTTCCAGGTGCGAAAAAGACGCCGTTTTCGATGAGGTAATTGGTTGCCTCGAGGGTGGTTGGCATGTTAGCACCCTCAACGACGTACTTGGTGCCGTTAGCAACAAGTTTCTGCACGTCAGCAAGCTCGAGCTCGTTCTGAGTTGCGCATGGCATGGCGATGTCACACTTCTGGCTCCAAGGACGCTCGCCTGGAAAGAAAGTAGCGGAAGGACGTGCGTCGGCGTACTCCTTGATGCGGGCGCGACGAACCTCCTTGACGTCTTTCAGCAGCTCAACGTCAATACCCTCAGGGTCATAAACATAACCTGAGGAGTCAGATACGGTCACCACGGTTGCTCCCAGCTGCTGTGCCTTCTGGGCAGCGTAGGTAGCAACGTTTCCGGAGCCGGAGATGCAGACCGTTTTACCTGCGAGCGCATCGTTCTTCTCGGCAAGCATGTGGGTGAGGAAGTAAACCGCGCCGTAGCCAGTCGCCTCGGTGCGAGCAAGGGAGCCGCCGAAGGAGAGGCCTTTGCCGGTCAGGACGCCGGTCCACTCGTTGCGAAGGCGCTTGTACTGGCCAAACATGTAGCCAATCTCGCGCGCGCCAGTGCCAATGTCACCAGCTGGCACGTCGGTGTTTGGACCAATGTGGCGAGCAAGCTCAGTCATAAAGGACTGGCAAAACGCCATAATCTCGCGGTCAGACTTGCCCTTTGGATCGAAGTCAGAGCCGCCTTTGCCGCCGCCCATTGGAAGCGTGGTCAGAGAGTTCTTGAAGATTTGCTCAAAGCCGAGGAACTTCAGGATAGAAAGGTTAACTGTTGGGTGGAGACGAAGGCCGCCCTTGTAAGGTCCAATTGCAGAGTTAAACTCGATGCGGTATCCGCGATTAACCTGAACGTTGCTAGCGTCGTCAATCCAGGGGACGCGGAACATAACAATGCGCTCTGGCTCAACAAGACGCTCTAGCAATGCGGCTTTCTCGAACTCTGGATGAGCATCAAGTGCAGGTTGGATGGTGGTAAGAACTTCTTTTGCTGCCTGGATAAACTCAGGCTGATCTGCGTAACGCTCTTCAAGCTGTGCGATTACCTTAGACGAATAGCTCATGAAACCCCTTTCGAAGTGGTTACGAATAGCATAGTCATCCAATGTTTCGATTACATAACAAAATAGAAAAATCTGAGATACGAAAAATTAGTTCAAAAAGATTGCAATTTATTCTTGCTCTTAGGCGATTTGTCACCTATACTTTTCTCTCGGCTCGGGGTGTAGCGCAGCTTGGTAGCGCAACTGCTTTGGGAGCAGTGGGTCGCTGGTTCGAATCCAGTCACCCCGACCATTTTTTCTTTTTGCTTTACCCTTGCGGCGGTAGTTCAATTGGTAGAGCATCAGCCTTCCAAGCTGACTGTTGCGGGTTCGAGTCCCGTCCGCCGCTCCATAAAATTTCCTATTTTAAATTATCCCCTGTTCAAGGCATAATTCTGCTTGTTCCCTGCTTATTTAGTTTATTCTTGCTGTGCTTTGTAAAGCACGCTGATAACTTTTAAACGCGTTACTAGCTATTTCTATGCCTTCCCATGTTTTCACAGACATTTTATTAGCAATTTTCTTCTTTACTTGTCATGATTAACTTTTGATTTATTAATTTGAATATTCATGCAATTAAATTCATTTCCATGCATACGTAATTTTCAGGCTCAAAATTATGTGCCGAAAAAGGTAAAAAACGCGTTTAGTTGGAAATGAAAATTGAAAATTAGACGTTTTATCTCCAACTAAGACGATTTTTTACCGCCTCAAAAACTTTTATCTGGGCAAACGTGGTCGTGTCCCGAAAAGTGGTGTAAGCAAGCATTTCAGGTGTTTAAA
>JABZHH010000049.1:2078-5415 GCA_015258925.1 Atopobium sp. | reverse complement strand
GATTCGTTCTTGTCGGGCTTGGTAACGGCGTTTGTCCGCTCCATCACCGCAATTTCTGCAGTTATTCTCTTGGTTACGCCAGAGTTCCTGCTTATTACCGTTCAGATTAACGAGTTTGCAGGTAAGGGTTCATATGGTATGGCCTGCGCCTTTGCAACAATTCTGATTGTTATTACCTATGGCTCGGTATTGCTTATGAATTGGGCCATCAAACACTTTGGCACCAGCCGAGCACTCAAGGAGGAGTAACACATGGCTACAGAGAAAAAAGGCGTTCGCCTTGAGCACATTTCCAAGATTTATCAGGATCAGAAGACTGGAAAAGACTTCTACGCAGTTCAAGACGCTAACATCACTATTGCTCCTGGCGAGTTTGTAACGCTGCTTGGCCCTTCTGGCTGCGGAAAGACCACTATTCTGCGAATGATTGCTGGTTTTGAGAGTCCTGATGAGGGAAAGATTTTCCTTGGCGATGAGCAGATTGATGAGCTTACTCCAAACAAGCGCGATACTGCTATGGTGTTCCAGAGCTATGCGCTACTTCCTCACTACAACATCTTTGACAATGTTGCCTATGGCCTCAAGCTTCGCAAGATGGACAAGAACGTAATTCGCGAGAAGGTCCTTCACATCCTTGGTCTTGTTGGACTTGAGGGCATGGAAGAGCGCATGACCAATCAGCTTTCTGGCGGTCAGCAGCAACGTGTTGCTTTGGCGCGTGCTCTGGTTATTGAGCCAAGCGTGCTCCTCTTCGACGAGCCTCTCTCAAACCTTGATGCGAAGCTGCGCGTTGATATGCGTAACGAGATCCGTCGTATTCAGCAGGAGGCTGGCATTACCGCCATCTACGTCACACATGACCAGTCAGAGGCAATGGCACTTTCAGACAACATCATCATTATGAAAAAGGGTGTTGTTGATCAGGTTGGCGATCCTCAGACGGTTTACTATCACCCTGCAGACGAGTTTGTTGCAGACTTTATTGGTGAGTCAAACTTCCTGCATGCAACCATTGCAGACAAGCTTGATTCTGAGACTGCACTTTGCCGCTTTGAGGGCCATGAGTTTGAGGCTAGCGGATGTTCTCACCTGGACAAGGGCAAGGAATGCTGCATTGTTCTTCGTCCAGAGTCTGCACGCCTTGCTGACGAGGGAACACTTGCCTGTGAGGTAGTTCTTTCTCGATTCATGGGCCACTACCAGAACTACCACGTTATGGTTGGAGACACCCTCATTAAGATTACGGACTTCAACCCTCGTACACACAAGATTTACAACGTTGGCGACCACGCCTTTGTTGACTTTACCAAGGACGAGGTCCACGTTCTGTAAGTGTTTGAGTTAAAGCAGTAACGTATGGCGAGAAGATCCGTTGGTCTTCTCGCCATTATTGTTAGATGGTTGATTTGAGCCAATTAAGCTTGCACGTGAGCAGCTTATGATCGGGCTCAAGCGAGGGGTCTTTGATTCTTTTAAGGAGCATTTTGCAAGCGGCATAACCCTCTTCATAGACGGGCTCAACAATAGTTGAGATGCTTTTGGCGGGTAAATCGGTCCAATCAGTATTATTGAATCCCAACAGTCCAACTTGCTCTGGAATTACCTTTTCATAGGCATGCAGCGCGCTATAGACACTCTTGAGAGCCCACTGATTTGGTACAAATACCAGCGTTTTCTTTGACGGAAGAATGTGGTTGTTAAGCCATTGTGTGATTTCAGGAATAGACAACGTGCTTTGCTCTATGGTGAGGCGCTCGTAAGGTTTACTTGAGGCCTCTAAAGCATCAGTGAAGCCAGATTCTCGTTCAATTCTGGTTCGACCTTTTGGCTCTCCACCAATGATTAAAAAGTTTTCGTACCCATGCTCGACGCAGTGCGACGCTGCTGAATAAACTCCGTCATAGAGGTCACTTTTTATCCAGGAAGTATTAAGGGTGATGAGGTCGCAGTCAAAATAGACAACCGGTTTTCCAACTTTAGCAATGCGCCTGTCTACCGCTCTAAATTGATTTGTTGGCTGAATTAACAAGCCATCTGCCCCAATTGAGAGCATTTTCTCGACCCAGTCGGCTTCAAGTGTGGGGTCAAAGCGAGAATTACAAATAATTGTCTGATATCCAGCTTCAAGAGCAGCATCTTCAATACCGTTAGTCATTTGAGCAGCCCAGGCATTAGTGTTGTCCAATATGAGAACAGCAATAATTCCAGAACTCTTTTTGACCATGGCTTGAGCTTGGGCACTTGGAATATATCCCGTATTTTCAATTGCCTTTTTGATACGTTGCTTAGTTGCTTCGGACATCTTTTCAAAGTGTCCATTAAGGTAATTTGAGACGGTGGCAATGGAAACATTTGCTAATTTTGCAAGGTCAATGATAGTGGTCTTAGACATTGGCACTCATTTCACCGAAATTTTTACAAGGTACTTGCAAAATACCAACGTTAGTGAGTGTGCTGGATTCTACGTTGGTTAAACGTTTAACAAAATTCATCATAACACAAGGTAGATTAGACGTTTACCGAAATCTTCTTTCAAAAAAGATTGAAACAATGCAAAGTATGAGTTGGAAACGTACGTCGTCAAAAGACGTGCTCGTGCGCCCCGCTTAGGGGCTCACAACTTACTTTGCGAGAGGACATAACCATGAACGTCGTTGCTGTATGCGCTTGCACGGTTGGAATTGCTCACACCTGGATGGCAAAAGAGGCCATTGAGAAAGAATGTGAACGTCGCGGCTATGAATTCAAGGTAGAGGCTCAGGGCGGTTACGGTATTGAGAACGAGCTTGAGCAGGACGAAGTTGACGCTGCCGACGTTGTTCTTCTCGCCATTGCAATTGGCATCGAAGGCGATGAGCGTTTTGACGAGAAACGCGATGAGGGTCGCGTTCTAACGTTGGATCCTTCGCTGGCTATCGCAGATCCAGCAAAGGTTATTGATCAGGTAGTTGCGCTGGCTGAGTAGCACGCGCGTACGTGATAACGCAAGGAAGAAGAGAGGAGAAACCCATGGCAGAGGAAAAGAGTCCCTCAGTTTTGGGCAAGGTCGGAAAAGACCTTCTAAAGGCGTTTAACACTGGTGTTTCGTACTTTATTCCTATTGTTGTAGTTGGCGGAGTCTTCTTGGCTTTCTCGCTAGCTACAGGAACTGCAGGAAAAGACGGTATTGAAGTCACCAATCCTTTGATGCAGAGCCTCAACCTTATTGGTATGGCTGGCATCAAGATGATGATTCCTGTCCTTGCTGCTTACATTGCCTATTCTTTGGGCGGAAAGCCTGCTCTGGCACCTGGCTTTGTCCTTGGTTACCTGGCAAGCAATCCTGTTCCTGTAGGCG
>JABZHH010000049.1:0-1980 GCA_015258925.1 Atopobium sp. | reverse complement strand
TATTCTTTGGGCGGAAAGCCTGCTCTGGCACCTGGCTTTGTCCTTGGTTACCTGGCAAGCAATCCTGTTCCTGTAGGTGAGGTTCAGGTTTCTACTGGCTTTTTGGGTGCAATGGTCCTCGGCGTTGCCGCTGGTTACCTTGTTCAGTGGATGAAGTCCTGGAAGGTCAATAACACCATCCGTACCATCATGCCAATTCTTATTATCCCAAGTTTGTCTTCGCTTGCCCTTGGCATGCTTTACATCTATGTTTTGGCAGCTCCACTTGGTGCGTTTATGGATTGGCTGACAAACCTGCTTTCAAGCCTTCAGGGCGGTTCCGCAGTTGTACTTGGCATTGTAATTGGCCTTATGACCGCATTTGATATGGGTGGCCCAGTTAACAAGACTGCTTCTACCTTCACCATGGCTCTTATGACCGCAGGTGTTTATGGTCCTAACGGTGCATTCCGTGTTGCAGTTGCTATTCCTCCACTGGTCTGCGGTGTTGCTTCTCTTATTGCTCGCAGCAAGTTTGACGACACTGATAGGCAGATGGGTATCTCCGCAGTCTTCATGGGACTCATCGGCATTACCGAAGGCGCAATTCCATTTGCTGTTAAGGACCTTGCACACACTCTGCCTGCAATCATGATTGGTTCTGCAGTTGGTGCTGGTCTTGCTGCTTGGCACGGTATTGAGTGCTTTGTTCCTCACGGTGGCATGATTGTTGCTGCAGCTACAAACAACATTGCCCTCTACACCCTTGATATGGCAATTGGCGTTGCAGTGGGTGTTGCAATCCTTGTTCTTACCAAGCCAAAGCTTGAGGACAACAAGTAACACACGGCGAGAAACGCATGTACCTTTTAGTCTTAGACCTTAAAAATTGAAGTTAAAAGGAGAGGGGCGTAGGGATTCAACCCCCACGCCCTTCTTATTACCAAGAAACACTCTTGGGAAGGGGTAATTATGGAAAAGCTACCAATCAAAAAAGCTGTTGAAGGGTTGCTTAAACTTCAAGACACAGGAAAGTCCGCCACGCTGTTAGGAATTGGACCAATGTCGCCCAACCTGCTCCAGGCAGCTTTTGAACTTGGTAGGGACTGCGATTTTCCTCTGATGTTTATTGCGTCTCGAAACCAGGTTGACCTTGATGAACTTGGTGGGGGATACGTAAATTCTTGGGATCAGAAGCGTTTCTCGGATGATATTGCTGAAGCAGCTCAGAAGGTTGGCTTTGACGGTCTTTATTACCTCTGCCGCGACCACGGCGGTCCTTGGCAGCGTGACGAGGAACGCAACGCTCACCTTCCAGAAGATGAGGCTATGGAGCTTGCCAAGAAGTCTTATCTTGCCGACATGCTTAACGGTTTTGACCTGCTGATGATTGACCCAACAAAAGATCCTTTTGAGATTGGCAAGGTTATTCCGCTTGATGTGGTTCTTCGCCGTACAGTTGATTTGATTGAGTGGTGCGAGAAGGAGCGTGTTTCTCGCGGTCTTCCTGAGATTGGCTATGAGGTTGGTACCGAGGAAACAAATGGTGGCTTGACCTCCACCGACAAGTATCACACCTTCATTGAGCAGCTTAAGAGCGAGTTGACTGCTAAGGGTCTGCCTATGCCAACCTTTATTGTTGGACAGACTGGAACGCTTACGCGCCTTACGGAGCAGGTTGGTCACTACGATTTTGAGGCTGCTATTAGCCTTGCTGAGATGGCAAAGAGTTATGGCGTGGGTCTTAAGGAGCACAATGCAGACTACCTTGATGACGTAACGCTGCTTGAGCATACTCCTGCAAATGTCACCGCTTCAAACGTTGCCCCACAGTACGGAACAGAAGAGACTCGCGCATACTTAAAACTTTGCGATGTAGAGGATCTTCTGGTTAAAGAGGGTCTCCTGAAGGCAGACGAGGTTTCTGGCTTGAGGAATACCCTGCTGGTTAAGGCAATTGAGACTGAGCGTTGGCGCAAGTGGATGGTGGGTGACCAGGTC
>JABZHH010000048.1:0-5656 GCA_015258925.1 Atopobium sp. | reverse complement strand
TCTGAGGAGCCTCAACGTATGCTTCCTTCAAAACCTCATCTGCCGAGAAGATCTGTGCAACTTCCCCATCGTCTAGCACGCTACCATGTGCCATAACGACAATTCTTGTGGCAAAGTCCAGCACAACCTCCATGTCATGGCAAACCATAAGAACTGCACAGCCCTTCTCGCACAGTGATTTGACCATATTCATGACCTGCATACACTCTTTGTAATCCAGGCCGGATGTTGGCTCGTCAAGCACAAGAATATCTGGTTCACAGGCAACCACAGACGCGAGCGCTACCATCTGGCGCTGTCCGCGAGAAAGCATGAACGGCGACGCATCTGCATCTAGTCCCATGCGTTCAATGACTTCTAGCGCCTTGCATCGGGCATCCTCTGCAGAGGCACCCTTGAGCTCAAGACCAAACGCAATCTCCTCAAGAACACTCTCTTTACAAATCTGGTAATCGGGATTTTGGAACAGCGTAGAGACATGCTGAGCAATCTGCGACGTCTTCCAATCCTTGCAAGAGGCACCCTTAATATGAATGTCTCCCGATCGAGGGCGCAAGAGGCCATTTACCAGCTTAGTCAGAGTTGTTTTGCCGGCGCCGTTTTGACCCACAAGGGCAACAAGCTCACCAGGATACAAACTGAGAGAAACGCGCTCTACACCATCAGTACTATTCTGATATTTAAAGGTGGCGTCGATAACGTCAAGAACAGATTGGACGCTTGGCTGCTCTGCGTCTTGAAGAACACCAATCCTGTCAAATGGTCCGCTCGATTCAGCAACCACAGGACCATCTATTTTTGGAAGATACGTCTCCCCTGCTAATTCAACTGCATCAGTAGCTGGTAATTCATGGTTCTCTGTAAGGGAAATACTACGATGCTGCAAAGCCCCAACACAGCACGCAAGCTGCTTGGCGGCTGACTGAACTGACAACGCAGTTTCATCGCAGACAGCTCTGTCCGCCTCAGATAACAAGTGAGCATACTCAGACTGATGAGAGAGCTCATAGACGCCCTTTGACACGCGCACGCAACGAGGAACATCAACGCCAACCTCTTGAAGTAAATCAACCTGAGAGAACACTTCCTCACCGCTACCGTATGCACAAATGGAGCCCTTGTCCATAACGGCAATCTTTGAACAATACTTAGCGAGAAGACCCACTTTTTGCTCAATTACCACAACCGTAATGCCTTTGGTTTTGTTGAGCTCTGAAAGGGTCTGGAAGATTAACTCGGACGATGTTGGGTCCAAAGCCGCTGTTGGCTCATCAAGCACCATGACTTGTGGCTGAAGCGCCAAAAGTGCTGCTATAGCAACCTTTTGCTTCTGTCCACCAGAAAGAGAAGCAATCTCTCTAAAGCGAAGGTTGGCAATACCAACTGTCTCTAGAGCATAGGTAATACGTTCTGGAATCTCTGCATGAGGAACAGCAAAGTTCTCAAGACCAAAAAGAAGTTCATCCTCAACAATTGAAGCAACCATCTGCGCGTTGATATCCTGGGTTACAGAACCCACAATTTTAGAGATATCAGTCAGCGCAACTGTGCAGGTGTCCATTCCAGCGACAAGAATCTTTCCAAAGAAACTTCCTCTAAAGTGATGAGGAATAGCGCAAGAAAGCGCAAGAGCAAGCGTGGACTTGCCTGCGCCAGAAGGACCAACAATACCTACAAAGTCACCCTCCTGAACGCTCAGTGACAGCTCATTCAGAGCATGCGCTGAGCTATCAGGATAGCTATATGACACAGATTGAACTTCAATAATAGACACAGTGTTCTCCAGGAAATAAGTGCGTATCTAAGAACTTATCGACCCAAAACCTTCTTAAGAGGAGCCGCAAGAACCTGAACAACAATAGCATTAAAGAATGCGGTTCCCACGATGACAGGAAGCATTACGTAGAAAAGCTCAATAGTTGCACCCTTTGCTGGAATAGCAATGGCAGCAAAGATCAAGCCAGAAATAAGAGTGGTTACAAAAGAACCAATTGCAGGCATTACTGGCTTATCTGCAAGAGCAGACCTTGTGAAAGCAAACATAACAAGTGAAGCTGCGCCCTCTGCAACAAAATCAGCACCAGGAACAGAGGTGGTCAGCTGAATAACGGTAGCTGCGATAAGACCAATAACCAGGCTCTGAACAGCGTTTGGCTTAAGCAAAAGAATAGCCAGGCAGAACGAAGAAATAATAAACTCTGGACCAATTCCAATAGCACTAATTGCCTTACCAACGGTCAGGTTAAGAATAAAACCAGCAGCAATAAGGACGGCAACAAGGACTAGAGAAGTTACATCCAATACTCCTGCATTTTTTGAAACAGCAACAATACGTGGTGCCTGCTCTGCAGATCCTGTCTCTGTGACTGCGGTGTTAACCTCATTGAGATTTTCTGTAGACATACAAACTCCTTTAACGCAAAACTAAAACGTACAAACAAAACTTTTAACAACACGGGTTTCTCGCCATCCGGATTTAGCAAGAAACGTACACACAAAAAAAGCTCTCGGTCACCCGAGAGCCTCTAAATGCGTATGCAGAAGCAACTCATCGCTGACCGGAGAAAGACAAGTTGTTCCACCACCACTGCTGAGTGCATGTAGCGCGCATGATATGTCCTCCTCCCAAGAGCGTAAATTGCAATGTAAGAAGAATACCATTACTTTGCCCGGTTGTGTCAAGAAATACATTAAGAAACAAATTAGAAACTGTGGACGGTACGCGTAAGATACCGCGAGAAGCAAAAAAAGGGGTCCCGAAGGACCCCTTGAATGAACTGCGAATGTTCAAGAAAACTTATGCCTCAGCAGCAACGACGTTAACGACGTGCTTAGCACCCTTCTTGAACTCAACAACGCCATCGCAAAGTGCAAAGAGAGTATCATCCTTGCCGCGACCAACGTTTACGCCAGGAGTGATGTGCGTACCACGCTGACGGATAATAATCTGGCCAGCCTTGATTGCCTGACCACCGTAAATCTTAACGCCAAGGCGCTGTGCTTGTGAGTCGCGACCATTGCGGGAAGAGCCGAGACCTTTCTTGTGTGCCATAAATGCTACCTGCCTATCTCAATATCAGAAGTGACCAATTACTCTGCAGACTCGTCGGATGCCTTAGCAGCAGCCTTACGAGCGGTAGGGAGCGCGGTAACCTTCAGCTTAGTAAGGTTCTGACGGTGACCATTGGCGCGGTGATAGCGCTTACGCTTGTGGAACTTGAAGACGAGGACCTTCTTGTCCTTGTACTGCTCAAGAACCTCACAGGTAACCTTCTTAGAGGAAAGAGTGGCAGCGTCAGCAACAACCTTCTTGCCGTCGTTAAGCATAAGAACATCAAGCTTTACCTTATCGCCAGGCTGCGCATCAAGCTTCTCGACGCTGATTACGTCGCCCTTGGCAACCTTATACTGCTTGCCACCAGTTGCTACGATTGCGTACATGTGTGTAACCCTTCATTGCTGATTCTTGCAACGATTAATACTATCTTTGCATTTCTGAAGATCCGAGCAAAGATCTTCGCCGCCGTGACCTGTGACATCCGCGGGAAACTGTCGGTGTCCCATGTCCCTCGGCGAGAAACACAACTCGAAATAGTCTACTGCATATTTCAGAAAATTCCAAGACAAAACTACATGTTATAGAGGCTTCACAAGGAGTCCATTTTCTGAAACGTGTGCCTGTGAAACGCGACACACCTTCAACGAGTCAATACCTTGTAAGCCATCTACTCCAGCCTGAGCAGCAACTCTTTGCGTCTCATAGATCAAAACCGCAGGTCTAAGCGCTGCTCGAGGGTCTTGGAGCGTATCAAGCTCAAATGAAATGCACCTATCGGATGAGCTGTCAGAAATCTTATAGCCCGCAAACGTTGTCTCTAAATTGACCACTTTTTGCTTGTCTCCGCGCATGTATGGCAGCTCTTTTTTGGCGAGAAGATCCTCAAACCCCCAACGCAGCGCATCTGACCTAAGACCTTCTCCCAAAATGTCACATCTCCAATGAGCGGCATTCAACCATGCTTCAAGCGCTGGTAGCGACCGATCAACGTAGCTGGCAGCAAACGGAGCAAGCGCGGGAGGCGTAGCCGACAACAACCTCTCTAACGCTTCATCCGGGTCCACGTATTCTGTGAGCTTCAAGTCAAAGTACTCCGCCTCAGACGAAGCGCCAACGGGAAGCGCCTGAGAGAACTGCACGCCCATGCGTTTTGCAAAGCCGTTACCTACCCTAAATGGCAGCTGAGCTCGGCGAACACAGCGCTCAATGGTACCAATAAGCTCAAGATGTCCCAGAAACGCAAGGCGGTCATCTTTCTTGTAAGCCACGCGAAGCCTAAAAATCTCTGCTCCACGCTCCGTCATAATCTCCGGCTGAATCTGTGGCCTACCGGCACGCCAGTCCTTCTTCATGGGCTCAGCCGCCTCAGGAGCTACGCTCTCTGCCTGCACATCCGTCATGAGCGCGCCCCCATCAACACGTTGTCGACCTTCAAGGTCTGGCATACCGCACATCCCGTACAAGAGGTAAACGTGCAGTCTGGTGTGGTGACCTCGTCCATCGCTTTACGATATTCTCGCTGTAAATAGCCCTTGGAAACGCCAGGAGACGTGTGATCCCATGGAAGTTTTGCCTGGATGTCAAAGGTCTCTGTTGCAATATCAGAGAGCGAGAAACCCAGACTTTCTGCTGCCGCATTCCAAGCATCAAGATTAAACTCGCTGGTCCATGCATCAAACTTACAACCATTTTTCCAAGCCCGGTAAATCAAATCAAAACCGTCGCGGCCCATCTTTGAAAGCGCACCTTCTACCAAGGACGTTCCAGAATCGTGGTAGGCAATCTTGAGTCCCCTATCGTGATTTGACGACAAGAGCAACTGCTGTCTACGCTGGGCTTCCTCACGAGAAATCTGGCCAACCCACTGGAATGGCGTGTAGGACTTGGGCACAAATACGGCAACAGAAGCAGAAACCGTAACGCCCTTGCCGCCAATTTCTCGACCGATATCTAAAATACGTTTTGCAACTGCGGGAATGGCTTGAATGTCTTCATCGGTTTCTGTTGGAAGGCCCATCATAAAGTAGAGCTTCATGCGGCGCCAGCCGTTTTCAAACGCATTTCTAGCTGCCGATTCAAGATCATCCTCAGTGACATTTTTGTTGATGACGTCACGCATGCGCTGAGAACCTGCTTCTGGAGCAAACGTCAGTCCGCCACGCCTTGAAGTAGAAACGGCGTCTGCCATCTCCGCGCCAAACGCGTCCATACGCTGGGAAGGAATGGAGATTCGCACGCCGCGCTTACGCAAATCAGAGTTCATACGGCGCAGAATATAGCCGCACTGAGAGTGATCCGTTGTAGAGAGCGACGTGAGCGAAACCTCATCGTAGCCGCTCTTCAAAAGGCCTTCCTCGCCTGCTTTCACAATCTGCTGAGCTGGGCGTTCACGAACAGGGCGATACGTCATACCAGCCTGACAGAACCTACAGCCGCGAGCACAGCCACGCTGAATCTCTAGAGCCAGCCTGTCCTGAACAATCTCGGTATACGGAACAATGCGCTGCGCCACAGGGTCTGTTACTGAAAGATCTGGCAGGCAACGTTTATAAACCACGCTTGGAGCGCTACTTCCCTCTTTAGGAACCGCATATCCCC
>JABZHH010000047.1:0-5841 GCA_015258925.1 Atopobium sp. | reverse complement strand
ATAATGCCTACGACCTTCTTGTACTTCTCCTCATCGTTGGAGAGTGCAGTGGTCATATCTGTAATGGTGAAGGATGGGCAAACAGCGTTACAAGAAATGCCGTACTTGCCGCCCTCTTTAGCGATAGCCTTGGTAAAGCCGTTCATACCAGCCTTAGAAGATGCGTAAGCAACAGTACCAAGGAGGCCGCCGCCAATCTTGCCTGCAACGGAAGAAACGTTGACAATGCGAGCGCCACCACGATCAATGAAGTGCTGCCAGAGAGCGTGAGTTACGTTGTAGGTACCGGTGAGGTTGGTGTTGATAGTGTTGTTCCACTCTTTGTCGTCAACCTCGGTGAAAGGAACGGAGCTGATGCGACCAGCGCAGTTGATAAGAACGTTGACGTCGCCGCACTCCTCAAGAATCTGAGCAACGGTCTTCTTGACGCCCTCGGCATCTGCAATGTCCATTGTGTAGAAGAAGTTACCCTCGCCGAGCTCCTCGACAAACTTGCGGCCAGTGTCCTCGTGACGAGAGCAAACGATTACATGTCCACCTCCAGCAACAATACCCTTGGAGATCTCAGCGCCAATACCAGCGCTTCCGCCTGTAACCAGAACCAGCTTACCTGTAAAATCGAATGCCATGCTCTCCTTTTTTAACGAGCACAAACCATTAGGAAACAAAATAAATTCTAGCCATATTCACATAATTTTCTATATAAAAATTATTTTTGTTTCACAAATCCTATGGTAAATAAGCCAAAGGAAAATAATTTGCTTAAAATGCGACATAAATGACACATTAAATTTCATGTTCAATCTTTTGGACATTTGTCTGCAAATCTAACCATTTTTCTTTCCTCGTAAATTTCAAAAGTTAGACAAAGCTAACTTTTAGGAATACAATAGGGAGAGAAACCAGTTGAGCTCGTAGCTCCAAACTCCTAACTCTTGGCTTCACGCTATCAGTTTCTTGCTTTCAGCCCCGCAGCTACTTGCTCTCATATCTTTTAAGGAAGTGACTATGAAACATCACTGCACGCATATCTCAGCAGTCGCAAACCCACAACTGCACGCTACCCGCAATCCTCTCCTAACCCGCAGGTCAGCGCTGACCTTGCTCAGCGCAAGTTCCGCAGCAGCCATCGCTTCTCTCGCCGCGTGTGGCCCACGCGATTCTGCTACCAGCTCAAGCACCGCGCAAAACCCAAACTCCTCGGCTCCCCTTGTTTTGACCACTTTTACCGTCATCCAAGACATGGCTTCTCGCGTTGCGGGAGAGTTCTGCCAGGTAGAGTCCATCACCAAGGCCGGCGCCGAGATCCACGACTACGAGCCAACACCCGACGACCTCAAGCGCGCACAGAAAGCCCAGCTCATCCTCAACAACGGCCTGGGTCTTGAGCGCTGGTTTGAGCGCTTCGTCGACGACTCGCCTGCTCAGCGCGCCGACCTCAGCGAAGGCATCACCGCCATCCCCATCGCCGAGGGCGACTACCAGGGCCAAGCCAATCCGCATGCGTGGATGTCGCCCGCAAATGGCAAAATCTACGTCGAGAATATCGTCCGCGCGCTCAGCACCCTTGTCCCTGACCACGCCAAAGACTTCGAAGCCAACGGCGACGCATACAAAAAGGAGCTCGACAACATCTCCTCTCACCTGATTGAGGAGCTTAGCGCCCTGCCGGAGAGCCAGCGCACGCTTGTGACCTGCGAGGGAGCGTTCTCGTACCTGTGCCGCGACACCAACATGAAGGAGCTCTACCTCTGGCCCGTCAACGCTACTGACGAAGGTACTCCACAGCAGATCGCCAAGGTTGTCGAAGCCGTAAAGGCGCAGCAAATTCCTGCGGTGTTCTGTGAGTCAACGGTCAGTCCTAAGGCAATGCAGCAGGTAGCCGACGAGACGGGTGCTGTCCTCAAGACTGACGAGAAAAACATCTTGTACGTAGACTCCCTCTCGGAAGCCGACGGCCCCGTGCCCACCTATCTTGACCTACTGCAACACGACGCAGACGCAATCGTATCTGGTCTCATGGGAAGGTAGTTGTTCGATGAATCTTTGTGTTTCGCAACTTTGCGCCTGGTACGAGAAAAAAGACCGCGAGAAACCCATCATTTATGACGTGAATTTCTCGCTTTCAACAGGAGATCTTTGCGCACTTGTTGGTGTCAATGGCGCCGGAAAATCTACGCTCTTCAAAGCTCTGATGGACACCATCGCATGGGAGGGGTCACTTACTTGGGGTCAGCAACCTCTTTCACAGGCCCGCAAGCAGGGAAAAGTCGCTTATGTTCCTCAAACGGAGGCAATTGACGCAACGTTTCCGCTGCTCGTAAAAGACGTTGTTATGCAGGGAAGATATGTTCATCAGGGTTGGATGCGCATACCTTCCGCTCAGGACAAAGAGCTGGTTGCCCAGGCACTTGAACGCGTTAACCTGGCCGACCTTGCAGATCGTCCACTTGCCCAACTCTCGGGCGGACAAAGAAAGCGTGTTTTTGTGGCACGTGGAATAGCACAAGCTGCTGAGCTGGTATTTCTCGACGAACCGTTTGCGGGAGTAGACGCTCGCTCTGAGGCCATCATCACCGAACAGCTCAATAACCTCAGTAAAGAAGGCAAAACATTGCTCGTTTCAATTCACGACATCAATTTGGCCCAGCAAAAATTCCCGCTCTGCCTGGTCATCAATAAAACCATAACCGCACAGGGCTCTTCAAAAGAAATTCTTTCTGGAGATGCCCTCCTGCAGAACCTTGGTATTTCCGAAGATACCCACATTGAGGAGGTGCTCCATGCCTGAGGTAGACATTCTCCAATACGCATTCATGCAGCGAGCCCTCATCACCGGAATTGCAACCGCCATAGTCTGCGGGCTTTTGAGCTGCTGGATCACACACATGGGATGGTCGCTTATGGGCGACGCTATCTCGCATTCTATTCTTCCAGGCGTGGTCATTGCTCACTTGCTGGGGCTTCCCTATCTGGTAGGAGCACTTGTGTTTGCTCTCATTACCGTGGTGTTGGTCGGACAAGTCAAAAAGAGCCAAATTGTGCGCCCCGATACTGCTATCGGTATTGTATTTACAACGTTTTTTGCGTTAGGAACAGTTCTCATATCCAAGGTTCCAAGCCAAATTAACCTCTCACACATACTCTTTGGAAACCTTTTGGGGGTCACTACTCCCGACATGCTGCAAGTTCTTTGTATTGGCCTGCCTATTGCAATCCTGCTCATCCTTAAAAACAAGGACCTGACCTTGCTTTCATTTGATCCCACGCAGGTTCAAGCAATCGGTCTTTCTACTAAAACACTCACTTCATTTTTGCTTGTTGCCCTAGCCCTCGCAATTGTCATATCGCTCCAGGCAGTTGGCGTCATTTTGTCAGTCTCGCTGCTTATTGTTCCGGGTGCCTGCGCAAGGCTTCTTACCAATCAGATGCGGCATATGCTCTGGATTTCTCCGCTTATTGCCACGATTAGCGTTTTGATTGGAATAACAGGCAGTTATTACTTAGACGCCTCTTCTGGAGGAATGATTGGACTCACCCTCGGCGTGGTTTTTTGTATCATTTTTATACTAAAGAGTTTACCAAAGCTTACTTTTAGGCATATACTAGACAAGAACTAAGAAAGGAGGACCAATGCGTACACTCAACACTTCAGAAGCCCAGCTCACGCACGCAACCCGCGCGCAAAAGCTCTTGCACAGGCAAGCCTCAGCGGCTCTCAGAACATCCATTGGTCTTATGGTCGGAGCTCTTCTTATTGCGATGGTTCATTAAGGCTTTATCTCAAATAATCACCCAAGTTTGGCGAGAAACCCCTTCTATTCAAAGGGTTTCTCGCTAAATTTTTATATAAGTGTTTGAACGAGAATACCTACCGATACTGACGCAAGGTTGGCCAAGATTGAAAGCCTCCACGGAGCTCTGCTCACGCCTTTAAGCTTGTAAATAAGACCTTCAACAGCAATAACAACCAGCTCAACCGCTATGACGCACGCCCAGTACTGAACGTCGTTAGCAACCACATCAACAAGGGCGCTTGTGATAAAAACGGCAATTGGATTAGTAAGCACTTGAGCAGCAACAATGATCAACAGTGCTTGATTGTCTTTAACGCCCAGCGATTTTGCGACAATAAGCTCAACAGTAATAGTCAGAATCAGACAAAACGCAAATATTGGAATAATGGTAATCAAATACGGCAACAAAAATATTTGGTCGTCCATGCCATTAGCCTTCTGCTTGTTTGTCTTCAGCCACAAGATAGTCTTCAGCCACACACTCGTCTTGAACCGCAAGCTCATCAACCTGATCAGATGGCTCTGCGATTAGAACATCTTCCTCTACAGCCTCAACAACTTGTGCCGCCTGGAACATACGCTCATGACCAAATGGCCCTGTAGCCACGGAATCTTTGACTAACGTAAGACCTACGCCCAACGAAAGTGCCGAGACCAAACTGATACCAGAGAGCATCGCAGGATGTTCAATACGGAATCCTGCGAGCGCAGGCAACGCACCTACGGCTAGTGAGAAACTGGCCAGTCCAAACGCGGTGCCTTTTGCGTTAGGCAAGATATTTGCCAGAGATGCCAACGTAATGGACATAGTAAAGTTGAAGAAAAATACACCCAGAAGGCCCATAACCGGTATCTCCCATGAGGGCACAAACAAGGTGGCTGCAACAATGAGCGAAAAGATAGCTGTAGTCCTGAAGCCAATACGATCAGCAACCACTCCACCAAGCGCTTTACCTGCAAATACGCCAAGGATACTTAATACCAGTAAGAGCATCTCACTCTTCCAAGGAAATGCCATAACCATGCCAGCATAGCTTCTCAGCGCCACCACAAGGCTCAGCAGTGCAATCGCAAGCAATGTATTGGACGAAAGCCTAGGAATGTCAAACGAAACGTTATGCACGTTCCAGTACTTCTTGTTAACCTTTTGCACTACAAGCGTGATAAGCGCGCATAAGAACAACAGCACAAGCAGGGAAAACGCAATCTGAAGTCTTCCCATTTGAGCACTTTGTGTACCTAAAAAGACTCCAATTGCACCAGTTGCAATAAAGATTCCCGAAGGTCCTGCATGTTTTTGCGAGATATTAAGGACGCTCAGTCCGCCTGCACTATGGAAGAGTGCGTTTCCAATCGCAAGCAAAAGAATCGCAGGCCACTCGAGAAGGGCTATAGGGACCAGCGAAAGAACAACTCCAGCGCCCACTGAAGCATACGAAAGTAAGGCGGCATAGGAGTTCTTATCCAGCTGATCCAGCGCAATGCCTATAGGGAGCTGCAGGGTAAAGGCAACTATGTCATACAGTAAAATACTGAGCGCAACAACTTCCATCGAACCCTGGCCAGAATCGCCCAACACTCGGCTTACGGCACAGAGCATCGAAGAAACACAAGCAAAGTCAACTACAAAGTGACAAAGTGCATACGCAAATGTAGTGACTTCTTTTTTGGGAAGAATCTGCTGTGTTGTGGACAAGGTTTTACCTGCGACGCCTTATGATCATAATAAGGCCAATTACTGCCACAAGAGTAGAAACTGCAGCCATGGCTAAGAAGCTAGATGATCTACCGATTCTTGGCGTAGAAATAACATCAGCTTTTGCAATGACTGGCAAAGCAACTGTCATTACAAACACGCTAACAGCAAGCGCAATTTTTTGGGCTGAACCCAAACCTTTAATCAGATGACGACGTAGTGACATACATACCTCCTTCATCAACTTTTTAATAGTTTACCAGCACACACGCCGCGTTCCAAACGTACTTCCGTAAACGGCATAAAAAAGCGCCCGACGAATGTGAACTGTACCGACCCCCAAAAGTT
>JABZHH010000046.1:0-6039 GCA_015258925.1 Atopobium sp. | reverse complement strand
GTACATGCTTGAACGCGTGAACAGCTCTTCTCGCCCACTAATTTACTTCACCAATTACGGAGAGCTGCGCGACGGTGAAGAAGTTCTTGAAAATCGCTTGCTTAAGGTAAAGCGTCGTCTTTTGTACTCGCTCTCCAAGCCAGAAAATGCAGGTAAAGCATGGGCTAAACGTCGTGCGCTTGAGCTGGGCTGTGCTATTTGCTGTCCAAGCACCACGCTGGTTCTCCCCAACCTTGAAGTGCCTGTTTTCAAGGCTGGATTTGGCTCTAACCTGGATTGGGAAGCATGGGAAGCAATCAGCAAGCGTGAAGGTGATTTCTTGTACGACACCCGTGTACTGATGCTTCACCGCATCCACGAAGATTCTGAAACCAGCCACCTTATTCACGACAACCGTCGTGAACAGGAGGACCTAGAGATGCTCAAGAAGTTCTGGCCAGCTCCTGTGGCCAAGCTCATCAACATGGCTTATAAGAGCGGACAAAAAAGTAACGGCTAACTCCATTTGTTCTCTACACAAAAAGACCCGCAGCTCAACAGCTGCGGGTTTTTAGTTTGTTTGAATAAAGCTAACCTACTCTTTACTAAAGAGCTCACTCCAGTCTGGAGTTGCAGAAAGAACCGTTCCTACAATAATGACAATGCAGCAAATTACAACCAGTGGAGATGGAATTGCTTCAGGCATAATTGTTGGCAGGATAATACCTGCAAGAGCTGCAAAAATGACCGACCACGCAGAGTAAGAAATGTTCAGTGCCATACCGCGAGAAGCACCGATGGCGTCAATTGCCTTGTAGTAGAAGAGATATGAGGCGGTACCTGCAAGAGCAGCAATAAAGACAACGCCATTAGCAGGAGTCAGAGCAACCTGTGCAGCAAAATCAACGGAACCAGCCAATGGCAAGATGAGAAGACCGTATGCAAATGCAGAGGTGGTTTCCCTAATCTGAAGAGCAGTCTCATTATCAACAGCATCGTCTTGCATGCCCCAAGCCAAAATAACCGCCTCAGAGCCCCAGCCAAAGACACAAGCAGCAACGCCCAAGATACCCACAAGAACGTTTCCGTTACCCTCGCCTGCTGCCGTTGAGAGACCAATAACCATGACGCCAACAAGAGCAACGATAAGGGCAATAACCTGCTTTAAGTTCATCTTTTCTTTGAGCAAAAGCCATGCTAAAACCGAACCAACTGCAGGATAGAAAGCTGAAATAGCAGCGGTGTAACCAGGTCCAATGGTATTAATAGCAGCTAAGTAACCACTCATACCAATTGGTCCACCCAGGAGTGCGCCAAGCATGACTACACGACCACTCTTTGTTTTTGCTGCCTCAAGGGTGTCTTTAAGTCTTCCCTTCTGAGCCATCATGACTAAAAGAACTGCAGCAGCAAAGAAATCGTGCATGAATGCGCTGGCAAATGACGCCTGAGCTGAATCAACATAAGGACTCATACCAAGAGCAACACCAAGAATAACGGTATCAACCGCCCAAAGAATACCGCTTAAAAGACCGTAATACATAATTTTCCCCTTTTGCCCTTAGTTCTGAGCGTCTTCGTACCAAGAAAGAACACGATCAATATTGTTTGCAGCGTAGCGATAGTAAATGAAGAACCACTCGCCTACGTTCTCGCCCTCTGCTTCCTTAACCAGAGACCAGAGATACCAGCACCAACCAGCAAAGACTACATAGCTCCAGAAGTGTCTGCGCTGCTCAAACGTTGCCTCTTTTCCAAAGTAGTAATCAATAGCAGCATTAGCCTCATCATCAGTAAGCTCACAGCAAACTGTGAAGGTACCAAAGTCATTAGCCTCATCTGACATTCCCGCATATTCCCAGTCAATAAGGCTGTAGGTGTCTGACTCGTCAATCAAGAAATTCAGATAGAAGAAATCATTGTGAGAAATAACAACTGGATACTGATCAGCGTCAGCATACTTCTTCAAACGCAGGACCTTCTCGCGAAGCTCATAGTAGCCAGGAATCTCAATAGGACCCTCTTCAAGCAGGAGTTTCTCGTAATTAAGACCCTCGTTGACAAAATCAAAAGAACGATCGAGTGAAGCACCACTATGATGCAGTTTATGACCCATCTCCATTGCGCGCTTGAGCTGCTCAGGGTTATGAGGATCAAGATTCTGAGCGTTTTTCACAAACTTGGAAATCTTCCAACCTTCTTTTTGGTCCTCGTAAATAAAGGTGTTGTCTAGGCCAAGCTCACGAGCAAGTCGAAGACCAGCCTCTTCAGCAGCGCGGTCTACAAGTTTCTCGGTACCAACACCTGGATGCCTGTAGACATACTCCTGAGCATCATCACCATATCCCACAATAAAGTGAGCAGATAAATTGGTAAGTCCCTGTTTTAGAGGATAGAAACCGTGGATATCCTTCTTCTGGCAATGAAGCACCGAGACAATGTTGTCAAAAATCTCTGAGTCGATGTTCTCAATAAATGCTGGGTCAAACTGACGAAGCTCATCAAGGGAATCAAACTCGTAAATAACACCGTCAGGATACTTTCTAATGGTCATGGAAAGCTCTTTGATATGACGGACGTAAATCTCTTCCCAGAGCATGTCAACAGTTTCTGGCTTGTCGTAGACAGCCTCAAGAATGTCTACAAACTTCTTTGAGAATTGCCTGTCAAAATAGACGTGACCCAGCATAATCCAAGAATTTGAACCGCCAATTTCTACGCCGGTAATACGTCCACCACGTCCTTCTTTAAGGCACCACTCGTCAGTCTCTCCTGCAACATACGTTGCTGAGTAATAGGCCTCATAGACATAGTGTTCAAATGGATTCTGAGTAAAGTAGTCATCTGACGAGCAGATATACGTATTATCAAGCTGATCTTTCACATACCAAAGCGTAGAGTTGTTATTTCTTGTTGCATAATCTGGGTTAACAACAATCTTGACGCCATACTTCTCCTCCAGATAGAAGAAGTACTCCTTCTTATAACCCACAACAACGGTGATGTCAGTAATACCAGCTTCAAGCAACTGATGAATCTGGCGCTCGATCAGAACTTCTCCACGAACCTTCAGGACACCCTTTGGCTTCTCATATGAAATAGGTGCAAAGCGAGAAGACAGTCCAGCTGCCATAATAATGGCATTCTTAACCTCATAAGGTTTCAGAGCTTCAAGACCCTTTGGTGTAATGAGTCCCTCTTCAATAAGACCCTGATCCTCAAGCGTTTTTACTGCTGAATTAACTGATCCCAAAGAAAGCTCAGTTTCTTCTGCAAGCTGTCTCTGATTGAGCTTCTCGTCAGAAAGAGCAATAGTTTTTAATACAGAAAACACGTTATTTGTTAGTGCCACGGTTCCTCCAAATGAAGACCAATTAACTGCGAAATAAACTTCCATACCAATTAACTTCAGTCATAATACTCCTATGTTCAAATTTATACAAGTATGAACATATTTTGAACATATTACCTTCAGAGGATTGTCAAAGACTGCCAATCTAACAAAAAACGGCACCTGAGATGCCGTTTTACCTTTTATGTATTGCTTTACAGGCGAGAAGACCCTAGTAAGGACCAAAATCCAAACGCGCTGGATAGTGGTTTTTACGCTTCTCAACTGGTGGCATTTGCATGTAATCGCCGTAAAGCATCCTAAGGAATTTATCATTTTGATTAGGGAACGCTACTTGAATTCCATCAAAATCAAGCTTATCGACAGGAAAAACCTCATCAACTGGATAGGTATTTACAAACCTATCCGTATCGTGCAGGTAGGCAATTCTTTTTGTCTTAACGTGAGCAAAGCGGTTGCGGGCTTCCTGCTCACGCTCATACATTTTCTGAGTAGAGAGATGCAGCAGTTTGCAAACTCCCCTACCCATAGTAACTGCTGCCTTTAAGAGCTTTCCTTTGATGCCGTCGGCCAAAATAACAGGGCGAGGAACGTCAACGAGGATGCGCATATGTGACCAGAACCACGCATCAAATGCCTGCTTCTGATATTCCTTCTCGTCATCCGAAACGTTATCAAAGCAGTAGACATCTAGGAAAATACCAAGGTCAAGAGGAAGTGGCGCAAGTGCTTCTTCGCAGAACTGTGTTCCTTTGAGCATAATGCGCGTGGTTGGGAATGGATAGTTGATGTCCCTCTCAGTATTCATGATTGAATACTTTTCTGACCACTCTTTATCATAGATATCTAAGAGTTTGTTGAAGTCTTCTGCAGGAAGACAAACGTCGATATCATCATCCCAAGGAATAAATCCCTTATGACGAAGGGCGCCAATCGCGGTGCCGCCAAAACCAAAATAGCGGATGTTGTTGGCTTCACACGTGTCTACGAAGTCCTTTAAAATCATCAGCTCAACTTGCTGGAGATGCTTAAGCGTTTCTGTATCGTATGTGCGCATTATCGACCTTCATACATCTTCTTGTAGTAATCCTGATAATCACCGGAAACTACATTCTTAACCCACTCGCGGTTCTCTAAATACCAGTTGATAGTGGTAACAATGCCCTCTTCAAATGGAGTTTCTGGATACCAGCCAAGCTCTTCTTTAATCTTATCTGGCGCAATACCGTAACGGCGGTCATGGCCTTTACGATCAGTAACGTAAGAAATCAAATCCTCAGTAATCTGAGTATCACCGGTGATTCTTGCAACTTCACTGATGATGCGCTTAACAATGTAAAGGTTATTGCGCTCGTTATGACCGCCAACGTTATAAACCTCGCCCAGCTTGCCACCCTCAAGAACCATAGCAATTGCCTTGCAGTGGTCATCAACATAGAGCCAGTCACGAACATTCAGTCCGTCACCATAAACTGGAAGTACCTTGTGCTCCAAGCAATTCTCAATCATCAGAGGAATGAGCTTCTCGGGGAACTGATAAGGACCATAGTTGTTGGAGCAACGCGTGATTACCGCAGGAAATCCGTACGTATCATGCCAGGCTTTTACAAACATATCTGCAGAAGCCTTAGATGCAGAGTAAGGACTATGGGGGCTCAAAGGTGTGGTCTCACGGAAAAATGCCTCTGGGTCATCAAGTGGCAGTGAGCCATAGACCTCATCAGTAGAAACCTGCAGGTATCTGTGGTCTCCGTAAGAACCCTGACCATCATTCCAGAAAGATTCTGAAACGCTCAGGAGCGCAACAGTACCCATGACATTAGTATCGGCGAAGGCACCTGGGTCTTCAATAGAGCGATCTACATGACTCTCTGCTGCAAAGTTAACAACGTAATCAGGATGATAGGTCTCAAACAGCTGTGTGAGTGCCTCTTTATCCCTAATGTCTACGTGAGCAAAGGTATAGCGAGGATCTTGATCATATTCCGAGAGGTTCTCAAGGTTGCCTGCATACGTCAGAGCATCCACGTTCAAGATATGAATGTCCTGATTTCTTCTAAGCATATAGTGGATAAAGTTAGATCCAATAAATCCAGCTCCACCAGTTACTAAATAGGTCTTCACACTAACCTCTTTCTACCTTCGAAAGATATGTCGCAAGAGCCTCCTGCCAAGGTCTCATACAATTTCCAATGGTACTCTCAAGATGACCGTTTACCAAAGATGAATACGCAGGGCGAGAAGCACTTTCTGGGTGCATCTCTTTCCACTGAGCAGAGGTTACCCTGGAAACCTTACAGTCAAGATTGCTGCCAGCCATAATAGCTTCAGCAAAATCTGCCCATGAACATGTTCCTTCATTAGTTGCATGGTAGATGCCATAGTTCTCAGTAGCTGCAATGCACAAGATTGCGTGAGCTAGGTCATTTGCGCTGGTAGGATTACCCACCTGATCATCAACAACGCTAATCTCTGGATACTTTGCGCCGAGGGCTCGCATGGTTGCCACAAAGTTCTTACCAACATAGCCATAAAGCCATGCAGTTCTCACTACAAACGTTTGAGGATTTGCCGCAAGCGCAAGTCCCTCTCCCGCCAATTTGGAGCGCCCATACGCAGAAACAGGATAAGGAGCATCGTGCTCTGTACGAGGAGAGCTTTCTTTGCCACTAAAGACATAATCAGTAGATACTTGAACAAGCTTTGTC
>JABZHH010000045.1:0-6252 GCA_015258925.1 Atopobium sp. | reverse complement strand
AGATAGCGCTCTTCAATGAGGTCAGTCTGCATGACAACTTGCCTGGCATAACTCAAAAACTCCTCGCCATCTGCGGTAGGTTCAACACCCTTGCTGGTCCTGTTAAAAAGGGAGATTCCCAGCTCGGCCTCAAGCTCTTTAACTGCGCTACTCAGGGTAGGCTGCGAGATAAAGAGCTGTTTAGCTGCGGCGTTAATAGTGCCTGCCTTAGCAATAGCAAGAACGTATTTAAGTTGAGTTAGAGTCATAAGTCAGGTTTCTACGCAGAGGTTTTTCTCGCCTTATTTAACGCCATACTGCTGGTAGTAGGCATCAATGGAGGCCTTCAAGGTGTCATCGATAATAACCTTACCGTCAACCTCTTTGTTGTAGAGGGCCTCGGTAACCTCATCCATGGAGACAATGGCTGCAGTTGGCATGCCCCAGCGCTCGGAGACTTCCTGAAGTGCGGCAACCTTTCCGCCCTTACCAACCTCCATGCGGTTGAGCGAGACAATAAGGCCAACTACCTCGATGTTTGCAATAGAGGTAATTAGAGGATAGGTCTCTTCAATAGACTTGCCAGAAGTGGTGACATCTTCAACCATAACTACTCTCTGGCCGTCTTTGAGCTCTGCTCCCAAAAGCATGCCAGCATCAGCGCCGTGATCTTTTGCTTCTTTTCTGTTGGAGCAGTACTGAACCTGCTTGCCATAGAGCTCATTGATGCCCATTGCAGTGATAACGGAAAGGGGAATGCCCTTGTAAGCAGGGCCAAAGACTACGTCAAAATCCAGGCCAAAGTTGTCATGAATAGCGCGAGCATAATAAAGACCCAGCTTGTGGAGCTGCTCACCAGTGACATAGGCACCTGCATTCATGAAGAAAGGAGATTTGCGACCACTCTTAAGCGTAAAATCGCCAAATTTAAGTACGTTGCTCTGGACCATAAACTCAATAAATTCGCGCTTGTAGTCTTCCATGGTTTCTCCTTTAGCAGGCCTTTTGACGCGGCAGCAATGTGCGGGTACGTTCCACTGCACTAGTTTAGCCGAATTGCAGATATGTGTTTTAGGGCGCGGTGTTTAGGGCGCGCCGTTTTATGGCGTGCCAGCTTGGCTGTGTGAGATTAGCGTAATTACCGCCAGATATATAAAAGTGAGCGTTTGCCATGTGGTTATGCGGTATTCTAAATAAATATTTGTTCGTCTCGCAGGATAGACCTGCAGAGCGCAGGATAAGCCTGCAGAGTGAGTTACAAGGAGGGTATGCCCGTGGAGCGCATCACGATTTCTGCATTGTACGCAGATGCAGAGCAACTTGGTGGCCAAAAAGTTACCGTGGCCGGCTGGGTACGTTCAGTAAGGGATATGAAGAATTTTGGCTTCGTCACACTTAATGACGGTAGCTGCTTCAAAGACCTACAGGTTGTTATGAATCGTGAGAACCTTGGCAATTACGAGGAGGTTGCTTCCTGTGGCGTTGGCGCTGCTCTGATTATCGAGGGCGTCCTTGAGCTTACCCCCGATCGCCCACAGCCTATTGAGCTACAGTCGCAGACCATTGTGATTGAGGGACCATCCAGCCCTGACTATCCAATGCAGAAGAAGCGTCAGTCTCTTGAGTACCTTCGTACGCAGCAGCACCTTCGTCCTCGCACTAACATGTTCCGTGCCGTCTTCCGCATCCGTTCTGTGGCTGCTTTTGCTATCCACCAGTTCTTCCAGGATCGCGGCTTTGTCTACGTGAACACCCCAATCATCACCGCATCCGATGCTGAGGGTGCAGGCGAGATGTTCCGTGTTACCACACTTGATTTGAACAACGTTCCACGTACCGAGAAGGGCGATGTTGACTACTCAAAGGATTTCTTTGGTCAGTCTTCTCACCTCACCGTTTCTGGTCAGCTTCAGGCAGAGAACTTTGCTATGGCCTTTGGTGATGTGTACACCTTTGGTCCAACGTTCCGCGCAGAGAACTCCAACACACGTCGCCACGCTGCAGAGTTCTGGATGATTGAGCCAGAGATGGCTTTCTGTGATCTTGCACAGGACATGGATGTTGCAGAAGAGATGCTGCGCTACGTTATTGCATACGTTCTTGAGCACTGCCCAGATGAGCTTGAGATGCTTAACAAGTTTGTGGATAAAGGCCTGCTTGAGCGCCTGAACCACGTTGCAACTTCTCAGTTCTCTCGCGTTTCTTATACCGAGGCTATTGAGATTTTGCAAGAGGCAGTAAAGGCTGGTCAGAAGTTTGAATACCCTGTTGAGTGGGGCATTGACCTTCAGACTGAGCACGAGCGCTACCTCACCGAGCAGCACTTTGGAAAGCCAATCTTTGTCACTGATTATCCAGCAGAAATCAAGGCCTTCTATATGCGCCTTAATGATGACGGCAAGACTGTTGCCGCAGCTGACTGCCTTGTTCCAGGCATTGGCGAGATTATTGGTGGTTCACAGCGAGAAGATCGACTTGACCTTCTGGAGAAGCGTATTGTTGAGCTTGGCATGAATCCTGACGATTACAAGTATTACTTGGATCTTCGTCGTTACGGCTCTTGCACGCACTCGGGCTTTGGCCTTGGCTTTGAGCGCCTTGTTATGTACCTCACTGGTGTGGATAACATTCGCGACGTTATTCCTCACCCTCGTACCGTTGGCAACGCTGACTTCTAAGATTGCAGGTCACAGGTGGCGCAGGGGAACGCGATTGGCGCGCTAACCTAACCGCCACAGTTGCATAGTCTTTCTAGTTGGATTTTTGCGTGCAGATTATGCATAGCCGTTATGCAAAAACTGCATAGCAGAGATGCGAGATAAAAAGTTTTTCTCGCCATATACCGATATATTTGCCCGTTGGCAGTAAAAATAGGACGTTCGTGCAAAATTGCGCGGGCGTCCTATTACGCTATAAGAAGCAGTTTTCTGCAGATGACCAGCGGAGGTAAACATGGTAAAGACTTTGGTTCTTGTAAGACATGGTGTATCTGAACGTGGCTCTGAAGACATGAGTCGAGAGCTCACACGTGCTGGTCAGAGGGCTTTATCTGCCAATTATCCTCACATCTTTGGCCTGTTGGGACCGGAGGGTGAAGAGGCCGAGATTTGGACAAGTCCTGCCCTTCGTGCACTTGAAACTGCAGAGATTGTGGCAGAGGCCCTGGATGCAGAGGGCTTAGAGATTCATGACTCCCTTTACGATCAAGATCTTCCTGCGCTTCAGGCAGAGCTTGAGCACGCTGATGCAGAGACGCTGATTCTTGTTGGTCATGCTCCATTTTTGGGTTATGTTGCAGAGACTTTGCTGGGATTTGAACTTCCGCTGACAAAGGGTGCTGTATGCGCAATTGACGTACGCGGTTCACTTGGACACCAGCATGAGTGCGTCTGGAAGCAGCTTGGAGATGTTCGCGAGCCTCACGGTAAGCTTCTTTGGCTGGTCAGTGGCCCTTCCACTCAGCCCTGGGAGACACTTGACGCTTTGGATGAGGCATGCGCTCATGCAGCAACCAACTTGGAGGACGCATATGCAGAGTTCCGCGCTCATCCAGAAGACCCTGCGGTAATCGCTGCATTTAGGTTTGCCCTCAGAGGAACTCAGCTACTCACCAAGTTCTTCTCGCCACTTCTTAATGAAGAGGCAGTAGAGATTGCTGAGCCTGTTTATAGGCTGATGCTTGGTGCAACTACACGTCTTCGTGAGATTGATGGCTTCTCTGATACCGTTGCAGATTTGATGGAGTCCGGAGAGCTTTCTCAAGGCTCCAAGCTGGTCAGCGCTGTCGAGGCAGCTCGCGAGAATGAGCGTGATCGCGTCTGTGAGGCTCTGCGCAAGAAGGCGGTTCGCCGTAGTCTGCGCTGCGCTTTGGATGAACTCTTTGAGCCCGCTTGGTCAGACGCAGTGCTACAGGATGGCATCTCGTTTGAGGATGTCAGCAGCCGCTTTGATTACATGCTTGAGACTATTGATGCGCGCCTGTTTGGCCTGGATATGACCAGCTTCTCTGAGGTACACCATGCAAGGCGAGAAGTTCGTGAAGTTGAGCACATTCTTTTCCACCTCAGTGACATGTTGGGCGAGAAACGCGCAAATTACACCCAGATTATGCAGGATATTGACTCTGAGCTTAGTACTGTTTGCACAGCTCAGCGCAATATTTCTCTGGTCAAAGAGTGGAAAGACTCCATGGACTTTAGAGATGTTACCTCAGACCTCGCAATTGTTTCAGAACATGAAAAAGTTTTGATTGAGCGTGTTATTGAGGGTAGAGAGACTAGTATCCTTAGATAATCACATAGTCCACGTTTGGAGCGCATTGACGTTTGCGCGGCGTGGATGATGATTATGAGGGAGGATGCTATGTCTGAGAGCATCGAGACTCGCTGCGTGCAGGGCGGTTATCAGCCTGGTTGCGGTGAGCCTAGGCAAGTGCCTATCATTCAATCAACCACGTTCAAATATGACGAGTCGATGCAGCTTGGAGAGTTGTTCGACCTCAAAGCTGCTGGCTATTTCTATTCTCGCGTTCAGAATCCAACGCTGGATAATGTAGCTTCAAAGATTTGTGCTCTTGAGGGCGGCACTGCTGCAATGCTGACTTCTTCTGGTCAGGCAGCAAACTTCTTTGCCGTCTTTAACATTGCTGAGGCCGGAGATCACTTTATTGCGCTTTCCACCATTTATGGCGGCACTTTTAACCTGTTTGCTATCACCCTTAAGAAGATGGGTGTGGAGTGCACGTTTATCTCGCCAGATGCAACTGACGAGGAGATTAACGCAGCATTCAGGCCAAATACCAAGTGTGTCTTTGGTGAGACTGTTGCAAACCCTGCGCTGGTTGTCCTTGATATTGAGCGTTGGGCAAAGGCTGCTCATGACCATGGCGTGCCACTGATTGTTGATAATACGTTTGCCACGCCTGTGAACTGCCGTCCTCTTGAGTGGGGAGCAGATATTGTGACCCATTCCACTACCAAGTACATGGACGGTCATGGCTCTGCTGTTGGCGGCGCTATTGTTGATGGCGGCAACTTTGACTGGGCTGCACACGCAGACAAGTTCCCAGGTCTGACACAGCCTGACCCTTCCTATCACAACCTTGTCTATGCAGATACCTTTGGTAAGGGCGGCGCTTTTATTACTAAGGCAACTGTTCAGCTTATGCGTGACTTTGGCTCTATTCAGTCACCTCAGAGCGCTTTCTATCTTAACCTTGGCCTTGAGTCCCTGCATGTTCGTATGGCTCAACATTGCAAGAATGGCCAGGCAGTTGCCGAGGCGCTTGTTAACAACCCTAAGGTTGCGCACGTAAGCTACCCTGGCCTTCCAGGCGATAAGTACTACGAGCTGGCTCAGAAGTACCTGCCAAACGGTTCCTGCGGTGTTATCACTGTTGACGTTGCTGGTGGTCGCGAGGCTGCCGAGAAGTTCTTGGGTAACCTCAAGGTCTTCTCCATTGCAACGCACGTTGCAGACGCTCGTTCTTGCTGTTTGCACCCAGCTTCTTCAACACACCGTCAGCTTACTGACGAGGAGCTTGTAGCAGCAGGCATTACCCCAGGTACCGTACGCCTGAGCTGCGGTATTGAGGGCACCGAAGACCTTATCAACGACGTCGAGCAGGCACTTGCTGCGCTGTAGGTAGACGTTCTATAACCGCTTATGTTTATGGCGAGAAGATCTTGGAACTAGAGGATCTTCTCGTCATGTTTTTGTGTGGAGCACGTTGTTGCGCGGGATGCGATTTCCGTGGCGTGAGCAGAACGTAGCTACTGAGGGTGTGAACGGAGTTGAGGAGGATTGTGCTACTGAGCTCGGGAGATGGATTCTGGATCTAGGTGATCTTCTGGGCTAGAGAGCTCAGACGCTGCGAGTTCTACATCGGTAAGCTGGGCGTCTTCATTCTGGGCGATATTAGCCTCAACTGTAAAACGAGATGCAACCCCTCTCGTTCAGGCTTGAGACCATAATGGTTAGTAATCGAATACCTTCCAGGAGGTTGCATCCCGGCTTACAAAGAGATCAGTGAAGACTAGTCTCTTTTTCTTGCCATCTCTTTTCTTTGTGCGATATTCTCATCTAAAAGGAAAAAGCTGAACATTTCGTAGGGACTGCGATCGTTCAGCTTTTCCGTTTGTAGGAATTGATGTGATCCATCATCCTGGTTACATCTTTCTGTACCAGGTTGTCAAAACTGGTTCCTTTGGGAAGAACCCGGCGGATCAGCTCATGATTGACCTCAATGGCACCTTTCAAATTCTTGCTTTAGTG
>JABZHH010000044.1:0-6310 GCA_015258925.1 Atopobium sp. | reverse complement strand
GTCATTGTGATATCCGTTCTGCTCGGAGGGCCAGGAATACAAAGTATCGAGAAGGGCTAGGGCAAATGCGCTTTCAATGCAGGGAACCGCACGTAAAACTGCAGTTACATCATGCCTGCCTTGAACAATAAGCTGCTCTGGTTCCATAGTCTGAAGGTTAACTGAATGTTGAGGAAGCCCAATACTTGAGATTGGTTTTAGTGCGCATCTAAACCAAATAGGGGCTCCAGTTGAAATACCGCCCAGAATACCTCCCGCATGATTGGTGGTTGGTACAACGGAGCCATTACGCACTTCGTAAGCATCATTGTTTTCGGAGCCAAGTAAATTGGCAGCATTCATACCGCTACCAAACTCTATGGCTTTAACAGCAGGAACACCAAAAACTGCAGCGGAGATAGTATTTTCAAGTCCATGAAAATGAGGGCATCCGATACCTGCGGGAACGCCCGTTGCTGCGCATTCTATGATGCCGCCAACGGTATTTTTCTCAGAGCGCAATTGTGTAAGGAGTACACGGGTTTTCTCGCCAGCTTGAACATCAAGGAAGGGAAGCGCTTGAGGATTAGCTTGGAGCAGCTGATCCATTTGGTAAGCAAGTAGCTTGCTGGCCTCAAGTGAGTTGTCTACGAGCTCAAGGGGAGTATCGCTGACGTCCTTTATTTTGAGAACGTGAGCTGCAATAGTTATACCCTGAGCTCGCAAAATCTGGAGCGCTATTCCTCCCGCAATGCAGAGAGGGGCGGTGAGGCGCGCGGAAAAATGTCCTCCACCCGTTTGCTTGTACGAGTCTCCCCATTTTGCCCAGGCAGCAAAATCGGCATGTCCTGGTCGTGGGACAAGCTTTGTAGCTGCGTAATCTTGTGGACGAACGTTTGTGTTAGGTAGCTCCGCCGTGAGCGGGGAGCCATCTAGAATGCCCTCCGCTGAAATTCCAGAGATAAACTCTGGATCATCAGTCTCTTTACGCGGAGTATCCCATGGATGCGATGGAGATCTTCTTTGAAGGAATGTCTTGAGAGCTGCTAAGTCAACGGTAAAACCAGCAGGTAAACCTTCAATGGTGCAGCCGATTTTTGGAGCATGAGACTCGCCAAAAATAGATACTTTTACTGTTGTCCCAAAAGTTGAGGTCATCATTTATGACTCCATACTGTGGCAGACGCCACCAAGCTGCTTGAAGTGCTCAAAGAAGAGCGGATACGACTTATTGATTGCCTCGGCATGGGTGATTATGACAGGACCCGTTGCATACGAAGCCAAAATAGTTGCCATCATCACCATGCGATGATCATTGCACGAGTCCACAATGCAGCTGGCGGGCTGTTTTCCTCCCGTGATAATAAGCTCCGTTTGATCGTCAGAGAGCTCAACGGTCACACCAAATGCCCTAAGTACGCTGCAGATACTTTGAACGCGGTCGGACTCTTTAAGACGAAGGCGCTGAATATTGGTAAGCCTACTTGTTCCAGGAATAAACGCAGCTAATGCAGCAAGTACCGGGGCAAGATCACACACCTCGGAGACAGAAATGGTAAACGGCCGCAGGTGATCCATCATGCAAGCTGCACCTTTTTGCTGGCGAGAAACACGTGCGCCCACAAGCGATAACGCGGCTAAGATAGCTCTGTCTCCCTGGACACTTTGCATGAAGAGCCCTGTGACCTCTACGCCTTGCCCAATTGCACCTGCGGCAAGCCATGGCGCTGCGTTTGACCAATCTCCTTCGATTGAATAAACGCCTGGACAAACATAGTGTTGAGGTTTAATGGTATAAGTGGCATTCTTTGCATCAAATTCAGTGGTGATGCCAAAGTCTTTCAATACGTGCTCTGTGATAGCCAGATAGTCTTTTGATTGGATGGACCCTGTAATTTGTATCGTTGAAGATTCATTCAACAAAGGTAAAGACAGCAAAAGTCCAGAAATAAATTGGGATGAGATATCTCCTGGTAGCTCAAATAAACCGCCAATAAGTTTGCCTGAAACCTCAAGGGTCTTCTCGTCTTGCCAGCTAAAAGACATACCATGGGCAGAGAGTTCTGAGACAAGAGGCTCTAGGGGTCGAGAAAAGAGTCTTCCTTCTGCAGAAATTGTGGCGTTTACGTTTAGCACCCCCAGAAGGGGGAGTAAAAACCTGAGCGTGGTGCCAGATTCTTTGCAGTTAAGTTGCACGTTTTGAGGGCGATTTTGCTCTTTTGCAGGGACAACTCTAAATCCCTGTTTAGTTCTAGCGATAGTGGTGCCTAAAGCTTTAAGGCAATCAACAGTTACTTGAATGTCCTCTGAGATGTAAGGACAGGTAATGTTAGTAGTGCCGTTTGCAAATGAAGCGCAGATGAGCGCGCGATGAGCGCATGATTTTGACGGGATGGCTTCTACCGTTCCAAACAAATCATGAGGAGTTATTGAAACATCCATTTTTCACACGCTCCGTAACTAATTGCTTGATGTAAGAATACCGCAGTTGAGTGTCGGAGAAGGATATGGTTAAAATTGTTTGAAGATTAAAGGAGGAAGCAAGTGAATAAGCCTTTTAGCGCCGTAACTCAGGTTTTACGTGGCTATACGTACAATCAGGTTAAAGCTGTAGTTGAGGTTCTTGTTGATTCTCCTGTACATAACGTTGAAGTAACCATGAACACTCCAGAAGCTGCCTCGTTAATTCAGAAGCTGTCCAGTGAATATGGTTCTGATATCAATATTGGTGCTGGTACCGTACTTACTCTTGAAGATCTGCGGACAGCTCATAAAGCTGGCGCCACGTTTGTTTTAGCACCAACACTGTTCTCTGAAGAGATGTTTGACTACTGCAAAGAGCATGAGATTTTGAGTGTTCCGGGAGCGTTTACGCCAACAGAGATTGCTCATGCATTTGCTCTTGGTGCAGATATTGTCAAAGTATTCCCCGCAAATGAGGTTAGTTATGGATACGCCAAAAAGGTATGTGAGCCTTTAGGAAACTTGCCTCTTATGGCGGTTGGTGGCGTTACAACAGATAATCTTGCTGAAGTATTTGCTGGCGGTTATGCCTATGTAGGAACTGCTAACGGCATCTTCAACAAAAACGATATCCTAGCTGAAGACAAGACTGCCTTAAACGAGTCAGTACGTAAGCTTGCAGAAGAGCTGGAGCGTCTAGGACGTTAGTCTTCTTTTGCTAGCTCAATCAGCTGTTTAAGTTCTGCAAATGATTTGCGCTCAATACGCACATCACCAATGCCATAGATAAGCGCCATATCAATTGAATTTGCGTGGCTTTTCTTGTCATGAAGTGCTGCGCTGTAAAGTTCTTCCACAGTAAATGAAGTGCTGGTAGGAAGGTTATAAGCTTGAGTGAGCGCGGCGATGTTCTCTGCGTCTTCAACAGAACAAAGACCAAGCTTGGAACAGGCTTTTGCCAACAGGGAAGTTCCAGCAGCCACACAGGAGCCGTGTCCAAGTTCAAAGTTGCTGAGCGTCTCAATAGCATGGCCAAGTGTATGGCCCAGATTGAGCAATTTTCTAGACCCTGCTTCTTTGAAGTCTGCTTCAACGATTGTCTTCTTTATTTCAATGCACTCTTGAATGAGCTCTTGTCTATGCGTCACGTCGATGACCTGCACAGGGTTTCTCGCCAAAGAGATTTTATTGAAGAGCTCATGTCCAGAAAGAACGCCATATTTAATAAGCTCTCCGCAGCTATCTTGCAAGAGGGGAGTCGGAATAGAGTTCAGCAGTTCAAGGTCAACAATAACGGCCTTGGGATTATAGAAGGCTCCAACCAGATTTTTCCCAAACGGTAGGTCAATAGCAGTTTTTCCACCAATTGAGGAGTCAATCATCGCTAAAAGAGAGGTGGGGATGTGTACGAGCGCACAACCTCGCATGTAGGTTGCTGCAACAAATCCCGCAAGATCACCAATAACACCTCCGCCAAATGCCACAACAATGTCTTCTCGCGTAAAACGGTTTTCTGCAAGGACGCTTACCAGCTTTTGATACGACTCAAATGATTTTGCGTGCTCACCTGTGGACACTGTGGCGGTTGTAACGGAGTAGCCAGCTGACTCCAACGAGGTAAGAAGCTCAGAGCCGTAGAGCTTGTTCAAATCTGGATGAGTGACTACAAGAATCTTTGACCCTGAGGTGCAGGAATGAATGAGCTTACCGGCCTGCGCAAGCAGGTGATGCCCTACATGAATTTGATATGAGTCGGATGTTAGGTCAACAGAAATAGTATTCATGAACTCCTCATTTGCTGGTTGAATTCATTTTAGCATGGGAAAATACCAGAAGAAAATTACGCAAACCGTTACAAAAGGCAGTAAGTAGGCTGGGGTATACTTATGCACCATGACTCCGTAGCTCAGTGGATTAGAGCGTTTGCCTCCGGAGCAAAAGGTCGTGGGTTCGAAACCCACCGGGGTCACCACGTGTAAAAAACCGGCCATCACTGACTGGAGATTGTTTATATGTCATTACAAGATACTGCAGGCAAGAGCAGTAAACGTTGTGAAGAAGCGTATGAAGGCTTGACGTCAAAAGAAGTTGCAGAAAGAGTATCTGCAGGTAAAGTCAATACTAATACAGACGTCAAAACCAAATCTATTGCTCAGATTATTGCAGAGCACAGCTTTACGCTCTTTAACATAGTTAATGTTTTGATGGCGCTGCTTGTTGTTGTAACGGGACAGTACAGAAATGCACTGTTCATGAGCGTAGTTCTTGCAAACTTGGTCATTGGTATTGTGCAAGAGATTCGTGCAAAACGCATGGTTGACCGCCTGTCTCTTATGACAGCTCAGAGTGTTTGTGTAATTCGTGACGGAAAAGATACCTTTATCAAACCAGACGAGCTTGTCATCGATGATCTTGTGCGCTTGAAGACGGGCGATCAAATTCCTGCTGACAGTATTCTTGTATCAGAGCACGTAAGCGTTGATGAAAGCCTTCTAACTGGTGAGGCAGAGCCCGTGCAAAAGACCACGGGAGACGAGCTTCTCTCTGGTAGTTTTGTCGAGAGGGGCAGTCTTGTTGGTAGGGTATGCCGTGTAGGTCAGGAAGGCTATGCTGCGCGTATTAACGCAGAAGCTAAGTTTGTAAAAGAGATCAATTCAGAGATTCTTACCACCATTAAGTCGATTATTCGCGCAGGTTCCATTGCATTGATTCCGCTGGGTATTGGTCTTTTTGTTCGTACCTATTTCATTGGTAACGCCGATTTAAATGAAGCGCTTCTTTCGATGATTGCTGCCGTTATTGGCATGATTCCTCAAGGACTTGTTCTTCTCACCAGCTCGGTTCTTGCTATTGCAACCATTAGGCTCGGCCAGAAAAATGTTTTGGTTCAACAGCAATACTGCATTGAAACGCTAGCACGCGTAGATACCCTTTGTTTGGACAAGACAGGCACTATCACCACGGGAAACATGGAAGTTGCTCGTGTTTTGGATGCTTCGTTTACACCAATTACTGAGGCCGCAGGCGCTCTACAAGCGGCTGTAAACGTTGTCGGCGCAAACAAAGATGACGCTAACGATACGGCTACGGCAATTCTTGCGTACGCATCTAAGCAGGGGATTCAAAGCAAACGTCCTTCTCGCGTTGTGGCGTTTTCTTCAAAGAGAAAGTACTCTGGCTGCGTCACTGAGGACGGACAGGCATTTGTTATCGGTGCTGCTCAGTTTGTGCTTGGTCCCGAGGCAGCAGACGTTATCGCATCGTCCGATGCATTTGCGTCCATTGAACGCGTGCTGGTTGCCTGTACCGTTGATGGATTTGACCAGAATGATACTTTCCAGGGAACTCCTCAGCTCCTAGGTTACGTAGTGCTTAGGGATCAGATTAGAGAGACCGCCCCACAAACCATTGCATACTTCCTTGAGCAAGGTGTCGACCTGCGCGTTATTTCGGGCGATGATCCTCGTACCGTCTCCGCTATTGCTGAGCGAGCGGGCGTCCCTCACGCCGACGGCTGGGTAGATGCAACTATGCTACACACAGAGGCAGATATTGCTGCAGCTGTCGAGAAGTACCACGTATTTGGTCGCGTTACGCCAGAACAGAAGCGCGAGCTTGTTATTGCACTCCAGAATCATGGCCACACGGTTGCCATGACCGGCGACGGCGTCAATGATATCTTGGCACTGAGGCAATCGGACTGTTCTATTTCTGTTGCTTCTGGTTCTGCTGCAGCTAGAAATGTTGCAGAGATTGTTCTGGCAGACAACGATTTTGCGCACATGCCAGAAGTTGTTGCCGAAGGTAGGCGCTCTATCAATAACCTTCAGCGATCTGCTGCACTCATTCTTGTAAAGACGGTTTATAC
>JABZHH010000043.1:0-6321 GCA_015258925.1 Atopobium sp. | reverse complement strand
CTGCTATTTCGTACTCGCTGGAAGGCCGCTCAAACTGGCTGATGGCAACTATGCCCGTATCTTCAAAGCAGATTTTTGGCGCAAAGATTGCCGTTAACATGCTTTACGTGCTCATTTTCAGCGTTGTGACCCAGATTTTCTTCCTGATTCCTGGTCACATCACCATTGAAACAGCCCTGAGAAACGTTATTCTGCCGCTTTGCATTGTGTTCCTGGTGTCTAACGTGGGCCTAGCCATTGATATTCGCCGACCAAACTTTGAGTGGACTTCCGTTGTCGATATCACCAAGAGAAGCCTTTCGGTCACGGTGTCTTCTCTTGCGGGCACGCTGGGCTCCATGTTTGTTATCGGCGGAACGTTCATGATGATGATTGTTCCGGTTATCGAATCATTTAGCTCGTCAACGGGCGTGATTAACGAGACGCTGCCAAACATTATCTTTGTTACGCTGTCGCTGGTGAACGCAATTATCGGCTATCTGATCTTTAACAACACCGTTCACCGAGGAGTTAGAATCTAACTTTTGTGATGCACGCGGGTGACGTTCTGCGATTTCATACTATCTACCTGCGGCAACATCACAAATTCTTCTGACGAGAAGAAACTTTGAGGCACCCACCACATGTCGTTTATCGAATGGTGGGTGTCTCTTTTTACGCTTTGCGGTACGGTAGGGTGGCTAGAGGTTTTCTTGTTCGGTAAGTAGCAGGAAGGGCCGAGGCATATCGCGCTAGACTCGGGCGCGTACTATCGGCTGACCTTCTCGGCTGCTTGCCGCAGTCAGAGGAGGCATCATGGCCGAAAAAAATGTTTCTAAGGTAAAGAATGTGGTCCTGGTGGGCCAAGGTGGCGTGGGCAAAACCATGCTTGCCGAGGCAATGCTGCATCTGACGGGTGCAACCACTCGTTTAGGCGGCCACGCAGGCACAAAGCCCACGCTTGATTACGATTCACAAGAGTCAGAGCGCGGATTCTCTATCTCTACTACTATCGCACCAATTACCTGGGAAAATACACGCATTAACGTGCTTGACGCACCGTGCTATCCTGACTTTGTGGGTGACGCCTATTCGGCAATGAGCGCTGTTGAGACTGCGCTGTTTGTCGTTGATGCAGCTAGTGGACCTGGCACTATCACCACCAGGCTTTGGTTTGCCGCCGAAGATCTTTCTCTCTGCCGTGCGCTGTTCATCAACCGCTTGGACCGCCCTGATGCAGATTACGAGACCGCGATGGCTATGCTCCAGGATCGTTTTGGCTCCTCGCTTGGTGCAGTGACCATTCCAATGGGTTCTGGCGAGGCATTCTCCGGCATCATTGACGTTGTCCACCAGAAGGCTCGTAAGTTGGTAGATGGCAAGCCTGAGGTCACTGATATTCCTGCTGAGTTCCAAGCAGAGGCCCAGGCTGCTCGCGCTGCCCTGACCGAGCTGGTTGTTGAGGCCGACGATGAGCTGATGGTGCGCTACCTCGAGGGCGGGGAAATTACGCAGGAAGAGCTTGAAGGCCTGCTGAGCAAGGCCCTTATGGAGCGCATTTTTGTTCCTGTTTTCTCGGGCTCTTGCGTCCGCGAAGAGGGCGTTATCTCCTTGCTTGATGCCGTTGATGGCTGGTTCCCAACTATGTCCGACTTTGGCCGCATTCCACTGGTCAACGGCGAGCAGCTTGATATTTCACCTGATGACGAGCGCCCTGTTGCGTTTGCCTTCAAGTCGCTGCAGGATCCACAGAACGGTAAGCTTACCTTTGTAAAGGTGCTTGCAGGTACTGTTTCCGCAGGTTCCGAGCTTATCAACGCTCGCACACGCAAGCCCGAGCGCCTTTCTCACCTGTATCGTATGTGCGGCAAAGAGACAACTGACGTCAACACCGCTGCGGCTGGCGATATCGTGGTAGTCCCAAAGCTCGAGGCCATGACGGGCGACACGCTCTCCGTTACCGGTAAGGTTGAGGCCGCTGCATTTAGGTTCCCTAACTCCCTGTACCGCACGGCTATTGAGCCTGATGAGCGCGGTACCGAGGGCAAGCTCTTTGCGTTCCTGGAGAAGGCCGCCGACGCCGATCCAACCCTTAAGGTTGAGCGTGATGAGGACACCGGCCAGACCATTGTTTCTGCAATCGGCGAGGCACAAGTAGCCGTTCTTCTCGAGCGTCTTGAGCAGCGAGCCGGCGTTTCCGCACATAAGGTTGCGCTCCGCATTCCATATCGCGAGACGATCCGTCGAGTTGCAAGTGCTCAGGGTAGGCACAAGAAGCAGACCGGCGGCTCCGGCCAGTACGGCGACTGCTGGCTGCGCATCGAGCCAAACCCAGACGCAGGTTACGAGTTTGTGGACGAGATTGTGGGCGGCCACATTCCTCGCGGCTTTATCCCTGCCATCGATAAGGGCGTCCAGGAGACCATGCGCGAAGGCGTTTTGGCTGGTTATCCTATGATTGACGTTAAGGTTGCTGTCTACGAGGGCTCTTACCACCCAGTTGACTCCAACGAGATGGCATTCAAGACGGCTGCTCGCATTGGTTTCCAGAAGGCCGTTGACCAGGCAGAGCCAGTTCTCTTGGAGCCTATGGCCCACCTGGAGATTACCGTTCCAGACAGCTATGCAGGTTCCGTCATGGGCGACGTCTCCGCTTCCCGCGGTCGCGTAGAGGGAATGTCTTCCGGCACCGGTGTTTCCGCTGGTGAGACCACCATTAAGGCGACAATCCCATACGCTGAGGTTACCGATTACGCTACAAGGCTGAGGTCTCTTTCGCGCGGAACGGGTGAGTATACCGTTGAGCTGGCAGGATATGAGCAGGTGCCACACGACATCCAGGCTCGTCTTGCTGCCGAGTACGCCGAGCGTCGCGCCGCTGGCGAGCGCTAACCTGCAGGTCAGACGCACTCTGCGGGCGCGGCAGGCGCTGCGAGCGCGGCACGAAGCCGTTGCAAGCATGGTACCTCTGCGAGCGTAAAGTCGCAGGTAGATAAAGCGTTTCAAGCAAGAACCCTCGCATCTTTCAGGTGCGAGGGTTCTTTTGTGTTCCTGCAATGTGATTGAGCGCCGGCTTTTAGGCTTGGCGTACAAAATGGTGCAGTTTAGCCGCGCCTCGCTGAAGAACTGTCATGTTTCTAGTCAAGATAATCGGACAACTGGGGCTTATTGTGTAACAATAAAAGAGTACCAATGCCCGATATACATCTCTATGCATAAACTTCATCTAATATGCTGGAAAATGAATAGAGAAATATAAAAAATCTAACTATAGGTAAATTTCACTTATAAGCAACACACCTATGTCGGATAATCTGCTTAATTGCGGGCATATTACACACCTAATGACGATAATCTGCACGCCTTAGCTATTTTCGGCGTCATGTATACGTCTTTTTGACAGATTATCCGACTTAGGTGTGTTTTGCCATCAGCAAAACAGTACAAGCAACTAATGATGTTGCCCATACGGTATGGTTGATCGTGGGCGGAAGCTTCTAGAACTTACTTACTCATGTGGCTTATTTTCTTGCCTGTCGGTATTGCGTGGCGGCTATCTGGGTACGTATTTCAGACAAACAGCGTTGAGATGGCGATGTTATTCGTGACAGTAGTTTAAATCCAAGAAAGGTCGCACATGTACCTAGAGAATATCAATGGACCGGAAGACGTAAAGAAGCTGGACGCGGAGGCTCGCAAGGTACTTGCGCAGGAGATTCGCGACAATCTGCTGGTCATGGAGTCAAAGCACGGCGGTCACTTTGGCCCAAACTTTGGCATCGTCGAGGCAACTATCGCACTCCATACCGTGTTCAACTCGCCCGTTGACCATATCGTTTACGACGTCTCGCACCAGACGTACCCTCACAAGATGCTCACCGGCCGCAAGCAGGCATACATGGATCCCGCGCTTTACGACTCGGTGTCTCCTTACACTGACCCCGCCGAGACCCCGCACGATCTCTTCAAAATCGGACACACTTCCACGTCTATCAGCTTGGCGCTTGGTCTGGCAAAGGCTCGCGACATCATGGGCGGCAAGGAGAACATCATCGCCGTTATCGGTGACGGATCCATGTCCGGCGGCGAGGCGCTTGAGGGTTTGAACGTTGCTGGTGAGCTGAACAGCAACTTTATCATTGTCTTCAACGACAACCAGATGTCCATCGCCGAGAACCACGGCGGCATGTACGACCAGTTCGCTGAGCTGCGCCGCACCAACGGAGCTGCCGAGAATAACCTCTTCAAATCGATGGGCCTGGACTACCTGTATGTCAATGACGGTAACGACATCGAGGCTCTTATCGCCGCATTTGAGCAGGTAAAAGACTCGACCCATCCGGTCGTGGTCCACATCAATACGCTCAAAGGCAAGGGCTACGCTCCCGCGGAGGCAAACAAGGAGAAGTGGCACTGGCACATGCCGTTTGACATTCAGACTGGTCAGAGCCCTATATCCGGTTCTTCCGAGTCGTATGCCAGCATTTTTGCAGAGTATGCCCTCAAGCGCGCAAAGACTGACCCAAAGTTCTTGGTGATTATGTCGGCTGTTCCTGGCCTGCTTGGTCTTACGCAGGAACGTCGAGAAGAACTGGGAAAGCACTACCTTGACGTGGGCATTGCCGAAGAAACTGCAGTTGCGATGGCTTCCGGCGCGGCTCACGCGGGCGCGCACGTGATTTGGGGCTCAAGCGCAACCTTCATCCAGCGCACCTACGACCAGCTAACTCAGGACCTGGCGCTCAACCAGAATCCTGCGGTTATCGTGGGTTCCGGCTCCATTAGGGGTTTGATGGCCGCTACTCACCAGGGCCTCAGCAGCATTTCCATGATCGCAAACATCCCTAACATGGTGTATCTCGCGCCGTCCAACGCCGAGGAGTACATCGCCATGCTCGACTGGGCGCTTGAGCAGGACAAACACCCTGTCTACATCGCAATTCCTTCCGGTCCTGTGGTCCATGCCGAGGGACCCGTCCGCACAAACTTTGACGCCCTCAATACCTACGAGGTCATGCGCAAGGGCTCCAAGGTGGCCGTTGTTGCTCTGGGCGATTTCTACGACCTTGGCGAGAAAACCGTTGAGGCCCTCAGCTCTACCTTGGGAATTGAAGCCACGCTGGTTAAGCCATATTTTGTCTCGGGCGTTGACCAGGATCTGCTCGACAACCTGGTAAAAGACCATGACGTCATCGTAACTATTGAGGACGGCATCATCGAAGGCGGCTGGGGACAGAATATAGCCAGCTACCTGGGAACTTCTCCCGCACGCGTGCTGAACTACGGCGTCAAAAAGGCTTTCTACGACCGCGTCAACATCGCGGATCTTATGCGAGAAAGTCATCTGGAGCCCGAGCTGATTGCTGCAGACGTTAAGCAGGTGCTGGGCCTGTAGGCGCTTAGTCTGTAAGTGCGTCGCCGCTGGTAGGTAGGCGCCGCCACGCTGTTGCACTGCCGCTCCGGCGTTAGCCGCGCCAGCGCTGCGGCTTTGTCATTGCGGCATCGCCCGCACTTCTCGCTATTACATCAAAACTGCAACAAAAAAGAGGGGCCGCATCTGCGGCCCCTCTTCTGTATCAAGCGAATGTGCTGTTGCGGCGCCGTTGCGACCTGCCGCCAGGCGTGTCGTCGCACCGCGTCGCGCGGCGTGCAGCTAAAACCTTAAGCCTTAAGAGCGCGGCCCATAGCGTCAGCCTGAACGATAGCTGCATAAAGCTCGTCAGGAGTGACGTCGCCAGCGAGGTTGTGGATGGTCTCGCCAGGAACACAAGCAGCCTCAGCGATCTTCTTGATCTGCTCGTCAGTGGTGATGCCAACCTCCTCGAGGGTAGTTGGAAGACCAACCTCAAGGCAGAAGTCCTGGACCTCGTCGAACTCCTCCTGAGGAACGCCCTCAAGAACAAGCTGGACCAGGGTACCAAAAGCAACGCAGTTGCCGTGAGGTGCGCTGTGGCCACCAAGGGAGGTGAGGCCGTTGTAGAAGGAGTGAGCTGCTGCGCAGTTAACGTTGTCAGCGCCGACACCACTCATGTAGACGGTTGCCTCGCAGATAGCCTCAAGAGCTGGGGTTACAACGTTGTTCTCGCAAGCCTTAATTGCCTGTGAACCGTAATCGCGAAGAGTGAGGTAGCACTCCTTAGCAATTGCCATACCAACGCGGGTGATGCCGGTTCCCTCGAGGGAAGGAGACTCGGTACGGATGGATGCGCGGCCCTCAAAGTAGGTGCCCAGTGCGTCGCCCATACCTGCTACCAGGAAGGAAACAGGTGCGTTTGCGATGATCTGGGTGTCGACCATAACTGCATCTGGGTTCTGTGGGTAGAAGAGGTACTTGTCAAAGGA
>JABZHH010000042.1:0-6337 GCA_015258925.1 Atopobium sp. | reverse complement strand
CGTTTTGACGAAGCTGAGCTCACTGAACTCAGTGATTCTATTAAGCAAAACGGTATTCTTCAGCCACTTCTTGTTCGCGAGAAGGGCGACCACTACGAAATTGTTGCTGGTGAGAGACGTTTTCAGGCTGCGAAACTTGCAAAATTAGAGGAAGTACCTGTTGTAATCAAAGCAATCTCTGACGAGGAAGTATTCAAGCTTGCTCTTATTGAGAATTTGCAGAGATCTGACTTAAGCCCAATCGAAGAAGCACAAGGTTATAAGCAGCTAATTAAACAGGAGAACTTAACCCAAGACGATTTGGCCAAGGTCCTCTCAAAATCAAGATCTGCAATCACAAATACCCTACGTCTTCTTGACCTTCCAACAGAGGTACAGACTTTGATGGTAGAAGGACGTATCAGTGCTGGACACGCTCGTGCAATTCTTTCCGTTAGTGGTAAAGAAGGAAGAATCAAACTTGCTCAGAAAGTAATTGAAGAGAACTTGTCTGTCCGCCAGACAGAAAACCTTGCTCCACTATTTTCTGTCACTAATGTAGAGAAGCCAAAAAGACAACCAACTCCACAGGCATATAAGCGTGCGGCAAGGCAATTAAGAATTGCTTTGGATACTCCAGTCAAAGTGCGAAATATTCGTGGCAAGAATAAAATTGAAATCGAATTCAATGATGAAGACGAGCTTGCTGCTTTAGTTGAAAAACTATCAAACGGTAAAGAAGCATAATGAAGATAAAATTTGCAATTATATCCACAGTTTCATTGATTGGAATAGCTTTTCTCGCTAAGCACACCTTGTTGACTAAAGAAGCACAAAGAAGTTTTCTCCACGCAATGAGAAGGTCGAGAAGGGCACTTGATGCAATTCTCGACGATTATTCAGGTGGTATTGATAGAAAAACTTCAAAAAACATTCTCTCTCATCAAGCGAGAGTAGAAAAAGAATGGCTCAAAGCAATTAATTAGAACAAATGTTCTATATATGAACTAAAAAAGAAGGGACTCGAGAGGGTCCCTTCTTTACCTGTAATGTGTAGGGTATATCGCGTTTAACGTGCGTTTCTCTTCTGGAAGAGCTGTCCACAAGCAGCATCAATGTCAGATCCACGAGAAAGACGGATGGTTGCTTCAACGCCAACAGAGTTGAGGCTGTTTACAAACTCCTGTGCGCGGGCAGGGGATGTTGGATGGAACTTAGAGCCCTCAATCTCGTTAAGCTGAATGATGTTAACGTGGCAGAGCGTTCCTCGACAGAAGTCTCTCAAGGCCCCAAGCTCATTGTCGGAATCGTTAACGCCTTTGATCAGCGCATATTCATATGTTGGACGACGACCGGTCTTATCGACATACTCACCCATAATGTCGTACAGGTGAATCAGTGAGTATTTACGAACTCCTGGCATGAGGGTGTCTCGCGTCTTTTGCACCGCAGAGTGAAGCGAAACAGCAAGCGTAAATTGCTCGGGCTCTGAGGCAAAACGTTTAATCATAGGAATAACGCCACAGGTAGAAACCGTAATATGGCGCGCACCAATGCCGGCCCCGTCAGGGGAGTTGAGACGTCTCATAGCCGCAAGAGTGGCGTCGTAGTTCATGAAGGGCTCGCCCTGACCCATAAGAACAACGCTGGTAACGCGCGCGTCAAAATCGTCGCGGACGTGCATAACCTGCTCGTAAATCTCGCTTGCAGAAAGAGAACGCGTGAGACCAGCAGCGCCTGTTGCACAGAAAGCACAGCCCATGGCGCAGCCAGCCTGTGTAGAAGCGCAGACCGAAAGCTTGTTGCCAGTTGGCATGCCAACGCACTCGACAGAAGTGCCATCTGGGTAGCGAAGCAGGTATTTACGACTTCCATCCTCAGAGACCTGGCGAACAATCTGCTCAGCACCAGCAAGCGTTACCTGCTTAGATAGTTCTTCTCGCAGCGTTTTTGGAAGATTACTCATCTGATCAAAAGAGGTAGCGCCCTTAGACCAGATCCACTCCTCAATCTGCTTTGCACGGAATTTTGGCTGGCCAAGGGACGTCACAAGCTCAAGAATTTGCTCTGATGAGAGGCTTCTGAGGTCAGATTTGGCGGCAGCCTTCTGTGGGCGAGAATCAAGCGCGGAGATGTCTGCGCCGTCAGCCGTGGTGTTTGTGCCGTCAAGAGTATTATTTGATTGCATTTTTGTCCTTCTCCAACTCTTCTAAGCTATCTGCGGTATCTTAGAAGAAATACGTTTACTAGAGTTTACCCTATGGGAGACTTATCTGAAGGAGCGGAAATGACACGTGAAGAGCTAAAAAAGCTTCATGTAGCAGTTGTTTCAGGTGGCTGGTCAGACGAGCATGAGATTGCAATGGAGTCTGGCAAGCAGTGTGCAGCAGCACTCAAAGAAGCTGGCTTTACCAGTGTTGACCTGCTTGATGTTGCAGAAAAAGACTTTGTAGTTACCCTTGCTCAGGGCGGTTATGATGTCGTGTACGTTGCTATGCACGGTCGTTTTGGTGAGGATGGCTGCATCCAGGGTCTTCTCGAGATTCTGCACATTCCTTACACGTTTTCTGGCGTCCTTGCGTCTGCTATGGGAACTGAAAAAGAGTTGTCGAAGCTCATGTATAGGCAGGCAGGTGTTCCAACTCCTAAGGGAATTGACGTTGCCGCAGGTACCGTCTTTACAGATGAGCAGGTAGACAAGCTTATTGAGGACCTCGGACTCCCTATGTTTGTAAAGCCGTCTGGCAACGGCTCCAGCTACGGCGTTACGCGCGTTACTTCGCGAGAAGAGCTTCCCGCTGCACTTGAACTTGCAGGTGAGCAGGGCGAGCGCATTCTAATCGAGGAGAGCATTGAGGGAACGGAGATTACCGTTCCTGTTATTGGCAACGAGGACCCAACAGCTCTGCCAATCGTTGAGATTGTTACGGGCGATGAGTTCTACAGCATTAAGACAAAATATGAGCCAGCATCCCTGCACCATGTGATTCCAGCTCGTCTTGAGCCTGCAGTATATGCACGTGCTCAGGAGCTAGCTATCAAGGCCCACAATGCACTTGGTTGTCGCGGCGTTTCTCGTAGTGACTTTATTGTTACGAAGGACGGCGTCCCAGTGGTACTGGAGACAAATACCATTCCTGGTATGACTGCCCGTTCTTTGCTGCCTGATTCTGCACGTACCGGCGGCATTGATTTCCCTGAGCTCTGCACTCGCTTTATTGAGTTTGCACTTGAGGATCGCCAGTAGATTTGTAGGTTATGACCAGCACTAAAAGCGCTACGCAAAAACTAGAAGAACTCATTCTTCCAGGTACCCCCTCTGCGGTTTGCAAGAAGTATTTAGAACTTGCAGAGAGGGCGGAGCATGAGTCGTTTGATGTCTTAGAGGACGACATTGTTGTTTTGGATACCGAGACAACAGGTCTGTCCTTTAAGAAATGCTCCCTTATTGAGATTTCTGCTGCTAAATTGAGTGGCAGAGAGATTGTGGAGCGCTTTCAGACTTTTGTTGATCCAGAGTGTCCAATTCCAGAAGAAATTACGGCCCTCACTTCAATCACCGATGAAGACGTTAAGGGCGCACCAAGCGCAAAGGAAGCCGTTGCTGCACTTGCAGAATTTGTTGGCGGTCTTCCGGTTTTGGCACACAACGCCACCTTTGACCGTACGTTTATTGAACGGGTGCCCGGTGGAACTTCTGTCTCCGATACCTGGATTGACACGCTGTCGCTCTCACGCATAGCGCTACCTCGACTTTCTTCGCATAAGCTTTCGAGCATGGCTGAAGCGTTTGGCACCATGAAGGTTACGCACCGCGCAAGTGACGACGTAGATGCTCTTTGTGGCATGTGGCGCATCTTACTTTTGGGACTTATGAATCTGCCCCGCGGTCTTCTCGCCAAACTGGCGTCAATGCACGACGGCGTGGAGTGGACGTTTAGGCCAATCTTCTCGTATTTGTCGCAAATGAAGGAAGAAGAAGCAGTTCAGCGCGGTGTCGCAAAGAAAGATGCAACAGGTGCCGAACTTGCAGATGCAGAGATCTCGGGCACGTTTTTCTCGCTCAAGGACATTCGCAGCCAGCTTGTCGCTGACATAAAAGCAAAGGCGAGAAGAGACGCGGATGACCCAGAGACGCCTGCCATGCTGCCTATTTCCAAAGACGAGATTCACAGAGCGTTTGCTAAACCGGGCATTGTCTCGCAGATGTACGACAAGTTTGAGACTCGCAGCGAGCAAGTCAGTATGTCCGTTGAGGTCAGAAACGCGCTGGTAACTTCTTCGCATAGAGAGCTTGAGGCGGGGACTGGTATTGGCAAGTCGATTGCATACCTGCTGCCTGAGGTGCTTTTTGCGCAGAAAAATGACGTTACCGTAGGCATTGCTACAAAGACAAACGCTTTGACTGACCAGCTAGTTGCTCATGACCTTCCAGCTCTTGCACGAGCGTTGCCAAATGGATTGAGTTTCTGCAGCTTAAAAGGATACGAGCACTATCCGTGCCTGCATCGCGTTGATAGGGCCGCTCTTGAGGAGCTTCCGCTGACGCTGCTTGACCAGGAAGGGCGCTCGAGCAACAGCGTTGCGTCTGACATGCTGACCGCAATTGCGGTGATTTATGCCTACGCGTGCCAGTCGGCTGATGGCGATTTGGATGCGCTGGGTATTCGTTGGCGTTCAGTTCCACGAGAGATGGTAACTATCAAAGCAGCGGAGTGCCTGCGCTCCAAGTGCCCGTATTACCCTCATGAGTGCTTTGTTCATGGAGCTCGTAAACGTGCGGGATCTTCGGATGTTGTGGTAACCAATCACTCTCTGTTGCTTAGAAACGTTACTGCTGACGGTAAAATTCTGCCACCTATCAGACATTGGGTAATTGATGAGGCTCATGGCTTTGAAGCTGAGGCTCGCCATCAGTGGGCAGTAGAAATTTCTGCTAAAGAGATGCGAAACGGCTTTGAACTGCTTGGCGGAATTAAGTCCGGAGCCATTCATGCTGCTATGGTAGGCGCCGCTAATCTTGAGGACTCTACGCTGCTCACCGGTCTTCTCACGCGCTCTGCAGCCGCAGTTCAGCGAGCTATGGCAGCTATGGGCAACCTTATGGCCACCGTGCATGAGTTGGCTCCGTTGGCCAAAAGCGACGGCGGCTATAACTCCCTTCAGCTTTGGATTAACGATGAAGTAAGAGAGACAGAGGAATGGAAAGAGGTCTTGGAGACCGCTTCCGTTGCTCTTTCTGCTCTTGAAGAAGCGACGCTTCGTATAGGAAAAACCACCGAGGCGCTCATTGCATCAGCTCCAAACCTTGCAAGCAACTTGAGCGAGGCGGGGGTGTTCTTGAGTACCCTTCTGCAGTCTCTGAAGCTCATTTGCGAGGGAACAGACAAGAGTTACGTCTATTCGGCAAAGTTGACTCGACTGAAGCGTGATATTGGCTCTGAGGCTCTTGTGGCTGAAAAGCTCGATATTGGCGCAGAGCTGGCAGAGAAGTGGCTGCCGGAGACGCATTCCGTTGTGTTTACCTCGGCGACCATTGCCGTTGGTGATGATTTCTCGCATTTTGAGCACGCTGTTGGCCTGGATAGAGGCGCCTTTGAACATAAGAGTCTGCACTTAGACTCTAGCTTTGACTACGAGAACCATACGGCTGTCTTTGTGGCCGAAGACATGCCTGCACCAACTGATCCAGGTTACCTAGATGCTCTGGAAAAGCTGCTATACGACGTTCATGTTCAGATGGGCGGCTCGGTGCTGACGCTCTTTACCAACAGACGCGATATGGAGCGCCTCTATGAAGCGTTGGAGCCACGCTTGAGTGAGCAGGGCCTTAATCTTGCCTGCCAGGAGCGCTCTTCTTCTGCTCGACGTGTTCGTGAAAAGTTCCTAGCCGAAAAGAACCTCTCGCTGTTTGCTCTTAAATCGTTCTGGGAAGGCTTTGATGCTGCGGGAGACACGCTTAGGTGCGTAGTAATTCCTAAGCTTCCGTTTGCAAGCCCTAATGAACCGCTGGTCAAAGAGCGCGAAGCGCGAGAAGATCGTGCGTGGTGGCGTTATTCTCTGCCAGAGGCGGTAATTGCAACAAAGCAAGCTGCTGGTCGCCTTATTAGAAGTGCTGATGATAAGGGCGTTTTGGTGCTTGCCGATTCCAGGCTGGTGTCCAAGCGGTATGGCAGCTCGTTCTTGAAGTCACTACCCAACAAGAACTACCAGCGTGTCTTGACAAAGGATATATCCGAGCAAATTGCCAAGTGGCGAGAAGAACACGACGCGTAGCAGGGCTGCAATCACCTGATTGGCTTAGAGCTGCTCTTCTGCAGCAAGCAAAGACGCAGCGTAAGTGCGCATTGCGTGCATC
>JABZHH010000041.1:0-6563 GCA_015258925.1 Atopobium sp. | reverse complement strand
CGCAGCTCCCCGCGCACCCGCAGCTCCCCGCGCGCTCGCATCCCGCGCGCTAGCGCAGGCGCGTGAGCTGCACGTTCTCGATAAGCGAATCCACAACCGAGCGCTCCGCCGCCTGAGTTCCGCTCTCCATGACGTTTGCGGCACCCGTGGCCATGGCCAGTCGCAGTGCGTCTTCTGTCGAGAGACCCTGTGCATCTGCAAAGGCAAGCGCCGCCACAACGGAGTCACCAGCACCGACAGTGCTTCCTACCTGGACTTTTACTGGACCTGCATACCAAACCTCGTCGGCCGTAGCGTAGACGGCGCCGTTGCCGCCCATGGAAACGCAGACCGTGTCGATGCCACCAGCAACAATCTCGGACGCGGCAGCGGCAATCGCGTCCACATCGGCAAGCTCACGGCCAAGCATGGCGGAGAGCTCATGATCGTTTGGCTTGGTGAAGTATGGCTTCTGCTCAAGGCCAGCTGAGAGGGCCGCGCCGTCAGCGTCCAGGTATACCTTCAACCTGGCGTCGCGCAAAGCACGAGTCCAGCGGCCATACGTATCAGCGGCAGCTCCGCGGGGGAGGCTGCCGGAAAGAACCACAATGTCGCCAGCGGAAGTCTTAGCAATCACGTCAGCAAGTGCCTGGTCAAGCACGCTGTCAGTGACCTCGGGACCGGGCTCGTTGATGTCGGTATTGGTGCCGCCCTCAGTGTCAACGACCTTCAGGTTGGTGCGCGTCTCACCGGGAACGGAAATCGCCTGGACTTTGATGTTATTCTCGCCAAGTGTGTCAGCGATCCACTTGCCGGTCTGACCTGCAAGAACGGCGATAGCGGTAGACTCTCCGCCCAGCTTAGCGATAACCTTGGAGACGTTAATGCCCTTGCCGCCCGCGTCCTGTCTGAGCCACGTGATGCGATTCACCTGGTCAACGGCAAAATTTGGCACCTGGACGGTCTTGTCCAGAGCGGGGTTGAGCGTGACGGTGTAGATGCTGGGCATAGTCGCTCCTCGGTTTGCGGCGCCGCAATCGGCGTTTGAGTAGCACCGCCAGGCGGCGCAAGTTATCTACGCTGATAATACTTCAGTTTCGGCAAAAAAGTAACCGCGGACAGCGCTGTTACGCGCATATCCGCGGTCTTTTCTGGCGAGAAACCCAGCGCACTCGCGGCCCAACCTGGACCCGCGGCCCGGCGGCGCACTCGCGGCTCGCCCTGGACCCGCGCCGCCCGGCGCGCCGTCAGCGCTTACTTGCTGTCAGCGCTCTTGAACTGGTCGAGCGCCCAAGCGTACGCAGTTGGAGCAACCCTGGACCAGTACTTCCAGTTGTGGTTGTCACCGGAGTCGCGCTGGTAATCAACGTTGATACCAGCGTTTTTGAGCTGCTCAACAAAGGCGTCGACGTCAGCAACAGGCACTACGCCGTCATCGGAAGTTGTTGCCACAAAGAACGAAACCTGGCTTGGATCAACCTCACCAAGATACTGAGTGGGGAACAGCTGCTTGTACAGATCCCATGACCAGCTGGTGGTTCCGTCGCTAAAGGCGTGCTGAGACGTGTAAATAAAGTTGTCGTCAGCAAGTGTGGTCCAAACAGAAGGCGAGAGCAGAATGCCCTTGCTAAAGTAATCGGAGTGGTGCAAAACAAATCGTGCTGCACCATAACCGCCCATAGAAATGCCACCGATTGCGTGATCTTTGCGATCTTTTGACACGCGATACGTGCTCTCAATGTAAGGTACCAGGTCGTTCATGATGGCAGATTCCATCTTGAGGCCGCGGTCGGCGGAGTCAATGTAGAAGCTGTTAAAGCCGTCGACAAAGACCACGATAGCTCCCTGACCAGCGGTTTGAATGGCCTCGTCAAGCATGGCGGATGAATCAAAGCGCTCCAGCAGATTGCGATGATTGCCATACAGTCCATGCAGCATATATACAACAGGGTAGGTCTTATCAGGATTGGACTCGTAGTCTGCAGGCAGGTAGACGTCATAGTTCCAGTCCAAGCCAAGGGTTGGCGAGTAGAACGATGTCGCCTTAACCGTACCTTTAGGAGCTTCGTCTTTCTGCGCCTCCGTTTGAGCGGTTGAGCTGCCCTGAGCGTTCTCAGAAGCGGCTGGTGAGCAACCATAAAATGGAATCACCAGTAAAAGCGCCGCAAACAGAGCAAGCGAGGTGCTCAGAACAACATGGTTCTTGAAGCGGGTTTTGAGCTGGCCGCCCAGCAACGCAATGTTCCGGTGCAAACGTGCGACAAAATCTGTGTCACGCATTGTTTCCTCCTGACGTTGTAGCTTTGACCTTGGTGTAAACATACGAGCACGCCCGCACTTCTCGCCCTATAAAATAAAAAGTCGAAACAAAATGCATCGTACAGCAGGCCAAGTGGTTGTTCTTGTGCTGTGGACGGCTTTGCAATGTGGAGAAACCCGTCAAATTTGAACGAATTGTTGCATTCGTGAAGCAACAAAAATTCCCGCGTACAACAGCTAAAGAGTGGAGTATACTTTTAAGGCTTTTCCACAGAGCCCCGTAATCTCTGACAAGAAAAAGCATCGATGACCCGTCCAGGGGTTATCAACTCGTAATTCGTAGGAGGAGTCAAGTGAAGAAGTCGACTCAGTTCGCCAAGGCTGGCGAAGTCGAGCGCAAGTGGGTGCTCATCGACGCTGAGGGCGCAACGCTCGGTCGTCTGGCTACAAAGGCTGCCATGATTCTTCGTGGTAAGAACAAGCCACAGTACACCCCAAACGCTGATACTGGTGACTTTGTTGTCATCATCAATGCAGACAAGATCGTCCTTACTGGTGTTAAGGCTGATCACAAGGAGTATTGGCGTCACTCCGGCTACCTTGGTGGCTTGAAGATCACTTCCTTCAAGGAAGAGATGGAGAAGCACCCAGAGCGTGTTGTTGAGCACGCAGTCAAGGGTATGCTTCCTAAGACCACTCTTGGTCGCAAGCAGGGTATGAAGCTTAAGGTTTACGCCGGCGCTGAGCACCCACATGCTGCACAGAATCCCGTCAAGATTGAGCTGGAGGGCTAAACGATGGCAGATAACACCGCTGTTTACACCGGCACCGGCCGTCGTAAAGAGGCCGTCGCTCGTGTTCGTCTTGTTCCTGGAACTGGTAAGGTTACCGTTAACGGCCGCGAGGCAGTCCAGTATTTTGGTCGCCAGCAGCTCGTAGACAACGCAACCGCACCTCTCCGCATTACTGATACTCTTGGTCGTTTCGACGTCCTCGCAAACTGCGATGGCGGCGGCATCAACGGCCAGTCCGGCGCTCTTCGCCTGGGCATCGCTCGCGCTCTTCTCGAGGCTGGCGAGTATCGTGATGACCTTAAGAAGGCCGGCTACCTCACCCGCGATTCTCGTGCGGTCGAGCGTAAGAAGTACGGTCTGAAGAAGGCTCGTAAGCGTCCTCAGTTCTCCAAGCGCTAAGGCCGCTGGACCCAAAAAAGTCCTCACAAAGAGACCTGTTGTATATCGGCAGGTCTCTTTTTTGTATACTTTTAAATGGTTGCATTTTGCATATTTGCGCAACCGTTTAGTCCGCACGTTCTTCTCGCCATCTGGCGAGAAGCCCCACCTGTCGAGTAGTTCGCTGGCGCTTCGCGCGCACGTTGCTCTCCACCCGACAACACTACATTCGCAGCTAGGAGACGCTTATGAAGTACTTTGGAACCGACGGCTTTAGAGGCCGCGCAAACGAGGGTCTGAACGTCGATCACGCGTATAAAATTGGCCGCTTCATTGGCTGGTATTACGGAGCTAAGCAGGCTCGCAAGGCTCGTATCATCATTGGTAAGGATACCCGCAGGTCAAGCTATATGTTTGAGTCCGCGCTTGTCTCGGGCCTGGTTGCTTCTGGCGCTGACGCGTACATGCTGCACGTCATTCCTACGCCTGGTGTTAGCTACGAGGTAGTAGACGGTGCCTTTGACTGCGGCGTCATGATTACTGCGTCCCACAACCCCTTTACCGATAACGGCATCAAGCTGGTCAACAAAGAGGGCTACAAGATGGACGAGGACGTCCTTGAGCAGGTAGAGGCCTATATTGACGGCGAGTTTGACGTTCCTCTGGCAACCGGTGACAGCATTGGCCGCACGGTTGATTACATGCAGGGCCGCAACCGCTACATCTCCAGCCTTATTGCTAGCTGCGGCTTTAGTCTGCAGGGCCTGAAGATTGGCCTGGATTGCGCTAACGGCGCAGCTTCTAGTGTTGCTCGCCCTGTCTTTGACGCCCTGGGCGCCGAGACGCATGTTATCAACAACGCTCCAAACGGCCTCAACATCAATGTTGATTGCGGTTCTACCCACATTGACCAGCTGCAGCGCTTTGTAGTCCAGAATGGACTTGACGTGGGCTTTGCCTACGATGGTGACGCTGACCGCTGCCTGGCAGTTGACGAGCGTGGTCACGTGGTTGACGGAGACCTGATCCTCTACGTCTGCGGCACCTACCTCAACAAGTATGGTCGCCTGGCTAAGCAGACCGTAGTTACCACCGTCATGAGTAACTTTGGCCTGTTCAAGGCATTTGACGACGCTGGCCTCTCTTACGAGAAAACCAACGTGGGCGATAAATACGTCTACGCTTGCATGAACGAGAACGAGTACAGCCTGGGCGGCGAGCAGAGTGGTCACATCATCTTTGGTGACCTGGCAAAGACCGGCGACGGCATCTTGACCAGCCTCCGTATTATGGAGGTCTTACGAGCAGAGCGCGAGAAACTCTCTGAGCTGACTCGTCCCGTTACACTATATCCACAGCAGTTGGTTAACGTTCGCGTTACCGATAAAGAGGCTGCTATGCAGTCTCCTAAGGTCAACGACGCAGTTGCAGCTGCCGAGAAGTTCCTTGAGGGCAATGGTCGCGTGTTGGTCCGCGCTTCCGGAACAGAGCCTCTGGTGCGCGTTCTTGCAGAAGCTCCAACCGATGAGCTCTGCCAACAGGCAAATCAGATTGTGCTCGACGCTCTTGAGGAGTATAGGCTGAGCGCTTAAGCGCAGATAGATCCAGGGGATACGATGGCACTGGCAGGAATAGGTGTAGATATGCTTGAGATCGCTCGCATGCAGCAGGCAATTGAGAGACGCCCTCACTTTATTCGCCGTATGTTCACCGATGCCGAGCGTGCGTATTGTGAGCGCACTGCTCGTCCTGCGGAGCACTATGCTGCTCGCTTTGCAGCAAGAGAAGCCGTGCTCAAAGCCTTAGGAACGGGTTTCTCGTCTGGTATTGGTTTTCAGGATGTTTCTGTTGAGAGAGATCAGTTGGGTAGGCCACAGGCTCGTCTAGCGGGCAAGGCTGCACAGATTGCGGCTGAGCAGGGCGTGCAGGAGATTGCGCTTTCTATCTCGTACACCAGAGATGTTGCGGTAGCCAATGCGGTTGCGGTAACCAACGCTGTAAAACCTAAGGTAGATCAAAAGGAAGATGCTGCCCAAGAGCTGGCACGTTCGTTCAAAGAAGCTCGTTCTGTGTTGGATGAGCTTGAGCGCGTGCAAGAACCTATAATTGAGACAACCTTTGATGATGTTGTTAAATCCGAGGAGTAAGTTATGCAGCCGGTACTAAATGTTGAGGACATCAAGCGCGTAGAGATTGCGCTGACACGCGTGGGCGTGAGCGTTTCCGAGCTCATGCACCGTGCAGGTTACGCTGCTGCTCAAGAGGCCCTTGGCATGGGAGGGGACATCTCCAACGTTGTCATCCTCGTAGGTCTTGGCAATAACGGTGGAGATGGCTGGGTGGCAGCAGAAGCGCTGCGCTCTAGAAACTGCAACGTTAAGGTGGTCACTCCGCTTGAGCCTGATCAGATTTCCGGCGATCTTGCACGTCAGATGGCGCAGCGCGCCGTTCGCGCGGGAGTCTCCGTGCTTGTTGGCCCTTCTCGCCAGGAGTTGATTGACCTGCTGGCAACGGCTGACGTGGTGCTTGATTGCATGCTGGGCACTGGCTTCCACGGCAAGGTTCGTGCTCCGTTTGACATTTGGATTGAGTGCCTCAATCAGTCCGGCGCTCGCGTGCTTTCCGTTGACGTCCCCAGTGGTCTTTCTGCGCAGAAGGGCCAGGTAGAAAGCGCGTGTGTTGTCGCTGACGTTACCGTTACCATGATTGCGCTCAAGCCCGGCCTTATTGCAGACGCGGGCCGCGATGTTTGCGGCTCCATTGTTGTGGCTCCTCTGGCCGAGCAGACTGAGCGTCTGGTTGTTGAGGCAGACCCTGTTGCCTGGCGCGTTGACCTGGAAGATTATCTTGCTTCTGTTCCTGCCCAGCTCAACGACTGCGATAAATACTCTCGTGGCTCCGTATTGGTGGTTGGTGGCTCTAGCCGCTTCCCCGGAGCTGCTGTTTTTGCTGCTAAGGCAGCTGCTCGTGCGGGTGCTGGCTACGTTACGCTGGCAGTTCCTGAGGCTATTGTCAGCTGCGTTCAGATGATGCTGCCAGAGGTTCCCGTTATTGGCCTTCCATGCGATGCTGAGGGCGTGCTTACCGAGGAAGCAGCTCCGCTGGTGCTGCAGCTTGCCGCCATGCGTACGGTTACGCTGGTTGGCCCTGGCA
>JABZHH010000040.1:5814-6948 GCA_015258925.1 Atopobium sp. | reverse complement strand
ATCTTGACGTTTTCTGTGGAAAGCTGGTACATATCGCGGTCACCCGTGAAGAGTAGCATCTGGTAACCCTCAGCCTCACCACGGCGGGCAAGGGTACCCAAGATGTCATCGCCCTCCCAGCCTTCAAGCTGGCAGACAGGAACGTCCAGCGTTTTGAGCAGCTCTTTGACTACAGGAAACTGCGCGTGCAAAGCAGGATCCATAGGAGGACGCTGAGCCTTGTACTGAGGCAACATATCAATGCGAACCTGGGGTTTACCCTTATCAAAGGCGCAAATCACGCCGTCAGGCGAGAAGGACTCAACAAGCTTGATAAACATGTTGAAGAAGCCAAAGAGCGCTCCAGTTGGTGTTCCATCTGGTGCTGCCATAGGCTGACGGATTGCATGGAACGCTCGATGCATGAGCGAGTTTCCGTCAATAACAGCAATGGTTCTACGTGGCTTACCTGCGACTTCTTCAGATGACGCAGTATTAGTTTGATTTGTAGTATCAACTGGCATAGTAGTATCAGACATACCTGCTCCTCTTTGTTTGTGTACCTCTATTGTACTAAGACTTTCTCCGCTTATGCGCGCCAGAGCCTCCGGAAACAAAGCCCACGTCTCTTCTAGCGGTGACTAAATTTTTTGTAATCGTTATGTTTCTGTTTGTATCCTCGCCACTCTGACTCTGCCAAACGTGCGAAAATAACAACCAACATAACGTGCCTAGCACGCGAGAAAACAGACTAACTGCCAGCATTTACCCACAAGGAGGGGCTGTGGCTCACGACAAAGTTTCTCAGGAATTTGGCTCACTTCTCTTTACCGACGCAGACATGCAAGAACGCCTGCCAAGGCCAACGTACAAGAAACTTCGTAGTGTCATCCAGGACGGCAAGCCGCTTGACCTCGACATTGCAAACGAGGTTGCGCATGCCATGAAAGAGTGGGCGCTAGAAAAAGGTGCTACTCACTTCACCCACTGGTTCCAGCCTCTCACAGGTATTACTTCCGAGAAGCACGACAGCTTTATGACTCCTCAGGGAAACGGCACTATTTTGATGTCCTTCTCGGGAAAAGAGCTGGTACAGGGCGAGCCTGACGCATCAAGCTTCCCTTCTGGCGGACTTCGCGCCACATTTGAGGCTCG
>JABZHH010000040.1:0-5804 GCA_015258925.1 Atopobium sp. | reverse complement strand
CGGGGTGACACGGTTTGGGATCCTGCAAGTCCAACCTTCATCAAAGATGAAGTTCTCTGCATTCCAACAGCATTTATTTCATACACCGGAGAAGCTCTAGACAAGCGTACTCCGCTACTTCGCTCTCAGGTTGCCCTTGAGAAGCAGGCCAAGCGCGTTCTTGCACTTTTTGGACAAGAGCCTTCTCGCGTTGTTACAAACATTGGCCCTGAGCAGGAGTACTTCCTTATCAAAGAGGAAGACTTTGAGCAGCGCCCTGACCTTATCCTTTGCGGTCGTACCCTCTTTGGTTGTGAGCCAAGCAAGGGCCAAGAGCTTGACGAGCACTACTTTGGCGCCATTCGTCCAACCGTCAACAACTTCATGAAAGAGCTTGATGACGAGCTCTGGAAGCTGGGCATCCCTGCAAAGACCAAGCACAATGAGGTTGCTCCTTGCCAGCATGAGCTTGCACCTGTCTTTGAGCAAGGTGCACTCGCTATTGACAACAATCTCCTGACCATGGAGAAGCTCAAGCTTCTTGCAACGCATCACGGCCTTGCCTGCCTTGAGCACGAGAAGCCCTTTGAGTACGTCAATGGTTCTGGTAAGCACGACAACTGGTCGCTTTCTGCAGACAATGAGAACCTACTTGAGCCTGGTGATAAACCTGGCGAGAACCTTCGCTTCTTGGTCTTCCTTGCCTGCCTTGTAGCCGCTGTTGACTCGCATGCAGACCTTCTTCGCATGTCGGTTGCATCTGCTGGAAACGATCACCGCCTTGGCGCAAATGAGGCTCCACCTGCAATTGTTTCCGTCTTCTTGGGTGCTGCGCTTTCCGTAATTGTTGATGACCTCATCACAGGTTCCGATGTCCACGGCGCAAAACGCACTCGCATGGATCTGGGCGTACCAACACTTCCTGCAGTTCTTAGGGACAACACGGACAGAAACCGCACCAGCCCCTTTGCGTTTACTGGTAACAAATTTGAGTTCCGCATGTGTGGCAGCCAGCAGAATCTTTCTGACCCTAATGTTATTTTGAACACTATTGTTGCTGAGCAATGCGATCGCTTTGCAAATGACCTTGAAAACGTTTATGGGGAGAACTTCACTAAGGAAGCTTTGAGCTGGGTTATTGACACCTTTAAGGCTCACGAGCGCATCCTCTTTGAGGGCAATGGCTACTCAGGCGATTGGGAGAAACTTGCTGAGGAGCGCGGTCTTCCAAACCTCCGCACCACTCCTGAGGCACTCCCTGCAATGGTTGCTCCAGAGAACATTGAGCTCTTTGAGCGCTACGGCGTTCTTTCTCAAGCAGAAGCACAGGCTCGCTACATTGCAAAGGCTGAGCAGTACACCAAGGTTCTTAACATCGAAGCTCGTACCATGCTGTATATGACGCGCCATATGTACCTGCCTGCCCTCTTTACCTACTCAAGTGATGTTGCCTCTTCAGTTGCTGCTAAACAGGCCATTGGTATCAAGAGTGCAGCAGAAACAGAGATTGTCGAGAAACTCACCGCAGGTATTGACGAGATTTACGCAGCCACCAACAGTCTTGATGAGATCAACACCACAGCTCACCAGATGAAAGATCAGCCTCAGGAGCAGTGCGAATACTACTGCAATGAGGTTCTTCCTGCTATGGCCCGCCTGCGTAGCGCCGTTGACTCCATGGAGCTCATCTGCGGACATGACTGGTGGCCAGTTCCTAGCTACAACAAGATGCTCTTCTACGTCTAGTGCTTTATCAGAGCTTCTTGGCGAGAAAACCGGTCTTCTCGCCACTCCATCTTTAAAGCAAAACGGCTCAGTTTACCTGGGCCGTTTTTTTGGTGTCCAAATTCTTAACGTATGGAAAAACTATGCGTTGACCAACTTACTGTAGGTAGCGTGGACGTCTTCAAGCTTGATAAGATTACCTTCTGCATCGGTTGGAGCAGGAGCTATCTGCATTGATTCGCTTACTGCTGTCAAATTCAGACGATCTGCATACCAAGGCGTTGGTGTTCCCTCAATAACTGGCGAGAAGAACGAGTCCATTTCTCCCATGTGTTCAGCAGAATCTCGCTTAGTAATAAATTCCTGCCATAAATACGCTGAATACGTATGTTTTGACCCCTGACATACAAATGACCTTATCGTAGAGAAATAAGAAGTGCCTGGCAGAATAACCGAAAGATTATCAAAATCGTCTTTAGTAATTGCTCTATAAGCAGCGCTCAGCGAACAAACACAAGCCCTGTACCTGCCAAATCCTGTGTCTCTAATAGCTTGATAGGTGCTCTCAGAAAATGCGTCAACATTTTCAAACAAACTTTGGATAATTTGAGCGCCTTTATCCAGACCATACTGTCCTAAAAAGAGCGATTCAAACTTCTTGCCCACATACGTAAGTGCGGGGTCAGGAATAACATACCTTCCACGCAGGCCATCTGTAAGAAGATCGGTCCATTCGTGAGGACGCAAAATCTTTTTCTCATTAAGGCGTTCTTGATTTACCAGTAAAACCAATGGATCTGCAGCGTAGGCATACCAGTATCCGTTGGCGTCAAAAAACTCAGGGCGCACGTACTGGTCTGTTGAAGAAACTTCAAACGGTTGACAATATGCGGAAGTCTCAAAATTTTGCATGAGAGCTTCGCTTGCCAAGAAAATGACATCGGGTTTCTCAAAGCCCCAATCAACATCAGATTTGGTATCAGAAGTTTCAGACTCCGAACTCTTACCAGAAGTATATGTTTGCTGAATAAACTCCTGAATTTCTTCCTCCGTTGCCTCACCCACCGTAACAGGCATAGAAAACATTCTTGAATATGTTTCTACCAGGGGCTTTACCGCTTCTTTGGAAGTACTTAAAAGATTGAGGGAGCCCTCTCGTTGCGCAAGTTGAATAAGCGCTCGAGCATAGCCAGGAACCTTTGAGTTAGGACGTGGAGGAAGAAGCTCCTGCTGAACATAAGAAATTCCTGGACTCAAAACGTTTGCTACCGTAGCTATTACAGGTGCAGCAACCGCCGAGACAGCCAGGATAATAAATGAAGTTCTTGTAACAGAAGTGGCAGTTGGTGGAGTGATCTTCTCGTCAGGGTCTTTTGGTCCAAAAGTTTTATGCATCTTCTGGCGCAGACAATCTGGGATAAACTTCACGCTACCTCCTTACCTGCTACATAATCCGTCTGGTCAAACAGATTTTATCCAAAAAAGGCTTTTAGTCCAATCAGGATAAGTACTATACCGCCCACCATCTCGGCACGGTCGCCCAGAAGAGAACCAAGTTTTTTGCCAATGAACAGAGCAATGGTACAGAGAATTGCAGTAATAATGCCAAAGAGCGCCGAGGCAACCAAGATGTCTACACTATGTGCCCTAAAACTTACCCCAACAGCAAATGCGTCGATTGCTGTAGCAACAGCTTGGAAAAGAAGCTTTCCATAAGAGAGCGTCGTAGCACTTTGCTGGGCGCCTTGCTGGACTTCTTCCTCATCTTCCTCAGAAGCGTCTTCTTTGAGCGCCTTATAGCCGCTGTACAGCATGTTCGAACCGATGAAGCCAAGGATGACTAAAGAGACCATTCCTGCATACTTCTCAATCAATTCTGCTGCAATGCCGCCAACAAAATAACCGGCAAGAGGCATACCAAACTGAAAGAGGCCAAAGAAAAGAGGCATGCGCATGAGGCGAGAAACCCTATGGTCATCAAAGGCAAAAGTATTAGAGATAGTGACAGAGAATGCATCAGTTGCAAGCGCCACACCAATCATTAAAATTTCCAGTAGACCCATGTGTGAGTTCCTAGGTATCATTAAATCTTGTAACACAAAGAAGAAATTTTAACGCCTATGAGCGTTTTTCAGCTACTCTTATACTGAAAAACTACAAGGAGTGTTATGCCTGCTTTAATAACCCACTATCTGTTTGGTGCAGAGGTGGTTAATGATTTGCCCAAAGAGCTCATTGCCACTGAAGCTGAGGTTAATGCATTTTTGCTCGGAAACCAAGGGCCTGATCCCTTCCTTGCACGTCATCTAGCCTGGCCAAACCACTCACTTGCCTGCAATAGGCTGCATCGTCGTATGCACGCAGGCCATATTGTTGACGCATTTTTATCCATTCGCGATGGGGTTTCTCGCCTCCCGCAGAGCGACATGCCAGCTGGCCGCGCGTTTGCGCTGGGCCTCTTAGCACACTACGCGCTAGATAGAATTGTCCATCCGTTTGTGTATTCCCAGCAAGATGCACTGATTGAGGCGGAACCATCTCTCAAAAATGCCTACAGAGAGCTCCATCCTATTATCGAAACGGATTTGGATTCATATCTTCTTTGGCACATGCGCCACACTACCGTTGAGACATTTCCACCAGCTGAGGTGCTTGAAGCCATTGAATCCACCAAACACGTTGGTGGCGCGCTTTTCTCGCAAGTAGCGCTTCAGGTATTTGGCCTTAATGTCGGAGTTGGTGAGTACGAGAAAGCCCTCCAGGACTACGCTCGCATTTACCACACGGTAGAGCGCACTGATCCTAAATACACTACCAAGCTTCCTGACGTTTTATACAAGACCGAGAAGTTCATGCGCCCTTCAAACAATTCGTACGTTGCCGCAATGGCTCACCGTATTGTTATGACTGAGGACTTCCCTACTGCTAATCTCAAGCGTCTCCCTTGGAAAGAGCCTTACACCGGAGAAATTAAGACTGAAAGTATTCTTGATCTTATGGATGAAGCTCGTGAGTTCTACAAAGAGCTTGTTCAGGCAACTATCTTAGGTCAAAGAATCACCCTGGAAGAGCTGGTCGACGGTATCAACTACATGGGTAAACCCGTTGTAGAAATGGTTGATGACGAGGACTAACTCGCAGCAAAATACAAATGCGTTGAGTATTCAAACACGTAAGAGAAAAGCGGCTACTTGTGAACTGCGTCCCAAAACTTGGACACGAGAAATAGGAGGCAGTTCAAAACACACCTAAGTCGGATAATCTGTTAAAAAGACGTATACATGACGCTGAAAATACCTCAATCATGCAGATTATCGTCATTAGGTGTGTAAAATGCCCTCATCTGAGCAGAATATCCGACTTAGGTGTGTTCCGTAGATACAGAATTTATCTATAGTTAAATTTCTTATATAAGCCTATTCATGTTTAAGCATATTAGATGAAGTTTATGCATAGAGATGCATATCAGGTAGTGCGACCGCCTAGCTGCCTGGCTATCTTGATTAAGAACATGTCGATTCTTCAGCAGAACATAAGAAAGCTGCTGCAAGACAGAAAAAGCCCCCACGTCAAACGACATAGGGGCCAAAAAGAAATGCGATGCTTACGCGGCGTTCGCACGTGTACTTACGTGGTGCTTACGCGGCACTTTTACGCGCGCTTGCACGTTTGGGCACGTGCGAGCACTTACTTGCGGTTGCAGACCTCTGCAGCAACCTTTGCGCCAAGAGCAACGTTGTTGAAGACCAGCTGAATGTTTGACTCAAGGGAGTTGTTACCAGTGATCTCAGCAACCTTTGCAAGCAGGAATGGTGTGGACTCTTTGCCGTGGATACCGTTTGCCTCTGCTTCTGCAAGGGCCTTCTCGATAGCTGCGTCGATGGTGTCCTTATCCATTGCATACTGCTCAGGAATTGGGTTGGTGACCAGAAGGCCGCTGTTCATGCCAATCTGCTGCTGGGTAGTAAAGATCTCTGCCAGCTCAGCAGGGGAGTCGACACGGTAGTCAACGCTAAAGCCGCTCTTGCGGGTGTAGAACGCAGGAAGCTCCTCGGTCTGGTAACCAAGTACTGGAACGCCCTTGGTCTCCAGGTACTCAA
>JABZHH010000003.1:21950-51033 GCA_015258925.1 Atopobium sp. | reverse complement strand
AACCTATGACCAGTGCGGTAAGTCATGAAAGTCTTTTATATGGTCTTGAGCTTCTTGTTCTCTTTCTGCTAAAGCCTCTCTTAAACCCTTCAATGCATCAAAGGGCATGAATATTTTTGCCCTGTTTGCCCGAGACATGCGAGGATGACCATAGTGCATCTGCGATGCAAACGTCTCCTCTTTTGCACCATTTTCCGCTGGCGAGAAACCCTGTCTAGGCTTCATTGGTTTCTTCTCCACTACGGTGTCCTCCAATCTGAGCATTTCTCTGTCGAGCAGTTGCTTCGGGAAGTAGGTCCATAGCTTTGAGCAAAGAGTTCTTTCCAAACTTCTTCTTTATGGCGTTGATAGTATCTTGACGCTGGCGCTCTTTCTCTAAAACGGTATTGTCCTGGAAAAGCGACGTCTGAATACCCGATCCCGTTTCTTCTTGAGTGTTTCCAAAAGTAAGGCCAACGCGATGCACGCTTTCTGAAGGTATTACTCGCTCGTCAAAGAAAGACAAAACCTCTGCCATAAGCTCATCCCTAGAGTTAGTAGGGTAAGAGAGCTTCTTAGTACCACTACTGGAGGGAATATGTCTTCTCCAGCTTCTATAATCTCCCGTCTGTCTCAACTCTTCCATCTGGCTCTCTGTTGCCGAGTAGCCAATATAGATGCCAATAGAAGAGCAAACCAGCCTTTGTGTTACAAGCTCTAACGTCAACGCCTCAACCATCTCTTTAAAGATGAGGCGCGCACCTTCTGTGTCTCTGTTGTGATCAAAGACTTGTGCCGTTGAAACTGAATGGCTTTGAGACTTATAGGACTTAATATCTGCAATGGTGGTTGGCTCAATGCCCCATGCATGATCAATAAGAATTTCTGCATCAACGCCAAATTCTTTATATAGAGGTTCTGTAGGAGCCATAGCAAGCTGCCCCATAGTGTGAATATTCATTGCCGCAAGACGCTTTTGAATACCTGCACCAATATGCCAAAAATCAGTCAAAGGTTTATGGTTCCAAAGTTTAAGTTTGTATGACTCTTCATCAAGCTCACCAAAGAAATTTGGGCTGTGCTTAGCTGTGATATCAAGAGCAATTTTTGCCAGATACAAATTTGGGCCCAAACCACAAGTAGCAGGGATACCAGTAGTTTTTGCTACATCTGCACGGATCTTCTCGCCCAACTCTCTTGCTGTGCATCCGTAAAGCGATAAGTACGGTGTTACATCAATAAATGCCTCGTCAATGGAGTAAACGTGGATGTCTTCTGGGGCAATGTATTTGAGGTACACCGAATAAACGTCTGCAGAGCGCTCCACATACAGAGCCATGCGGGGAGGCGCCACCTCGTAAGTAAGATTTTTGGGAATCTCAAAAACGCGACAACGTCCAGGAACACCCAACGCACGAAGCGCCGGTGAAACCGCCAAACAAATTGTCTTTTCTGTCCTGGTAAGATCAGCCACAACAAGCTTAGCCTTCATGGGATCAAGGCCCCGCTCAACACACTCAACCGATGCGTAGAAACTCTTTAGGTCAATAACCAGGTACTGTTTTTGAGAAGGTGTCATGGCTTAGATAAGTACAATACCTTGAGAAACTTTTTCTGCCACGTCATTACCTACAAGATAACGGACAATCTCTAGGCCAAACTTAAGAGCGGTTCCTGCACCTTGGCTGGTAATGAAAGAGCCGTCAACACAAACCACATCTTGCGAAAGATTGGCGCCATTCTCTGAGAGAAAATGCTGAAAACCTGGGTTGGAAGTAGCCTTCTTACCCGTAAGTAATCCACGCTTTGCATAAATTGAAGGAGCGGCGCAAATTGCGGCAAGCGCACGACCATCTGCTGCAAACGCATCAACTGCCTGCATAAGTGGCTCACAAGCCTCAAGATTGGTGCTTCCGGGAAGACCGCCAGGAAGCACCAACATGCTGTAATCATCAAACGAGACCTGGCTGAGCAGCTTATCTGTTAAAAAGGTAACCTGGTGAGAAGAAGTCACGCTCAAAGAATCAGATATAGACACTTTGTCACAGGGAATACCTGCACGATACAGGACGTCAACAACGCTCAGTCCCTCAATCTCTTCACAACCATCAGCAAAAAAGACAGCAACGCGCTTGTCAGTACATGGTGTAAACATCTGACTCCCTTCTCGACTAAAACTAGTACAAGTGTACGCCTTTTTACACAAAAAAGGACACTCAAGTTTGTGCTTGAGTGTCCAAAATTTTACCCAGTTAAACTGTTACAGAAAGTACCCGTCAAGCCCCTTATAACCTGACGAGAAACTCTACTCCTCGCTAATGCCCTCGTTAATAGCCTGAGCAATAACTTCCTGATCATTAGAGCCACGAAGCAAAGACTTAAACTCATCTCTCATCAGAAGAACAGCGGTCTTAGAAAGAAGCTTGATGTGAGTGGTGCCAGCCTCTCCATCTGGAACAAGCAGTGCAATAGCAACATCAACGGGCTTCTCGTCAAAAGAAGGCCACTCAAGAGGAGTGCTGTTCTTGAAGACAAAGACAGCTGCATCCTTGATAGCAGCATCTTTTGCGTGTGGAACTGCAAAACCGTCAGTCATGCCGGTCTCGCCCATTTCCTCACGAGCTAGGAAAGCATTGTAAACAGCGTCTGCATTATCAGTTACGCCAGCCTCCTGAGCCTTATTGGCAATAAAACGCAGGACATCATTACGGCTCGCTGCGTTCTGATTAACAAAAACGTTGTCTGCTTTAACAAAACCGCTCATGAATCTTCCTTCCGTATGTTTGAGCTTAGTGGCTCAGTAACTTCGTATGTAGTAATAATACCCGCAATGAAACAAAATTTACCTTGAGAAACTTTACTTTAGAGCCATCCTCAGAATCTGTTGAACATCTGCTGTTTTAAGCTGCATAAAGTTACCTGCATGATCTCCACCGCGAGCGTCAATAGTGCCTTCAGCCATCTGAAGAATATCCTCTTCTGAAGGGTCTACTCCAAGCTCAGCAAGGGAGGTTGGCATACCAATTGCATGACACCACTGATTCCAAGCTTCAATTCCTGCAAGGCCTGTAGCGACAGGATTATGGAAGTTGTTTTGAACTCCAAAAACATTGACGGCAAACTGTGCAAAGCGCTCTGGATCTTGACGCATAACGTAGCGAGCCCAGCTTGCCCAAATAGCCGTGAGTCCAGCACCATGAGCTACGTCATACTTTGCGCTGAGCTCATGCTCAATTGCATGAGAGGCAAAATCGCTTACGCGACCAGTGCCGGTAAGTCCGCAGTGAGAAAGCGACGAGGCCCAGAGCAAATCTGCTCGTGCAGCGTAGTTCTCTGGCTCTTTGACAGCAACCAGAACAGCTTCTTTTACGGTACGCAAGAGTCCCTCGGCAAGCTCGTCAGTGAGCGCCACGTCCTTCTCGAGCGTAAAGTAGCGCTCCATGGTATGCATCATGATATCTGCGCCTGTTGACGCCGTCTGATAAGCGCTTACAGAGTAAGTGAGCTCTGGATTCATGATGGCAAAACAAGGACGACCGCTCTGATGGTGATAAGAACGTTTAAGCACGCGACCGTCGGCCAGCGTAATGTTCATGACAGAAGAATCTGAGGTCTCAGAGCCAGTCCCTGCGATAGTAGAAATGACACCAAGAGGAGCTGCCTTTGAAACACTGACCTTATGCAAATAGAGGTCTTCAAGAGAGACTTCATTGGCTAAGCCGTATGCAATAGCCTTAGCGGAATCCATAACAGATCCGCCGCCGATAGCCAAAATGAAGTCAACACCCTCGCGTTTGCCCAGCTCTACAGCTTCTTCTGCAAGCTCTAATCGAGGATTAGGGACAACTCCACCACAATCAACAAAAGCAATTCCAGCATTGCTTAGAAGCTGGTGGATCTGGTCAAGCAATCCGCTCTTTACCACGTGATTGCCACCAAAATGCACTAGCACCTTGGTACCTCCGTGAGCAGAGACAAGCTCTGCTACACGAAGTTGCGTATCTTTTCCAAAAACCACCTGAGTAGGTACAACGTACTCAAAATTAACCATGCTTAAAAACCTTTCTTACCTACTCGAACAACATCTTAAGCGCGAGGTTCTTCTCCCCACCAGAATGTTGCAACAGTTCCAGGACCAGTATGAACGCCAATAGTTGCACCAATGGTAAAGATGTTGATATCACCGGTCTGTGGAAGCTTTTCTTGAATAAGCTCTTTGACAGCCTGGGCGTCAGTTGCGCACTCAGAGTTAGAGATAAACACTTTACGTGCGTAAGCACTGCCCTGCTCTGCAGTTTGAGTCATAATCTCGACAACGCGAGCAATTGCCTTCTTTTTGCCACGTGCCTTCTCTTTAACAGCCAAAGAGCCGTCGGCCTCGACATCCATAACAGGACAAATGTTAAGCATGCCGCCAAGCAGGCCAGCTGTCTTAGAAATGCGACCGCCGCGAACAAAGAAGGTCAAATCTGTAGAGAAGAACCAGCCATACACACGATGACGTGCTTCTTTAGCCCATGCAACTGCCTCGTCAAAAGACAGGCCTTCATCGCGTTTATCGGCAAGACCATCTACCAAGAGACCATAGCCAGAAGATGCCTGCAGAGAGTCAATAACCTCAATCTTTCTGTCAGGGAACTCCTGCTCAATTTCTACCTTTGCCTGGCAAGCAGACTCGTATGTTCCAGAAACGCCTGAGCTCAACGAAACATGAAGAACGTCTTTGCCTTCCTCCAGGAAAGGACGCCAGAAGGCCATGTACTCACCAATTGATACCTGCGAAGTGCGGCACTCAGCACCTGCAAGCATCTTTTTAAAGAGATCAGCTGGTGCATTAGTGCGACCAAAGTCATCCTTGCACTGAACACCATCAAGTTCGTAGTTGAAATATACGTATTTCACATCTCGTGACTGAAGGTACTTCTCACTTACATCGGCCGTAGAACAACAGGTCAAAACGTAGTTGGACATACAAGTCTCCTTGAAATATCTTCTTGCATAAAACAATCGCATACACTTATTTTTCTTGCAGATGTGAGTATACTTCTAATCTCATTTTTATGCTGCTTGTGGGGCGTTCCAAGTGCAAAATCACGTATACTTGCACGCGTTTGATTTTCTCAGAACACTACCTATACCTTAACTTTTACCTTCGACAGGAATGGATAGCGCGTGGCATCATCAGATCTTTCTACTACAAACTCTTCCAGACTCACACTAGATACTTCTTCTGCGCTTGTATGGAAGTTTGCTCTTCTTGTCTGCGCACTTATCTGGGGCGGGTCATTTGTCGTTATCAAAGATGCACTTAGTTATATCTCGGCAGCTTGGCTCATGACCTTACGTTTTGTCTTTGCTGTAGGTATTGTTGCCATTATCTTTAGAAAAAATCTCAAAGAGCACTTAGATGCCACACATATCAAATACGGCGTGCTTTTAGGCGTTCTTAACGGTTTAGGATATCTGTTCCAAAATGGAGCTCTTGCTTATACCACTGCAGGTAAAGCCGCCTTTATTGCATCAATTTATTGCGCGATGATTCCGTTTGTAAACTGGCTTATCGCAAAGAAAAAACCTCATGGAAGCAGTATTTTTGCAGCCTTTTTATGCGTAGCTGGCATTGGTCTTATCTCACTGGGCACTGATTTTTCGTTCTCGTTTGGCTTGGGCGAGCAGATGACATTGCTCTCAGCTATTATTTTTGCCTTTGACTTTGTCCTTATTGCCGAGCTTTCTCACAAATACGACATCATCACGCTTACGGTGGTGCAGCTTGGTGTGAGCGCCCTTCCCTGCCTTGCCTACGCGCTTTGCTTTGAAACGGTTCCCAATTTTGCGGTATTGCCCACAAATGCCTGGGTTGCCCTCGCCTACATCACTCTTATTGCAACTGCGCTGACTGGTGTTTTGCAGAACCGCGCACAGAAGTCAGTTGCTCCTGTTCAGGCCTCACTAATTATTTCTCTGGACAGTATTTTTGCAGCAGTTTTTGGCGTTATCTTCCTTGCTGAAGTTATTACCCCTACGATTTTCCTGGGCTTTATTGTTATTTTTGTTGCAATCTTTATCAGTGAGCTTGGCGAGAAACCCGCAGAGCCCCAAACTTCTTCAGAAAACTAAAGCTCTCTATACAACACGACCCTAAACAAAAAGACCGCATACGCGGGCTTTTTTGCGCTTTGGAGCTCTTACATCTCACGAGAGCTCAGCATAGGTCCATCGGACCAAAGTGTAATCTCTCCTGAAGCAAGAGTTTTAGGAACATCAATAAGACGCTGGTTGGAAGAGCCTCTAAAACGCAAGGTAATATCGTGGAGACTCTGAACCCATGGACCGTCCACCAGTACATCAATACAAGACAGAATGCGGTCAGTGTACTCTGTGTGCCACTTTCCCTCGGTCAGCTGATCCCAGGTGTGACCCGAATACATCCAAATGCTCTTTTGTGGATAGGTGGCTCTGACCTTCTCGACAAACTCAACAAGACCTTCTTGGTTTTCTGGCTCAAAGGGCTCTCCACCAAGGATGGAAAGACCGTTGATATAGACAGGTGCAAGAGAGTCAATAATCTCTTGCTCAACTTCTGGAGTAAACTCTCCGCCGCTCTTGAAGTCCCACGCCTCGTAATTAAAGCAGCCTTCACAGTGCAGACGGCAGCCCGAAACAAACAGAGTTGTTCTTACGCCAACACCATTTGCAATATCTGAAAACTTAATATTTGAATAGTTCATACATAACCTTTGATGGGCAACATCCACATATTGTGGATGTTGCCTGATAGAGATAATAAAAACGAGCAGAAGGGCCAAGGCGCACTTCTGCTCGTTTGTCTGGTACTTAAAACTTAGAGGTGAAGGACGCGGTCCTTGATCTCCTGGGTACGGCCCTGGTTCCAGAACTGGGTACCAATATAGCCACAGGTACGACGAGCAACGTTCATCTTGGTCTGGTCACGGTTGCCGCAGTGTGGGCACTCCCAAACCAGCTTGCCGTCCTCCTCGACAATCTGAATCTCACCGTCATAACCGCACTCCTGGCAGAAGTCAGACTTGGTGTTGAGCTCTGCATACATAATGTGGTCATAGATGAACTGCATGACGCTAAGAACAGCCTCGATGTTGTCCTGCATGTTAGGAACCTCAACGTAAGAGATTGCTCCACCTGGGGAAAGACGCTGGAACTCAGACTCAAACTGGAGCTTCTGGAATGCGTCAATCTCTTCTGCAACGTGGACGTGGTAGCTGTTGGTGATGTAGCCCTTATCGGTGATGCCTGGGATAACACCAAAGCGACGCTGAAGTGCCTTAGCAAACTTGTAGGTAGTGGACTCAAGAGGAGTTCCGTAGAGGGAGTAATCGATATCCTCTGCTTCCTTCCACTCGGTGCACTTATCGTTCATGTGCTGCATAACCTGGAGTGCAAATGGAGTTGCCTCTTTGTCAGTGTGGCTGTGACCAGTCATAGCCTTAACGCACTCGTATAGGCCTGCATAACCAAGGGAGATAGTGGAATATCCGCCGTAAAGCAAAGGATCGATAACCTCACCCTTGTCCAGGCGAGCAAGTGCGCCGTACTGCCAAAGGATTGGAGCAGCATCGGACAGGGTACCCTTCAGGCGATCGTGACGAGCGCGGAGTGCACGGTGGCAAAGCTCAAGACGCTCATCAAAGATCTTCCAGAACTTGTCCATATCGCGACCAGCAGAAAGAGCAACGTCAGGAAGGTTGATAGTTACAACACCCTGGTTGAAGCGGCCGTAATACTTAGGCTTGTTTGGCTCATAGTTCTTTGCGCGAGCAACGTTGTTGAAGCCATTACCAGAACGGTCTGGAGTCAGGAAGGAACGGCAGCCCATGCAAGTGAAGGTATCGCCCTCGCCTTCCTTCTCGCCCTTAGAAAGCTTGTACTCCTTCATCTTCTTCTCAGAGATGTAGTCAGGGACAAGGCGGCGAGCGGTGCACTTTGCAGCCATCTGAGTGAGGTAGTAGTACTTGGAATCCTCGTAAACGTTGTCCTCTTCAAGAACGTAGATGAGCTTAGGGAATGCAGGAGTAATCCAAACACCCTCCTCGTTCTTTACGCCCTGGTAACGCTGACGGAGCATCTCCTCAATGATGAGTGCAAGGTCCTGCTTCTCCTGCTCATTCTTTGCCTCGTTGAGATACATGAAGACAGTAATGAAAGGAGCCTGGCCGTTGGTGGTCATCAAAGTGACAACCTGGTACTGAATGGTCTGAACGCCACGAGAAACCTCATCACGAAGGCGCTTCTCAACCATCTCGTTGAGCTGCTCAGCAGAGAGCTCAACACCGACGGAGTTCATCTCCTCCATAACGGTCTTGCGGATCTTCTTACGAGAAACATCAACAAAAGGAGCAAGGTGAGCCAAGGAGATGGACTGACCACCGTACTGGCAGGATGCTACCTGAGCAATGATCTGAGTTGCAATGTTGCATGCAGTGGAGAAGCTGTGTGGACGCTCAATCAGAGTACCGGAGATAACAGTGCCGTTCTGCAGCATGTCATCAAGGTTGATGAGGTCACAGTTGTGCATGTGCTGTGCAAAGTAATCGGAATCGTGGAAGTGGATGAGACCCTCGTTGTGAGCAGCAACAATATCCTCTGGAAGAAGCTCACGCTGAACGAGGTCCTTAGAAACCTCACCAGCCATGTAATCACGCTGAACAGAAACAACAGTAGGATTCTTGTTGGAGTTCTCCTGCTTGACTTCCTCGTTGTTGCACTCAATCAGAGACAGAATCTTGTCATCGGTGGTGTTCTTATGACGCTTCTGGTTCTGGATGTAGCGGTAAATGATGTACTTACGAGCAACCTCAAAGCGGTCAAGAGCCATGAGCTGATCCTCGACAAGGTCCTGGACCTCCTCGACGGTGACGGTGTGTCCAGCCTTCTCGCACTCATCGGTAACGTTGAGAGAAGCAAACTGAATCTCACGCTCAGTCAGGCGCTGATCCTCAGGGACCTCTGCGTTAGCCTTAGCGATTGCGTTAACAATCTTCTCAACCTCGAAGGTGACCTCTGAGCCATTGCGCTTGATAATCTTCATGTGCAAACTCCTTGAACAAACGTTGGTGAAAGCAACGCTTTCATGCGTGTTTAATTGGATTATCACTGCGGTTTCTAAGCTTTTGCCTAAGCGAAGTAGTTGGGAACCCGCTTGTGTGATGGAAACTACTATGCCACAAGTTATAGTGTTTGGGTTCGAGAACTATAACAATATATTGTGAAATTTCCACACGAATACAAAATTATGTATTGACACGTTGCGGCAGCCAATATCTCTGCAGGTAGAAAATTAGCTAGAAACTTCGCTAATTACAAAATTTATTAATGGTCATAAAATAATTCGATTTTTTGTAAGTAGGCATTCGTCGCCTTTCACAAATGCGCCACAATTCGTCCCTCAGTACTCACTTGTGTTGAGCATTTGGGGACTAAAAAAGCCGACACAAAATGCCGGCTTTGATGGCTAGTCTAATGGAGGCTGTGGACGCCAGGTTGCGTCTTTATAGATAAGGCGTGCATCCTTCCAGCCCTTTATAAGGCGAGAAAGGCCAGACGAGAAGTGCGCTCTATCTACCAAAATGAGTCGAATAATCTCTTTTGCAAAGGTCAGCGCAGTACCAACACCAAAGAGCACGGGGTTGTAATCACCGTGAACCTGGAAGTAACGGGCAATATAGCCGCGGTTACGTGTGATGTAATAGCGCGTCATATCAGAGGTTGAATTAAGCTGACGCACAGAACCAATACTCTGACCAGGAACTTCTCGACATCTTGAAAGAACAAAGTCTGGAATCAAAATAGGCTGCGTTACCTTGCTGGCCAAATAGCCATATAAGGCGTCATCCCAGTAGATAAAGAAGCGCGCGTCAGGTAAGCCAATCTTCTGCACTACAGAGCGCTTAAAGCAGGCGCCCTCAAAGCACATCACATTGCACTCGCGATAAGGCACACCGTCAAAGCCAGCCTTTGCCAGCGGATTGTAGATGCCTAGGGCGGTGCTAAAGCGATACTGCCAGAAGAAAGGACCACCATCAAAGTCGTAGCGCTGACCTTGGATAACCTCAGCCTTATCTGACCATGCGTCAAGCTTATCAAGACCATCAGGCAGCACAGCTACGTCATCGTCCATAACCCAGAACCACTCGGCGCCCAGCTCATAACCTACGCGCACACCCTCAGAGAAACCGCCGGAGCCTCCAGTGTTTTGCTCCATAGGGACGTAACACACGCGATTAGTGCCACCATGAGCGTCGAGATCATCAGTGGTTTCTCCCCACGTGGTTTTGACCTTCTCCGAAAACTCCGACACAAGAGAGGCTGTCTCAGAGGAGTTTTCGTTGTCCACAACAATGATGCGCCATGGAGCCTGCGTGAGCTGCGTAATGGAATTGAGCAGGTTGGAAAGCAATTCCTGGCGTTTAAAGGTGACTATGACAAGGGCGGTGCGCTTCATATTTCCTCAAAATGTGACTTCGTGAGTGAGTTGATGCCTATATAGTATAAAGCAGCAATCAAAAGGAGTTTAGATGAGTCACGCTCAAAACCACCAACCTTTGGTTTCTCTTGTTGTGCCCATATACAACGTTGCAGACTATCTGGAGCAATGCCTGGCAAGTATTCAATCACAGAGCTACACAAACCTGGAGATTATCTGCCTCAACGATGGCTCAACTGACTCGTCTCTAGCTCTTTTGGAAGCATACGCTGCCCGTGATGGTCGCATTGTCATCATCGACAAAGAAAATGAGGGTTACGGAGCAACGTGCAATCGTGGCATTGCCGCAGCTCACGGCTCATGGGTGGGTATTGTTGAGCCTGACGATTACCTTGAGCCAACCATGGTTCAAGAGCTTGTTGATCTTATCCAGGCAAACGGCGGAGAAGACAAGGTAGATATTGCCCGCTCTGCCTATTGGCGCGTATTTGGCAATCAGAAAAATGGTCGAGCAGGAGCAAAGTCGCAGTTTAGAGCTGCTGCCGGCGCTGCCGAGTACAGAGTTCCCTGCGCATATAAGGGCCGCGTCAAACCCAAGCAGCAGCCTTGTCCAATTGATCAAATGGCACAGCTTCTGCTGCACCATCCTGCCATTTGGACGGCGCTCTATCGCAAGGAATTCTTGACCCAAAACCACATCAACTTCAAAGAAGTCCCAGGTGCAGGCTGGGTGGACAATCCCTTCCTCATTGCCTCGCATTGCTGCGGAGCTCGCATAGTGTACGCAGACTCTGCGCTCTACAACTATCGCGAGAATGGCTATGCAGAAGCCGCTACCTTTGCGCAGCGTCAGCCTAAAATCCCACTTGAGCGCTGGAACGACATGATGGATGTTGTGGACGAGCGCAACATTACCTCAGACGTGGTACTCAACGCGCTCACGCTACGCGGCATCAACTACGCGCTGCTTACAAAAGACGCGCTTACCTGGCGAGAAGAACATGATGCTGCAGGTGAGACTGACTCAGAAGTGCACGATCTTCTCGCCAAGAGCTTTGAGCGCATGGACGCAAAGCGCGTGTTTGAAAACCCAGCAATCTCAGGCTCTGGAAAAGCTTTCTTTGCGCAGGTGAGAGGTATTGCTCTGCCAAAAGATAACAAGTTTGCACGCTATGCATATCTAGCCAAAGAGGGATTTTTCCGTGTCAAAAATGACGGCATAGCACAGACGTTTAAAGCGCTCATGGACAGGCGTTAAGATTTGGTTCTAGAGGCTTGATCTAAACACAAATCGCCAGGCTACTCTAGAATCACACACTTAAATTTGATGCTGCTTATGTGTCACTGCAGTTTATACAAGTGGAATGCGCATAAAACGTGCATACCATACGGCTCTACGTACATAGGCATAACGAGCTCGTGTTGTAGTAGACAAAATAGCACCAAGCAAGGCATGAGCTACCAGTCGCGGAGAAGTTGCTTCAGTGACAATAAGGTGCGCTACAGGACTAGAAAGAATCTTGACAATAAAGTTTTCTTTTTCCTCATGGCTGAGCTGGGATTCTTCGTTGAATATAGGATACATGCTTTTAAGAAGTTTGCTGATTAGGTAGCGACTAATCAACTTTTGAACTTTTTTGGAGTTTGCAAAGCCAAGATGTTTGGCAAGGGCCATGAGCGCCTGACGCTCCTGAGTAAGCTTGTCCATAGAAGCAGCAATGGTTTTTTCTTCCTTGGAAGATTCCACTGGTACATCAACAAAAATTGCTTTTGGGGCGTACGTAACATGTTTTGCAATCTCAAAGCAATAGCCAACAAAATTGCACTCGCCATCAGTTTCTGGCTCATGCTTAATCTCGGTCAGAATACGTGTTGAGCACAGCTTTCCGCTCATAGACGTCAAATAAGGAAGCTGCGATTCCTCAAATACCTGCAACAATGTAGAGGCTTTTGCACCAAAAGCTTTTTTGCATTCCATAGGCGCATTGGCGGTTTTCATGTGCGCAATAACAATATCTGCTGCTTTAGGTGAACCAACAGGACCCAAAGCGGTAGCTGCAGAATAAAGCTCCTGTAAAACGTGGGAATTAAACCTATAAGAAGGCTCAGTGGTAAGCGTATAGGCTCCGCGAGCACGACCCTGAGCAATCTCAAGTGCAACAAAATGGCTAATGCCCGATTGGCACAAGACATCTAAACGAGGCTCTTGATTGGCAAGGTTATCTAACATGCGAGCAATCTGGGGATCGGAACTGTTGTCAACGATGATGAGCTCCCAATGAGGGTATGTCTGCTCTTGAAGTTGCCTAATTACCGTTCTAATAGCATCAGCATCATTATCAGCGGCCATGAGAACCGAAATCATATGTGGATTGTATGAGCGCTCGTGCATTCCACATCCCCCAAACTGGTCCTAAATTTTAGATACCAGTTTACCCATAAAAAGTGAATTAAAAAGACATTTTTATTCTATCAAAATCTCTCCACATAACGTGTTTAACTGCTGTTATGTGGACATCTGACCATTTTGTAGGGGCGGCGCTACACACAACGCCCATAACGTCTATACGAGCATACCAACAAGCTTTCCTAAGGCCGTAGGGTCAACGGTAGTGCCACTTGAACCTTCAACAACAGGAGCTTCATCATGCTCAAGATTAGACACGCCAATTGGCTGCACAATCTCTACAAGCTCAAGAAGCTGATTGGGCTTCATATCGGTAATCATTGAAGACAACAAACTAGAAGCATTGCTTACCAGTGAACGAGCGCCCGAACCAGAAAGTGCCGAGATTTTCTCCCACACATCATCTGTGGCAATGATAACGTGTGTAATCTTAATGTTGGTGACAGAAGCAAGTGCGCTAACAAAAGCGATCTGACCGTCATCTTTGTAAATATCTGCCAGTGTTTTAGCGTTTGAGTCTACTTCTGCATACACATCAGTAGGAATAGACACTATATGGCCGGTTCCCTGCGTGCGATCAATGACCAAAAGCCGTACAGACTGAAGCGTCGACTCCCCTGCCTTAAGCGAATTTGTGCTGATAACGGCATAGGTAAGAAAGTCATCATCAGATTGTGTAGTGCCATCCGGATTGCCTGAAACACTTTGGCTCTTTACAGCCTTGTTAAGCCCATGATCTCCCAAGTGAGACTCAAGCTGCGCGCGATCCCAAAGAGTTACAACAACAATGCCTACAAGAACTGCAACAATGGCAATTACGGCAAGGCCAATCACGTTGGTATAGGGATTCTCACGCGGAACATCACTGCGCTCGAATCTTTCTCTTTTCCTAAACATAGCGGCTCCCTGCCTCACTGTTCATCAGTTCTGCAAGAGCTCCTAAAAAAGACGCTCTCTTCTATGATGCTATTTCTTTGCGAGGGAAACCACCGCACACAATACAAGTGGTAGAAAAGACTTCGTAAACGGCGCGAGAAGACCGATGGAGCTGGATTGGCACACAGAAACTACGACGCAATCAAGGAACCGAAAGCGCTACCAGGGTTGCAAAACACCCTCTGGATAGCGAACGCTCTCAAACGTGAGGCCCTGAGCAGGTGCACAACTGCCAGCAGCAATTCTATTCTGAGCAGCTAGAACCTCGTCGATCCACTCAACAGGCCTGTGACCTCGGCCAATCTCAACCAGTGTGCCCACAATCGTGCGCACCATGTTATGCAAGAAGGCGTTACCCGTAATATCAACTGCAATGAGTTTCTCGCCAGCCTCTTCAATTTCTTCAACGGTAAGGCGCTCCACAAAACGATGCGTTGGCTTGCCCTCGGCAGAAATTGCCTTGCAGAAGCTCTTGAAATCGTGCTCTCCCACCAGCGCCTGCGCCGCCTTGTCCATAAGCTCTGCATCCAAGTGACCGTTGTACCACCACACGTGGTCCCAGCCCAGCACGGGACGAGCGCTATCTGCACAAATGCGATAGCGGTACGAGCGAGCCTGGGCATCAAAGCGTGCCGAGAAACCCTGTGGGGCACGAAAGAGTTGTCGGATAGAGATGTCATCGTCGGTCAGAGCGGTGAGCGAGCGGACGAGTTTCTCGCCAGACAGCGCCAGCTCAGCGCCGTACACAGGCAGGCTCACGTACTGGGCCTGGGCGTGCACGCCGGCGTCGGTTCTGCCCGCGCAGGTGAGCTCGACCTCTCTGCGCAAAACGGTCTGAAGCGCGCGGCGAAGGTCGCCTGCCACGGTGCGCTGAGTGGGCTGCTCGGCAAAGCCGCAGAATGCAGCGCCGCGATAACCTAGCTGGATAACAAGCGTGGCTTCAGGCTCAGAAGAAGCTTTAGCGAGAGTCTCAGGAACTGAAGGTTCAGCCGAAGACTCCTCGCATGCATCAAAACTGCAATTTGATGCAATATTCTGTGATGTTTCTGAGTTCATGAAGCTCCCTGGAATGACTTTGCCCACTAGAGTGATTGTATCGTAGGCTCAAAGTTGACGCACTCATTGCAGCTGCTGGACACAAGACCGCTACAGCAATGCAAGGCAGTACCTGCAATGCAAGATTACTACAGCGTTGTAAGACCAAAGCACAGTGCAACCCACAGCAGCAACACTACCCAGTCAACAAGCTGCATTTTTGCAGAGATACGCGTACGTTTTGCTGCACCAAGACAGCGATCTGTCATTGTTTGCGCCATCTGATCTGCGCGCTGAAAGAGCGAGACGGTCAGTGGCACCAAAAGCGTAAACCACTTTTTGATGCGCTCAACAATACTACCCGATTCAAAATTGAATCCACGCGCCCTCTGAGCTGCTCTAATTCTGTCGAGTTCTTCTAAGGTAAGCGGAATTGCCCTCAGAGCAATTGAGAGCACAATGCTCAAACCATCAACGTCAACACGAATAATGCGCAGCGGCAGCAACAGTACAGAAAAGCCATCAGCAAGCTGCGTAGGTGTAGTTGTTGACGCAACCGATAAAACCAGCGCCAAGGCAAGCAACACGCGGGCAATAGCTACGGTGCTTCTGTAAAAACCTGCCACAGAAAGACCAACTGATCCAGAGAAAATGATATCGGGATGTCCAATAAACACCAGCGTATTGGCAACAAATGATATAAGCAGAATGAACGCTGCAGGCTTTGCTACGCGCAAAAACTCTGGCAAGCTTACACGAGCACTCCACAAAAGACTCACGCAAATCAAGGCGAACACCGCAAAGGCAAGTGGCTGTTGTACTGAGAAGAGAGCAACAATACCCACAAAAGTGGCAACGATTTTTGTCTGCGCTGTCAATGAAGCAAGCGAGAAGTGCTTAAGCAGAGCACAGGGGCACTTAGACATAGCAGGCCTCCAAAAGCTCATGCAATACGCTTACAAACAGTGGGCAATCAAGCTGCGCAGCCTCGTATATCTCTGGGGTTGTCTGTGCTTCTTGCACGTTGACGTCTGCAACAACACAGCCCTTCTCGAGAAACACTACTCTGTCAGCAAAAGGAAGCCATTCGCTTACATCATGGGTGATTGCAAGAACCGCTTTGCCCTCGTTTGCCAGCTCGCGAGCAAGATGCAGTACCTGCGAGCGCGCCTCGCCATCAAGTCCAGACGTTGCCTCATCAAACACTACCGCGTACGTTGCGCAGGCCAGCGTTCCTGCAAGCGCTGCGCGACGAGCCTGGCCACCAGAAAGCGTCAGCGGAGACGCATCCATGACCTGCTGGTCAAGCCCCACACGTGCTGCCGCAAACGCGACAAGCGCCTCAACATCATCTGGCGAGAAACCCTTGTTATTTGGACCAAACGCGATATCTTCAGCAACACTTTGGGCAAAGAGTTGATCCTGGGGGCGCTGAAAACACATGCCGACATCTCCAGGGCACACCAGTCGCGCATCGATTGTTGCGTGCCCGGTATCAGCCTCTATGAGGCCAGCAGCTATGCGGGCGCAGGTTGTTTTTCCAGAGCCAGAAGCGCCTACCATAACAAGAAGCTCTCCCGTAGAGGAAAGCGTCACGTCATGCAGAACGGGCTTGTCAAACGCATGAGATACACCACAAATTGCCAGCTCGTGCGCCTCTCCAAGCGCCTGGATTCCGTCATAGTTGTTTGCTCGCACCACCTCAAGGGCGCGCTGATACACAAGGGTATCCAAAGCATCAAACGCAAGGCTGTTCTGAACAAGAAACGCAACAAACTCTGATGCGTTAAAAGGCACATCAAACTTATAGCCAGCCTGTGCAGCTATCTGCGCTGTTGCTGTGAGTACATCATCAAAGCCAGCGCTTGCGATTGCGTTTGCATCCAAGAGAAACTCTGTAGGAGTCCCTGTCCAAACTAGCTGGCCTTTCTCCAAAACAAGTACCTGGTCAGCCCCGGGAAGAGACTCAAACGAATGAGAAATCTCGAGCACACCCATCCCGTTTGCAACAAGGGTATTTACCAGCTTAGAAAGGTGATTTCTGAATCGAGTATCAAGCTGCGCAAATGCCTCATCAAGCACCAGATAACGTGGATGCACTGAAAGCGCTGCTGCAATAGAAACGAGCTGCTGTTGGCCTCCAGAAAGCGTGTGTGTTTGGGCGTTGGCCAAGTCAGCAATGCCACAAAGGTCAAGTGTTTGAGTAACGCGAGAAACTATCTCTTCTTTTGGCAAACCAAGATTAGCAGGGCCAAAGGCAACTTCATCAAAGACAGTTGCACAAACAAGCTGCGCTGTTGGATCTTGGCGAACCATTCCCACAACGGAAGAAATCTGAGTAGACGGCACTACAGCAACTGAATTGCCGTCTACTAAAACCTCTCCAGATAGAGGAAAAAGTGATGCATTACATAGATTTGCAAGCGTTGACTTGCCTGAACCATTGTGGCCAAGCACAACCGTTCTAGAGCCCGGCTTTAAGGTAAATGAAACGTTATCAAGGGTTAGTGCCATTGGGTACAGAGATTGGCTCTCAGTGGCTCCTATGGCATCTTCAGAAGCAGAGTCAGTCATCGATTGCGCAGCAGCTAACGTACCGTATGCGAAAGATACGTTTTTAAACTCAATCATGACAACCCTCCTTTATTTGAAAAAGAGGTCCCAGCAAAAAGCCAGGACCTCTTCAGATTCACTTTGACAGAAGTTACTCTGCAGCCTCTTCGGTCTGCTCGGTCTCCTCTGCTGGAGCCTCGGTCTCCTCTTCCTTTACAGGAGCAGGAGCAACCTTGGTAGCCTTAGCCTTCTTGTTAGAAGCCTTTGGCTGAACTGGCTCGGTAACAAGCTCAAGGATAACAACCTCAGAAGCATCACCCTTACGAGGACCAAGCTTCATGATACGGGTGTAGCCGCCGTTGCGGTCAGCCCACATACCCTGAGCAGCCTTGTCAAATACCTCACGGACAAGCTCTGCGTTACCAACCTTGGCCATAGCAAGACGACGAGCGTGAAGGTCGCCGCGCTTTGCCCAAGTGATGACCTTGTCGACCTCGCCGCGAACTGCCTTAGCGCGGACGTCAAGAGTCTTAATACGATCGTTAGTGAAAAGGGCTTGGATCAGGCTCTTCTTGATGGCCTTGGTGTGGCTAGCATCAGTACCAAGCTTCATGCCCCTCTTCTTATTGTGCCTCATAATTTACATTCTCCTATGCGTGACAAGGCGCGACTAAGCCTTAAGGGACAGGCCCATGCTCTCGAGCTTTTCCTTGACTTCTTCAATAGACTTAACACCAAAGTTTCTGATGTTGAGAAGATCGTTCTCAGAGAAATCAACGAGCTGACGGACAGAGTGAATTCCTGCACGCTTGAGGCAGTTGTAAGAACGGACGGAAAGGTCCAGATCCTCAACCTGCTTCTCAAGCTCGGAATCGTCCTCGACGTCTGCCTTAGCAAAAATCGAAGCCTCTTCCTGAGTCTCGTCAAAATCAGTAAGTCCCATGAATGCGCTCATGTGCTGGTTAATGATGTTTGCAGCCTCAACGACAGCCTCGCGAGGGCTGATTGCACCATTGGTCTCAACCTCAAGCACCAGACGATCATAGTCGGTGTGACGGCCAACACGGCAAGGCTCAACAGCCTTAGCGCAGCGGCGAACTGGCGAGAAGATCGAGTCAACGTGAATGAATCCAATTGGATCACTCTCACGCTCGTTATCCTCACCGGAAACATAACCGCGACCATTACCAAGGCGAAGTCTCATGGAAAGATGAGCTCCCTCAGCAAGAGTGCAAATGTGCTGAGCTGGGTTGACCAGCTCATAGCCCATAGGAACATCAAGATCAGCACCAGTGACTGTGCAAGGACCCTCAACAGAGATGGAAGCCTCAGCCTCATCAGAGTTGTTGGTGTTGCGGAAAACTAGGCCCTTAACGTTCAGAACGATGTCAGTAACGTCCTCATAGACGCCTTCAACCGTAGTGAACTCATGCTGAACGCCATCAATCTGGATGGCCTCAACCGCAGCTCCCTCAAGAGAGGAAAGCAGTACGCGGCGGAGGGAGTTGCCAAGCGTGTCACCATAGCCACGCTCAAGCGGCTCTACGCTCACACGAGCGACGTTTGCGCCGATTTCATCTACCGACACGTTTGGTCGGATAAATTCGGACATTGCTACCTCCAAAACGGGTCGGGCTTACTTGGAGTAGAGCTCGACGATCAGCTGTGCGTCAATCTCAAGGTCGATCTGATCGCGGGTTGGAAGCTGAAGAACAGTGCCCTGCAGCTTCTCAATGTCAACCTCAAGCCATGCAGGAACTGCCATGTGCTCGGAGGAAATGAGAGCTTCCTTGATTGGAAGAAGATCCTTTGCCTTGGAAGCAACAGCGATAACATCGCCGCTCTTTACGCGATAAGAAGGAATGTCAACGCGCTGACCGTTAACGGTGATATGACCGTGACGGACAGTCTGACGAGCCTCTTTACGTGTACGAGCAAAGCCAAGGCGGAAGATGACGTTGTCAAGACGAGTCTCAAGGATGCTCATCAGGTTGTCACCAGTAATGCCTGGGTTTTTCTTAGCCATCTCATAGTAACCGTGGAACTGGTTCTCAAGGACGCCGTAAATGAACTTAGCCTTCTGCTTCTCACGGAGCTGCATACCGTACTCGCTCTCCTGGCGACGACGGCGACGTGGCTCACGGTTAGAAGTCTTATTGATCCCCATCACAACGGGATCGATGCCAAGCTGACGACATCTTTTAAGGACCGGGGTCCTATCAATTGCCATTTGCTTGTCCTTTCGTGCTAGTTGCGACGGCGCTTTTTAGGACGGCAGCCGTTGTGTGCAATAGGTGTCTTATCCTGAATACCCGAAACCTCGAGGCCTGCTGCCTGAAGGGAACGGATTGCGGTCTCGCGACCAGAGCCTGGGCCCTTAACAAAAACAGCTACCTTGTGGAGACCGTGCTCCATTGCTGCCTTTGCTGCTGCCTCTGCTGCAAGCTGTGCAGCAAAAGGAGTGGACTTACGAGAGCCCTTGAAGCCGACGGTACCACCGGACTGCCAGGAAATTACATTACCCTGGGGATCGGAAATAGAGACAATCGTGTTATTGAATGTGCTCTTGATGTGGGCCTGGCCCACTGCAATGTTTTTACGCTCGGAGCGGCGGACGCGTGTAGTGCGAGCGTTCTTTTTCTGTGCCATTAGCTACTCCTCGCCTACTTCTTCTTGCCGCCCACCTGACGCTTCTTACCCTTACGAGTACGAGCGTTAGTGTGGGTACGCTGACCGTGGACAGGGAGGCCCTTGCGGTGACGGAGGCCGCGGTAGCAGCCAATCTCCATCAGGCGGGCAACATTCTGACGCACCTCGCGGCGAAGATCGCCCTCGGTGGTGTAATGAGCGTCAATAAAGTCACGAATCTTAGTGACTTCTTCCTCTGTGAGGTCTTTGACGCGAGTATTTACATCGATACCAGTCTCGTTGCAAATCTTGGTTGCACGAGTCTGACCAATGCCGTAAAGATAGGTGAGTCCGACCTCAACACGCTTATCGCGTGGCAGGTCGACGCCGTTAATACGGGCCAACTTGGTGCTCCTTCCTTAGCCCTGACGCTGCTTGTGGCGCGGGTTCTCGCAAATCACGTAAACCTTACCGTGGCGACGGATGACTTTGCACTTGTCGCACATCTTCTTTACCGAAGGACGTACCTTCATGTGTCTTCCTTTCGGTTCTGCTGATACGAACTATATACTCGCCCAGCCGCTGGCGTGAAATACCGACTGTACTTACGTACATATGCCCTTGCGACGTGCGCAAAGACACAGATAGCCTCATGCATGGCACAAGGCTTTTGCATTACTTACTTATAACGGTAGGTAATGCGACCCCTGGTAAGATCGTAAGGAGAAATCTCTACTACAACCTTATCACCAGGGAGAATTCGAATGTAATTCATTCGAATCTTACCTGAGATGGTGCAAAGGATGGTCTTGCCGTTCTCTAACTCAACGTTAAACATAGCGTTTGGCAGGGGTTCTAGTACCTTGCCTTCAAGCTCAATCGCGTCTTGTTTAGCCAACTTTCATCCTCTCGACACATCGACAGCGGTTATCAATAATACATAAAAATGTGCCACTCGTCTATCACTTATTTTTTCAACACAATTAGATAGCGAGAAGAACAAGGTATGTGTTACTCAAGACCGCCTTGCATCTCGCACCATGGACCAACTTCATCTTCTGAAACGATAACGGGGCCATCGGCAGTAATAGCAACCGTGTTCTCATAATGTGCTGATGGCAGGCCATCATCGGTAACAACGGTCCAACCATTTTCAAGAACGGTGCAATCGTAGGTGCCCATAGCAATCATAGGCTCAATTGCAATTACCATTCCCTCACGAAGAACAATGCCGTTACCTGCACGACCATAATTTCTGACCTCTGGGTCCTCGTGAAGATTGCGACCAATACCATGACCAACAAAATCACGAATGACACCATAGCCATTATCCTCGGCAAGTTTCTGAACTGCATGGCCAACGTCGCCAAGACGAGCACCAGGAACAGCAGCTGCAATACCTGCCTTAAGGCAATCGCGGGTAACCTCGCAAAGTGCCTGGGTTTTCTCGTCAACTGTTCCGCAGTAGAACGTCCAAGCGTTATCTCCTGCCCAACCGTTAACGGTAGCACCCGTGTCAATGGTCAGAATATCGCCATCTTGCAAAATGACGTTTGCTGATGGAATACCGTGAACAATCTGCTCGTTAATAGAAGAGCAAACAGATCCAGGGAATCCACCGTAGCCCTTAAAGGTAGGGGTTCCGCCATGAAGTCTAATAAAAGCTTCAACAGCGCGGTCAATCTCGAGCGTTGAAACACCAGGTCTAATCATGGATCCAGCACGACGAAGGGCTGCCTTAGAAAGGGCGCCCGACACCTTCATTGCCTCGATTTGTTCAGGTGTTTTTATCGTAATCATAGTGCGAGGAGTGTCTTTACGTCGGCGAATACCTCGTCAACAGGACGATCTCCGTTGACCTCCTTCAGAATTCCATGTCCTTTGTAGTACTCGATCAAAGGAGAAGTCTGGTTCTCGTATACATCAAGACGCTTACGAATAGTCTCTGGCTTATCGTCATCACGCTGATACATCTCACCAGAGCAATTTGGACAAGTCTCTGTACCAGCAGGTGCAGTATAACCACACTCTTTGCACGTACGGCGAGAAGAAAGACGCTCAACAATAACCTCTGGCTCAACAGCAACAAGCAGAGCTGCATCAAGCTTGAGACCCATATTCTGAAGCTCAGAATCAAGGGTTACTGCCTGAGCGGTGTTGCGTGGGAAGCCATCAAGAATAAAACCAGCCTTTGCATCGTCTGCGGAAAGGCGCTCTTTTACCAGGTCAATTACAAGCTGATCTGGAACAAGTTGACCAGCATCCATATACTCTTTAGCCTTAACGCCAAGCTCAGACTGAGCTTTAACAGCAGCACGAAGAAGGTCACCGGTTGAGATGTGAGCAAGTCCATACTCTGCAACGAGCTTCTGAGCCTGTGTACCCTTGCCAGCGCCAGGTGCGCCGAGAAGAACAATGTTCATGCTTCGCCTTCCTTTCAAATAATAAAAGGGGCCTGTTTCCAGGCCCCTTTATGCTACGTATTAAGAACTACTTAAAGAAGCCCTCATAGTTGTGCATCTTAAGGTGGGACTCAATGGAAGAGAGTGTATCCATTGCAACACCGACCATAATCAGGACGGAAGTTCCACCAAACGCCTGTATCAACGAATCGCCTGTGAACCAGAAAATAATGGTTGGAACGATTGCAAGAACTGCCATAAAGATAGCACCGGGGAGGGTGACTCTGTCAATAACAGTCTTGATATACGTTGAAGTAGCAGTACCTGGACGAACACCAGGAATAAAACCACCCTGCTTCTTAAGCTGATCTGCTGTCTCCTCTGGATTGAACACCATTGAGGTGTAGAAGTATGCAAAGAAGACAATGAACATAACTGAGAGAACCCAGTTAACCCATCCAGAAGAAAGTGAAGTAGCAAGATTTTGAATCCACTCTACTCCTGGGAAGAACACAGCAACCTGAGCAGGAAGGTACAGGATTGCAGATGCAAAGATGATTGGTACAACGCCTGCAGTGTTTACCTTAATTGGAAGGTAAGTTGACTGACCGCCCATCATACGACGACCAACAACGCGCTTGGCATAGTTGATAGGAATACGACGCTGACCACGCTCAATGTAAACAATGAGCGGAATAATAGCGAGCATAACCACAACAGTAACAACAGTAAGAATAATGTTTCCACGAGTAGCTACTGAAGAAATAAGGGCTGTTGGAAGTCCAGCCATGATGTTTGCAAAGATGATAAGACTCATTCCGTTGCCAACACCCTGCTGAGTAATAACCTCACCGAGCCACATAATAATGATGGCACCAACTAGCATGGTAAAGACTACCAGGAAGTTTTCAAGTGCCTCAGGCACGCCCTCCATAGATGCAAAAGATACACCATAGCTCTTAAACAAGAACAGGTAACCAACTGCATTGAGCAGAGCTAAGCCAACCGTAAGATAACGCGTGTACTGCGTAATCTTACGCTGGCCGCTCTCACCATCTTTAGCAAGCTCGCCAAGAGATGGAATAACGGACTGCATCATCTGGAAGATGATCTGAGCCGTAATGTAAGGCATGATGCCCAGACTGAAAACAGACATGCGAGAAAGAGCGCCACCCGAAAATAGGTTAAGCACGGCCATTGCGCCATTCTTAGCAAAGACCATTCTGATAAACAGAAAGCATCTGCTGGAATGGAGCACCGGGCACAGGAAGATACGCACCAAAACGGTACAGAAGAAGAATCAGTACCGTAAGGAGAATCTTTCCCCTTAGTTCCGGAACACGAAATGCGTTGGCGATTCCTTTACTCACTACTCGGCCTCAACCTTTCCACCGGCCGCCTCGATCTTAGCCTTTGCGGAGGCGGAAACCTTGTCGACCTTAACAGTGAGCTTCTTAGAAAGCTCGCCATCACCCAGAACCTTGACTGGGATGAAGTTGTACTTGATAACTCCCTTAGCAACCAGAGCCTCTGCGTCTACGGTCTCGCCGTCTGCAAAGAGAGCGTTCAGACGAGCAACGTTGACTGGAGCGTACTCAACACGGTTGTGGTTAGTGAAACCAGGAAGCTTAGGAAGACGCATAGCCAGTGGCTGCTGTCCACCCTCGAAGCCAGCGCCCTTACCGCCACCAGAGCGGGAGAGCTGACCATTCATACCGCGGCCGGCAAAAGTACCATTGCCTGAAGAATTACCGCGACCTACGCGCTTACGATTTTTGCGCGAACCCACTGCGGGGCGAAGATCATTGAGCTGCATTATTACTACCTCTAGTTCTCTTCAACCTCGACAAGGTGTTTAACCTTGAAGATCATTCCACGAATGCTTGGGTTGTCAGGCTGCTCGACGGTATCGCCGATCTTGTGGAGGCCGAGGGCCTTCACCGTAGCAGTCTGGTCCTTCTTGACGCCTGCAACAGCGCCACGGACAAGCTTGATGCTAAGGTTCTTAGCCATCGTTAGTTCTCCTTTCCGACGAACATATCGCCGACGGTTAGGCCACGACGCTCAGCTGCTTCTTCTGGGCTGGAAAGCTCCTTCAGACCCTCAGCTGCTGCCTTAATCATGTTCAGAGCGTTGTCGGTACCAAGGGACTTAGAAAGTACATTGGTGATACCTGCAAGCTCGAAGAGTGGACGAATAGGACCGCCAGCAATAACACCAGTACCCTCGAATGCAGGCTTAATAAGAACAGAACCTGCACCGTAGTGACCAGTGACTGCGTGTGGTACGGAACCAGTCTCGGTCAGTGGGACCTTGAACATGTTCCTCTTTGCGTCCTCGACGCCCTTCTGAATTGCCAGAGGTACCTCAGCGGAACGACCCTGGCCAATACCAACGTTACCCTTACCGTCGCCAACGACTACCAGAGCAACGAGTGACATACGGCGGCCACCCTTGACGGTCTTGGAAACGCGGTGAATATAAACGACGCGCTCCTGAAGATCCGTATCCTGCTGGCGCTTACGATCACGTGCCATTGAATCCTCCTAGAACTTCAGGCCCGCGTTGCGGGCGCCATCTGCCAAAGCCTTGACGCGGCCGTGATAGAGACGGCCACCACGGTCAAAAGTGACCTCAGTGACGTTCTTCTCGGCAGCGCGCTTACCGATAAGCTCACCTACGAACTCAGCTGCCTCCTTGTTGGAGCCAACCTTGCCAGTAGAACGGAACTCTGGGTCAAGCGTAGAGGCAGAGCAGAGAGTTCTTCCAGAAGCGTCGTCAATAAGCTGTGCATAAATGTTTGCGTTTGTGCGGTGAACTGCAAGACGCGGACGCTCAGGTGTACCAAAGACCTTGGCACGTACGCGGCGCTTGCGGCGTTCAAGACCCGCCTTTTTCGCCTGCTGCTTGTTCATTCCTTCTCCTTAGAGACATGCCATCACCTAACGGGGTGATGGTCTTTTAGCCTAAAAGTAGGGTTGCTTTACTTAGCAGCCTTACCGAGCTTCCTGCGGATGTGCTCACCTTCGTAGTGAATGCCCTTGCCCTTGTAAGGCTCTGGTGGACGCTTCATACGAATCTCAGCTGCAACCTGGCCGACCTTCTCCTTAGAAATACCCTTAACAGTAAGGTGAGTGTTATCAGGTACCTCAAAGCTAATGCCCTCAGGTGCAACATAGAGAACTGGGTGAGAATAACCAAGGGAAAGGTCAAGATCCTTGCCCTTAAGTGCTACACGGTAACCAACGCCGGTGAGCTCAAGCTTCTTCTCGAAGCCCTCAGAGACACCAACAACCATGTTGTGGATAAGGGTACGGACAAGACCCTGCTGAGCATTGGACTCAGAGGACTCGTCAACGCGAGTAACAAGAATCTCCTCGCCCTCCTGAGCGATAGCAACCAGCTCAGAGAAAGTACGAGTCAGCTCGCCCTTAGAACCCTTAACGGTAACGGTGGTGTTATCAACTGTCACAGTGACTCCAGCAGGAATCTGGACAGGCTTCTTACCAATACGAGACACGGCTGTCTCCTTTCATTCCTGTCAGATTTACCAAACGTAAGCGATGACCTCGCCGCCAACGCCGTTCTTACGAGCGTCGCGGTCGCACATCATGCCCTTAGAAGTGGAAACCACTGCAGTACCAAGACCACCAAGAACGCGTGGAAGCTTCTCAGCGGTGGAGTAAATGCGCAGACCAGGCTTGGAAATACGACGAATGCCGCGGATAACCTTAGCGCGCTTCTTACCATACTTAAGGGTGATGTGAAGAGTCTTCTGAGGCTTAGTATCCTCAACGGTGTAACCCTCGACATAGCCCTCTTCGGTGATGACGCGAGCAATCTCAACGAGCACCTTGCTCGATGGCATGGATACGGAATCCTTGCCAGCTGAGTTTGCGTTACGAATACGCGTCAGCATGTCTGAAATGGGATCGGTAATTTTCATTTGATCCTTCTCCTTCGTTAATGATGAAACTGCGTGTCTGGTTCATCTACACCCATGGCGCAGATGCCTTGACGCCAGAGCCCTGAGTCCTACCAGCTTGCCTTGCGGACACCAGGAAGCTCGCCCTTGCTCGCTAGCTCACGGAAGCACACACGGCACAGACCAAACTTGCGGTAAACGGAGTGGGGACGTCCACAACGCTGGCAACGGTTCTGTGTGCGCGTAGAGTACTTCGGCTCACGCGAGGCTTTGACGATCATCGAAGTCTTAGCCACAAATCCTCCTTCAAAATGCAACTTGGCGAACGCCAAGATGACTTCAAACAATAGTGCTGGTGACTATGTCACCCGGCATCAAAGATGCCAACAGGAATGCGCTTAATTTAAGCGCAGGTAAAAGTTAGTCCTGCTTGAATGGGAAGTGGAAGGCGTCGAGAAGTGCCTTACCCTCCTCGTTGGTGTTAGCAGTGGTGACAATGGTGATGTCCATACCGCGGGTGTGGTCCATCTTGTCAAAGTCAATCTCTGGGAAGATGAGCTGCTCGGTTACGCCCATGGAGAAGTTACCACGGCCGTCGAAGCTCTTAGCAGAGATACCACGGAAGTCGCGGATACGAGGAATTGCAACTGCGATCAGACGATCCAGGAACTCCCACATACGATCGCCACGAAGGGTAACTTTAGCGCCGATTGGCATACCCTGGCGAAGCTTAAAGGTTGCGATAGACTTGCGAGCGTGTGTAACGAGTGGCTGCTGACCAGTAATGGTACGGAGGTCGTTTACTGCGCCGTCAATTGCCTTAGCGTCTGTAGCTGCCTCGCCAACACCCATGTTGACAACGATCTTCTCAAACTTAGGAATCTGGTTAACGTTGGTGTAACCAAATTTCTCCTTCAGAGCATCACGCACGGATGCGTAGTAAAGCTCTTTAAGGCGAGGTGTGTACTTCTCGTCTGCCATGGTTTCTCCTTAACTCTTGGGGTTTTAAGTGCGGGGATCGCCTCGCACCTCCTAGTTTGGCGAACTAGGAGCCATCTGCGTCCTCGAGACATACGTGTCCCATAGAAAGACGCAATGAACAATATTAGACCTTATTGAGCAAAAATGGGGCGAGAATTTCAAGCTAGCTGATATTTTTTCGTGTCATCACACGACTTACACAACACCGCACTTCTCGCCCAAAAAGAAAACCCCGCTATCTGATGATAACGGGGTTTGAAGTAGCTCTGAGATGTTTCTACATAGCGAGAAACACGTATAACTTAGAGCTCAGCGCCTGACTTCTTGGAGACGCGGACCTTAGTGCCGTCCTCCTTGATCAGGTAGCCAACACGGGTTGGCTTGTCGGTCTTAGGGTCGATAAGAGCAACATTGGAAGCGTCGATTGCTGCCTCTGCCTCAACGATGCCACCCTGCTGGTTAGCTGCGTTTGGCTTGACATGGCGCTTTGCAATTGCAACGCCCTCAACGACAACCTTGTTCTTCTCTGGATATACGCGAAGTACCTCGCCGCGCTTACCCTTGTCCTTACCAGTGAGGACCTCGACCTTGTCGCCCTTCTTGATCTTCATCTTAGGCATGTCGTTCCTCCTTAAAGGGTCTCAGGTGCAAGTGAGACAATCTTCATGTACTTGTGGTCGCGCAGCTCGCGAGCGACTGGTCCAAAGATACGAGTACCCTTGGGCTCACCCTCTTTGTTAACAAGAACGCATGCGTTCTGGTCAAAGCGGATGTAGCTACCGTCCTTGCGACGGGTGTCCTTAGCGGTACGAACGATGACGCAGCGAACAATGTCGCCCTTCTTCACCGAACCACCTGGAGTAGCCTCCTGGACAGCGCCAATGATGACGTCGGCAAGGCCGGCGTAACGACGCTTGGAGCCACCAAGGACCTTGACGCACTTTACGCGCCTTGCGCCGCTGTTGTCAGCGACGTTGAGAATGGTCTCCATCTGAATCATGTGACGTTCCTCCGGAACCTAATTTCTCAGAGGTGCGCGTATTTGCGCACATGAGAAATAATGATAGATACAAAACTAGGTTGAGCTAAAAGCTGTTTCCTAGGTGCTAATTACTTAGCGCGCTCAACGATCTCTGCGAGACGCCAACGCTTGGTCTTGGAAAGAGGACGAGTCTCCATGACGCGGACGGTATCGCCCAGACCAGCCTCGTTGTTCTCATCGTGAACGTGAAGCTTCTTGCCGATGGTCATCATCTTGCCATACTTAGGGTGGTGCTTACGGTACGTAATCTCTACCGTAATCGTCTTCTCGCCAGAGATGGAGACGACGAGTCCGGTACGAACCTTACGCGCATTTCTGCTTTCGGTCTCTGCCATAACTTATCTCCTGCGATCTAGTTCTGCTCTGCGGATGCTTCCGCAGCAATTTGACGGGTGCGCATCTCGGTCTGAACGCGAGCAATGTCACGCTTTACAGCCTTGACGCGAGCGGTGTTGTCCAGCTGGCTGGTTGCCATCTGGAAACGAAGATTAAAGAGCTCTGCGCGGCCTTCCTCGAGTTTCTTAGCGAGGTCTGCATCGCTCATAGCCTTGATTTCGGTGTACTTCATTAGTTCTCACCGTCCTGATCGGCCTTGGAGACAATCTTGGTCTTAATTGGAAGCTTGTGCTGAGCAAGACGGAGAGCCTCACGAGCAACTTCCTCTGGTACGCCATCAATCTCGAACATGATACGACCAGGCTTAACAACTGCTACCCACTCTTCTGGGTTACCT
>JABZHH010000003.1:8427-21917 GCA_015258925.1 Atopobium sp. | reverse complement strand
TTAGTGATTGGCTTATCTGGGAAGATAGTAATCCAAACCTTACCGCCACGCTTCATCTCACGGGTGAGAGCAATACGAGCAGCCTCAATCTGGCGGTTAGTAATCCAGTGAGCCTCCTCTGCACGGATGCCCCAGGAACCAAAATGCAGCTGGGTATTACCCTTTGCCTGGCCCTTCATGGAACCGCGCTGTACCTTACGGTGCAATACACGCTTTGGAGCAAGCATTAACGGCCCCTCCTCTCATTGCGAGCACGACGAGGACGAGCGGAGCCCTCAAGAGCTGGGTTAGGTGTTGGCTGTCCAGGCATCTTCTCGCCGTAATAAATCCAAACCTTGATACCAACAGCGCCCATGGTGGTGCGACCTGTAGCGGTACCATAGCCGATTGCAGCACGAAGGGTGTGCAGAGGCACGCGACCCTCACGGTACCACTCACGGCGGCCCATCTCAGCACCGTTCAGACGACCGGAGCACTGGATACGAATACCCTTAGCGCCAGCCTTACGAGCGGACTGAACAGCCTTACGCATAGCGCGACGGAAAGCGACACGCTGCTCAAGCTGCTCTGCGATGGACTGAGCAACAAGGTTTGCGTCAAGCTCAGGACGCTTAACCTCAACAACATCAACGTTGACCTGACCCTTGCCGACCTTAGCAACACGCTCAAGATCTGCACGGAGGCCGTCAATCTCTGCACCCTTCTTGCCAATGACAATACCAGGACGTGCGGAGAAAATAGTTACCTTGACCTTATCGCCAGCGCGCTCGATATCAATACGAGCAACAGCTGCCTTCTCAAGGCGCTTCTCAAGATACTTGCGGATAGCAAGATCGTTGCCGAGCTGCTCGGCGTAGTCCTTATCGGCGTACCAACGAGAACGCCAGCTCTCGGTTACACCAAGACGGAAGCCTGTAGGCTGTACTTTCTGACCCATTCCTACGCCTCCTTTCGAGGTGCAACGACAACGGTAATGTGGCTCATGCGCTTGTTAATGCGGGAAGCCGAACCCTTTGCACGAGGACGAATACGCTTAAGCGTTGGGCCTTCGTCAACAAAAGCGGTCTTGACTACCAGGTTGTTAGCGCGGAGTCCATTGTTGTTCTCGGCGTTAGCAACTGCAGAGCGCAGAACCTTAGCAACATCAGTAGCGGCAGCGCGAGTCGAGAACTGAAGAACCTCAAGGGCCTTCTCGACAGACTTACCGCGGACAAGCGCGACAACTGCGCGAGCCTTACGAGGAGCAACGCGAACATACTTAGCTGTTGCGCGAACCTCAATAGAATCGGTGTTCTTAGCCATTTACTACACTCCCCCTATTTGGCCTTGTGACCGCGGAAGGTACGGGATGGGGAGAACTCGCCCAACTTGTGACCAACCATGGACTCGGTGACGTACACAGGTACATGCTTACGACCATCGTGAACAGCGATGGTGTGACCGACCATCTCAGGGAAGATGGTTGAGGAACGTGACCAAGTCTTGATAACGTCCTTCTTGCCAGCCTCGTTCATTGCAGCGACACGCGCAAGGAGGCGAGTCTCCACAAAGGGGCCTTTTTTGAGACTTCTGCTCATTTATCTACTCCTACTCGTGTCTTACTTGGACTTACGACGGCGAATGATCAGGCGGTTAGAAGCCTTCTTCGGGTCGCGGGTCTTATAACCCTTGGTTGGCTTACCCCATGGGGTGACGGAAGGACGACCAGAAGTGTGGTTCTTACCTTCACCACCGCCGTGTGGGTGGTCAACAGGGTTCATGACAGTACCACGGACGGTAGGACGGACGCCTGCCCAACGGGAACGACCAGCCTTACCAACAACAATGTTGGAGTGCTCAGCGTTACCAACCTCACCGATGGTTGCACGGCAGGTCAGAAGAACACGACGGAGCTCGGAGGAAGGCATACGCAGAACTGCATAGCCGTTGTCCTTACCCATGAGCTGGACGGAGGTACCAGCAGCACGTGCCATTGCAGCACCCTTGCCAGGCTGGAACTCAACTGCGTGAACAAGAGTACCTACTGGAATCTGCTCAAGAGTGGTGCAGTTACCAGGCTTGATGTCGATGTCCTTGGTACCAGAAAGAACGGTGTCACCGACGCTCAGGCCCTCTGGGCAAAGGATGTATGCCTTTGCGCCGTCTGCATAGTGCAGAAGAGCAATACGAGCGGAACGGTTAGGATCGTACTCAACAGTAGCGACCTTAGCTGGGATGTCATCCTTGCGACGCTTGAAGTCGATACGACGATACTGGCGCTTGTGGCCACCACCCTGGTGACGGGTAGTGATGCGGCCATTGTTGTTGCGGCCAGCCTTCTTTGGCAGAGGCTCGAGAAGGGACTTCTCGGGCTTATCAGTTGTAATCTCAGCAAAGTCTGAGATTGTCTGGAAGCGCCTGCCTGCGCTTGTTGGCTTTAGATGCCTAACTGCCATAAACAGTATCCCTTTCTTCTCCGTTGGCTAGCCCGCTTAAGGGAAAGTCGAGCTAACACCGGATTACCACGGTACCGCGCGTATCTACTATGCGCGGCATACAAACCCGTACCTCAAAAGAGGCACGGGAGAAAAACCTTACTCAGCAGAGTTATTACCGAAGATCTCGATAGTCTCACCAGCAGCGAGGGTAACAATAGCCTTCTTCCACTGGCGGGTCTTACCTGCCTGCTGATAACGTACACGCTTGTTCTTTGGCTTAACAGAAAGTGTGTTTACCTTGGTGACGTGTACAGAGAAGAGCTTCTCTACAGCTGCAGCAATCTCTTCTTTACCTGCGTTACGAGCAACCTCAAAAGTGTACTTGCCCTGCTCCATCAGATCGAAAGCACGCTCTGAAACGATAGGACGAATGATGACCTCATAAGGAGAGTTCATTATGCGAGCACCTCCCCAAGCTGCTTAGCGACATCAGCGGACATAACAAGTGCGCCGTTGTCGATCAGGAAACGAGTAGTAACCTCAGAAACACCAAAGATCGAAACCTTAGGAAGGTTGCGGAAAGAGAGGTAGGTGTTGACGTCGTCGTCTGGGACGATGACGGTAACGCGCTTACCCTCAATACCGAGGTTCTGAAGTGCAGCCTTTGCCTGCTTGGTGGAAGGCTGAGCAAACTCGAGAGAGTCAACGAGGACAAGCTCGGAGTCTGCAACCTTGCCGGAGAGGACGGACCTCATAGCAAGCTTGACCATCTTGTTGTTAATACGACGTGCGTGTGAACGAGGGGTAGGTCCAAAGATGACGCCACCACCAGTCCACTGACCAGCACGAATAGAACCCTGGCGAGCACGACCAGTACCCTTCTGACGGTAAGGCTTAACGCCACCGCCGGATACCTCGTGACGGTTCTTTGTAGAGTGGGTACCCTGACGTGCGGATGCGTCCTGGCAGACTACAACCTGGTGCACAACAGGGATGTTTGGCTCAATGCCATAGACGTCAGAGGAGAGCTCGGCGTCGCCGACCTTCTTTCCCTCTACGTTCTTAATCTCATACTTGGACATGTTGTCTCCTTGTTAGCCTAAGTGTTTGCCTAAAGGCCCTTAGGCCATGCGGACCTGGACGAGGGCATTCTTGCCGCCAGGAACAGCACCCTTGATAAGCATGAGGTTCTGCTCAGCATCAACGCGGACAAGCTTAAGGTTCTTGACCGTAACGCGCTCTGCGCCCATGTGACCATACATGTGAAGGCCCTTACGAACGCGTGCAGGGTATGCGCACTGACCAATGGAACCTGGACGACGCTGGTTACGAGAACCGTGAGTCATTGGACCGCGAGAGAAGTTCCAGCGCTTAACGGTACCCTGGAAACCCTTACCCTTAGAAGTGCCTGTTACGTCAACAGCGGTGACCTCAGAGAAGTCAGCAACTGTGACAACATCGCCGGTCTTGTGCTCAGAAGCATCCTCAACGCGGACCTCGCGGAGGTAACGCATTGGCTCGACGCCCTGTGCCTTGAAGTGACCAGCCATTGGCTTGTTGACATGCTTCTCGGAGATGTCGCCGAAGCCAATCTGTACGGCATTGTAGCCGTCCGTCTCAACAGTCTTTACCTGTGAAACGGTGCAGGGGCCAGCAAGAACGACGGTAACAGGAACGACGTTGTCGTTCTCGTCCCATACCTGGGTCATGCCCAGCTTGCGGCCGAGGATGGTATTAACCATGCTCTTTCCTAACCTTCGGTGGTCATGGGACCTTGAGAGCACATCGGGTACTCTTCCCCAGCGGACCACGTCCTGTACATACTGCCTTTAGACATAATTGTCCTGTTTGAGCAGCCCGTCTACTTTACACTCATTTTTGACAAGAAACAAGCCTAAAATCTCTAAAAGATGAACGCTTTGTGAAGAGCGTTTGATACCTTCTAGCTGCGAGATCTTTCTTCTCATCTATTTTGCGAGGTCAAACCGCTGACCCGGGCGTATCCATTGGCGAGAAACCCAAGGAATCTTGAAAAGTTTTTCTGAAAAATTTTGGTGGAACGTTTTGCAGGAACTAGTTGGCGGAGAAAATGCAATGAAAGCTATCTGTCCAAAATTTTATTGAGCAACGCTTCACAGCCTTCTGTAACGTCCTTGTACGTCAGGTCAAAATTACCCGAATACCACGGATCCGCAATGTCGCGAGGCTTCTTTGTCCAGTCAAGAAGCAACGAAACCTTTCCAAGCGGATCATCCTTGAGCATACGCATCATGTTGCGCAGGTTGTTGTGATCCATACCAATGAGGTAATCAAACTCCTCGTAATCTGCGCGAGTCATCTGCCTGGCCCGATGATTGCCGCAATGAATCCCCTCTTGCTGCAGTTTTCTACACGTGCGAGGGTCCACAGGATTGCCAATCTCTTCTGTGGATGTTGCGGCTGAGTCAATGAAGAACGATTCTGCCAGACCGTTTTTCTCGACAAGGTCTTGCATGACATATTGCGCCATAGTTGACCTGCAGATATTTCCGTGACAGACAAAAAGGATCTTTGTTACCTGGGAGTTCTCCGGGCGGTCGGTGTTCTGCTGGCTGCTTGTATTCTGCTGGCTATGCTTCATCTCTTCTCCTGTGCACTGTAAAAGTATTCGCTTCTCTATTCTACGAGTTTCTCGCCAAGTACAGATGTGAGTTACGTATAGAAAAGTCTGCCTGAAAAGTGCAAAGAATCTGTATTTGAGGCACAGATTCTTTAACAAAATCAGGCAAATCCACAGAATCTTTGATGCATTTAGGCAAAATCCACAGATTCTTTGAAGAAATCAGGCGCAAGCGGAAAGCCCGCCTATGCAAAAACCCTCCCGCGCGGAGATGCGCAGGAGGGTTTGCAAGTTGGATTAAGCCGTATGCTTAGAGCTTGATCTCGATATCGACACCAGCTGGAAGGTCGAGACGCATAAGCGAATCAACGGTAGAAGCGCTTGGGTCGAGAATATCGATGAGACGCTTGTGAGTACGCATCTCAAACTGATCACGGGAATCCTTATCCTTGTGTGGAGAGCGGATAACCGTGTAAAGGTTACGCTCGGTTGGCAGAGGGATAGGACCGGAAACACGCGCACCTGTCTTCTGTGCGGTGTCAACAATCAGCTTAGCGGACTGATCAATGACCTCGTGATCATAGCCCTTGAGGCGAATCCTGATCTTCTGGCTTGACACTTTGGGTACCTCCATACATGAGCTAGAGCTCGTGGTCGTTTACTTAGGATGCAGAGCCGCCGTTTTTGGCGACAATCTCTTCGCGTACAGCGTTAGGAACGGGCTCGTAAGAATCGAACTGCATGGTGTAGCTCGCGCGGCCCTGGGTCTGGGAACGAAGGTCGGTTGCGTAACCGAACATCTCACCAAGAGGCACCTTAGCGCGGATGACCTTGGCGTCCATACGATCGTCCATACCCTCAATCTTGCCACGACGGGAAGAAAGGTTGCCCATAACGTCGCCCATGTACTGCTCAGGTGTCTCAACCTCAACAGACTCAACAGGCTCGAGAAGGACTGGGTTGGACTTCTTGAGAGCATCCTTAATTGCCATAGAACCAGCAATCTTGAATGCTGCCTCAGAAGAGTCGACCTCGTGGTAAGAACCATCAACAAGAGTGACCTTGATGTCGACTACTGGGTAACCAGCAATAACGCCGTTCTCAAGAGCCTCACGAATGCCCTTATCGATAGATGGGATGTACTCCTTAGGAATAACACCACCGACGATAGCGTTGACAAACTCGTAACCCTTGCCCTCTTCCTGTGGCTCAAGGTCGATGACTGCGTGGCCATACTGACCCTTACCACCGGACTGACGGACAAACTTGCCCTCAGCGTGGCTTACTGCCTTACCAGCAGTCTCGCGGTAAGCAACCTGTGGCTTACCAACGTTGCAGTCAACCTTAAACTCACGACGGAGACGGTCAACAATAATCTCAAGGTGAAGCTCGCCCATACCAGCAATGATGGTCTGGCCAGTCTCGTGATCAGTGTGAACCTGGAAGGTTGGGTCCTCTTCAGCCAGCTTAGAAAGGCCGATGGACATCTTCTCCTGCTCAGCCTTGGTCTTAGGCTCAACAGCAACGTCGATAACAGGATCTGCGAAGCTGATGGACTCAAGGATGATTGGGTTCTTCTCGTCACAAAGGGTGTCACCAGTAGTGGTGTTCTTTAGACCAACGCATGCAACGATGTCGCCTGCGGAGCACTCTTCACGATCAACACGGTCGTTTGCGTTCATCTCGAGGATGCGGCCAAAGCGCTCACGGTTGTCCTTGACGGAGTTGTAGACGTAAGAACCTGCCTCAGCCTGACCAGAGTAAACACGAATGTAGGTAAGCTTACCAACATAAGGGTCAGTCATGATCTTGAATGCAAGAGCGGAGAATGGCTCCTTAACGTCTGCGTGACGGACAGCCTCGTCACCCTTAGGAGTGACGCCATCAATCTCTGGAACATCCAGAGGGCTTGGAAGGAAGTCGATAACTGCGTCCAAAAGCTCCTGGATACCCTTGTTCTTGTAAGCGGAACCAACAAAGACAGGGTTAATCTGACCAGCAAGAACGCCAGCACGAAGAGCACCCTTAAGGGTCTCAACGTCAACCTCTTCACCCTCGAGAACAGCCATCATGAGCTCCTCAGAGAAGTCAGAAGCTGCCTCAAGAAGCTCTTCACGCTTCTCAGCTGCAATCTCTACAAACTCTGCAGGAATCTCGTCGAGTGGCTCAGGGTAAATCATGCCCTTAGCATCCTCTTTGAAGTCCCATGCAGTGTTGGTAACAAGGTCGATAAGACCCCAGAAGTTGGACTCAGCACCCATTGGGACCTGAGCTGCAATTGCGTTTGCGCCAAGACGGTCACGCATGGTCTGGATTGCACGGAAGAAGTCTGCGCCTACGCGGTCAAACTTGTTGATGAATGCAATACGAGGTACGCCGTACTTGGTTGCCTGACGCCAAACGGTCTCGGACTGTGGCTGAACGCCTGCAACTGCGTCGAAGACTGCAACTGCGCCGTCCAGAACACGAAGAGAACGCTCAACCTCAGCGGTAAAGTCAACGTGGCCTGGGGTATCGATGATCTGGATGACATGGTCTTTCCAGAAGCAAGTGGTAGCTGCGGAAGTAATGGTTACGCCGCGCTCCTGCTCCTGAACCATCCAGTCCATGGTTGCTGCACCGTCGTGGACCTCACCAATCTTGTGGGTCTTACCGGTGTAGTAAAGAATACGCTCCGTAGTGGTGGTCTTACCAGCATCGATGTGAGCCATGATGCCGATGTTGCGGAGGTCTTTAAGATTGTACTTAGTCTTAGCCATTTGTTTGCTACTCCTGAATTCCGACTAGAAGCGGTAGTGGGAGAAGGCGCGGTTGGCCTCAGCCATCTTGTACAGGTCCTCGCGGCGCTTGACGGATGCACCTACGCCGTTAGTTGCGTCGATGATCTCGTTTGCAAGACGCTCTGCCATGGTCTTCTCTTTACGGCTACGGCTGAAAGTGACCATCCAGCGGATAGCAAGAGTAGTTGCACGACGGGAGTTGACCTCCATTGGGACCTGGTAAGTAGCGCCACCAACACGCTTAGGCTTAACCTCAAGTGTTGGGCGAATGTTATCCATAGCCTTCTTGAAGACAGTGAGAGCATCCTCGCCAGTCTTCTCTGCGACGATGTCAAATGCACCGTAGACAATGCGCTCTGCGGTTGCTTTCTTGCCGTCGAGAAGGACCTTGTTAATAAGCTGGGTTACCAGACGATTGTTGTAGACGGCGTCAGGCATAACCTCACGACGTACTGCTGCTGCGCGACGCGGCATATTAATCTCCTAAGAACTAGTTCGAGTAGTGGACGTGATTACTTAGCACGCTTAGTGCCGTAACGGGAACGGCCCTGAGCACGATTCTGAACTGCTGCGCAGTCGAATGCACCGCGAACAACCTTGTAACGAACACCAGGAAGGTCACGGACACGGCCGCCACGAACCAGAACAATGGAGTGCTCCTGGAGGTTGTGGCCCTCACCAGGAATGTAAGCGGTTACCTCAATGCCATTAACAAGACGAACACGAGCAACCTTACGGAGTGCTGAGTTAGGCTTCTTTGGCGTAGTGGTGAAAACGCGGGTGCAAACACCACGCTTCTGTGGGTTGTGCTGAAGAGCGGCGTTCTTAGACTTTGACTTGACGCTCACGCGGCCCTTACGTACGAGCTGGTTAATAGTAGGCAAGATCTTCTCCTTCTTATACCTATCTACCTGCAGTTTTACATATTCGAAAGGCGACACAGCACTGTCCCCTTGGAATTACGCAGGGAAGTACTTTACGCTGATGAAAGCCACATGTCAACAAGCCACTGTGCCGGGCGTATCTATACTTCATAGAAATTACAAATGCTAGGTAGCCTCAATCTCAGCAAGCTCAATTTCTAAGCCTTGGATGAGTTCTGTTTTCTCGCTAGAACAGTAAGGGCATGTACGACCATACGTTACCGTAGCGTACGTTTTATTGCACGATAAACACTGCGTTAGAGCTGGTACTTCTTCAATTTCTAGCTGAGCTCCGTGTAGCAGCTCCGTGCGATCAGCTGCCCAGCGCCATACATCTAACAAATACGTTGGTACAACTCCAGATACCTCCCCTAGCTGCAACTTTACGCGTGCAACAGAGGTGAGGTTGTTCTGTTTTCCCAGGTCCTCAACCATATCTATGAGGTAAAACGCAATTCCCAGCTCATGCATGTCAGTTGATTTCTATGAGCACGTTAGCTTGAAATACCAGTGCTACCCGCAGAAACGGGATTACCGAGCTCATCGGTTGTAACGTGTGACTGAGGCTTAGGAGTCTTTGTTTTTCTCGCGGGGTTCTTAATAATCTTTACCGCACGTTTTCCAACATACGAGAGAATCTTTCCTGCCTTATGCTCTGCGGCAACCATATCTGAACAGTGAGGATTGTCTCGGAACAGGTGAATTGCATCAAACTCGCAGCGTGTAGTACAGAGACCACAACCAATACACTTATTTGCATCAACAATTGAAGCGCCGCACTTCAAGCAGCGTGCGGTCTCGATTCTGATTTGCTCTGGCGTAAAAGTATGGCTAGAATCTGTCCAGTTATGCCTGATGTTTTTAACTGAATCGCATGCGGAACGCTGACGACCTGCGTGATCGTATCCACAAGACTCAACTGCTGCGTCAGATTTATCAAGCTCAACATAATGGCGCTGGTTACGGCCAATAGTCAAAGAAGAGCCTTTCTGCACAAAACGATGTAATGAAACAGCAGCTTCATGACCTGCGGCAATAGCATCGATAACAAAGCGAGGACCCGTGTACACGTCTCCACCCACAAAGACATCGGGCTGAGCAGTCTGATACGTCTGGGAATCAGCACGCGCAAAATTGCCGCGCGTAAGCTCAACTGCCTCTCCCTCCAAAAGACTTCCCCACTCAACGGTTTGTCCAATAGACAAGACCACTGCATCTGCCTCAAGATACATTGTTTGCTCGTCATCAAAACAAGGCGAGAAACGCTTGTCATTGTCAAAAACACGGGTACAACGCTTAAACATCACGCCGCAAACGTGTCCTTGCTCATCCGTGTCAATAAAAGCAGGTCCCCAACCATTCTTGATTGACACACCGTCTTCCTGCGCTTCTGTGATTTCTTCTGGCAGTGCAGGCATTTCTTCTGGCTGCTCTAGGCACACCATAGTGACTGACTCTGATCCACAACGAGCAGAGACTCGAGCCGCATCAATGGCAACATTACCGCCACCAATGACCACTGTTTTACCAGGTACTTCATGCAGAGGATGCTCGGTTACAAAATGCAGGAAATCAACAGCAGAAATAACACCGTCAGCGTCTTCTCCAGCAATATTGGCCTTTCTACCGCCCTGGCAACCAATGGCAACATAAAAACCAATAAAGCCTTGAGCGCGCAGCTCATCAAGGGTTATGTCTTTTCCTACCTCAATGCCACAGCGAATCTCAACACCCATTTCTTTAAGAATGTCAATCTCTGCGGCAACAACGTTTTTCTCGAGCTTGTAAGAAGGGATGCCATATACCATCATTCCACCAGGAAGGAGGTTCTTCTCAAAAACAACGGGGTTGTAACCGTGTTCTGCCAGGTAATATGCACAGGACAGGCCAGCTGGACCTGCACCAATAATGGCAATTTTCTGGTTGAATCGGCCTCTATTTGACGGGATAACTGGCTCTGGAATAAAGCGATGTTCCGCCTCTAGATCTTTTTGAGCAATGAATTTCTTAACGTCATCAATGGCTACTGCCTGGTCAATAGTTCCTCGCGTACACGCTGCCTCGCAACGTTTATTGCAAACGCGACCACAAACAGCAGGGAATGGATTTTCTTTTTTGATGAGCTCAAGCGCATCTCGATAGCGACCTTCAGCAGCCATACGCAGATAACCCTGAACAGAAATATGCGCTGGACAGGCAACCTTACAAGGAGCGGTACCGGTATCGTGGCACTCAATACGGTTGTTATTTTTATAATTCCAATCCCAGTCAGGCTCTCCCCAGAACTTATCATCTGGAAGATCCTGAGTTGGGTAGGAAATTTTGCCCTTCCTAGTAGGAAGTTTCTGACCTAATTGAGGGGCTCCAGCGGGACAAACCTCTACGCACCCACCGCAAGCAACACATTTTTCTTCATCAACGTGAGCCACAAAAGCGGAACGAGACAAATTAGGCGTATTAAACAGCTGAGAAGTTCTGAGGGCATAGCAAACATTTACGTTGCAGTTACAAATAGCAAAAATCTTATCTTCACCGTCAATGTTGGTAATCTGATGAACAAAACCGTTTTTCTCGGCCTTTGTACAGATATCGATAACCTCATCGTAGGTAATGTAGTGACCTTTTCCTGTTTCTACGCAGTAATCAGCCATATCTCCAATGGCAAGACACCAATCTTCTGGATCGTCAGCACAGCCGTCGCCACGAACTCGCTCAGCAAGGCGACAAGAACAGGGAGTTGCAGCATATCTATCGTATTTCTTGAGCCAATGCGAAATATGCTCAACAGTAACTGTGTGATTTACCTGCTCGATGGATCGTTCAACAGGAATGACATGCATACCAACGCCCGCGCCACCTTCAGGAACTAACTTGGTGACATTTTTGAGCGGAAGATAGGTCATACGCTCAAACAAAGAACCCATCTCGGGATGTTCTTCGAGTTGATGCTCGTTCATTACGGTAAACTCTGCGGAGCCAGGAACAAACATAGGAAGAACATACTGCTTTTGCTTGCTCTTGTTTTCCCAGTTGTACTCAATCATGCCCTTTACAGACAGGGTGTCTAGGATAGGTTGAAGCTCCCCCTCAGTTTTACCAGTACGCTTGCAAAGCTCCTCTAAAGTAACTGGCTGGCGAACCTTCATGTATTTGGTTACCGCAGCTTCTTCCTCAGTCATAATTGCTGCTATGCCCCAATATTCTGGGTCATCTTTTACAATTTTGTGACCAAGGCGGCTCGTAATTTTTTGAACTTCATCTCTTACCAGAGGCTTAAATTGCTCAGAAGAAGCTGGTCCAGGCTCATTTGGATCTGCAGTTTTGTAATGAACTACCTCGTCATTTTCAGTAATGTGATTTTGAGCGAGTGTGCGAATAGGGCCGCCAGCAGGGTTAGTAGTTGGCAATACATTTCTGCGTGCAATTTCTTCATCAGTAAGACTGCCGCGCATGGCATTTTTACCTTTTGGGGTCTTACGTGCTGGTACTTCCTCTGCCATGACCTCTCCTATCAGGCATAAGACATTCTTTAAGCGCTAGTCATTGGTTACTGACTGCTTTTCCACTCAGCAACTTTGCGAGAAAGCCATTCAATCCAAGTGTCTAATCCTTCTCCCGTCTTAGCAGAGAAAGGAATAACAATAGCCTTTGGATTTCTGAGGGCCACATTTTTCTTGAGTTTTTCCAGGTCAAAATCAAAATATGGTGCTACGTCTATTTTGTTAACAAGCACCACATCACAGACCTGATACATCAAAGGGTATTTCAACGGCTTATCGTCGCCTTCGGGAACAGAAAGAATAGTGACGTTTACGCCGGCACCTGTGTCAAACTCTGCCGGACATACCAAGTTCCCAACGTTCTCTAAAAAGATAAGGTCCACATCACCTGCATTGAGACCTTCAAGACCCTGAGCGCACATATGCGCATCGAGGTGACACATGCCGCCCGTGTGCAGCTGAATGGCTTTCACGCCCGTTTCAGAAATAGCAGCAGCATCAACATCTGAATCAATATCAGCTTCCATAACAGCAATGGAAACCTTATCTTTCAGGGCAGCAATGGTCTTTTTAAGAGTGGTAGTTTTGCCAGAACCTGGAGAAGACATAAGGTTTACCAGCAGAGTTCCCTTTTTCTTCATTTCTTCTCTTAGTTGATCGGCGCTTTTCTCGTTAGCTGCAAAAACACTCTGCTTAACTTCAATGATGCGATACTCACCCATAAGTTCTCTCCACAGTTCCGATACGTATGTTAATGACCCAACAGGTGTGCGGCATGTGCAAGGCCAACGCGGATCAGCGTTGTGACGTGCTCATCTGCAAGTGAGTAGATAACTTTTCTACCATCTCTTTTTGCATTAACAAGACCGCGGTCGCGCAAAAGACGCAACTGGTGAGAAGTTGCTGACTGAGATACCGAAAGCATTTCCTGCAGCTCTGTTACGCTTTTCTCGCCATTTACTAGAGCACCCAAAATCTGGAATCGAGTGAAATCAGACAGTGCATCAAAAATCTGGGTTGCATCGTAGATAATGTCATCGTTTACCAGGTATTCATTCAGCTTCTGATCAGAAACATAATCGCACGTAGAATGAGTGTGCTCGCACTGTTCAGAATCGTGGGAGTGACTATCCATTTGCTATTCCTATCCTTTAAGAGCCGCAAAATAAATGGCTTACCAAACGTAATTCATAAAAGATTAGTATATACCGATACTCGCTTCTGTAAGCGTAACTAAAAGAGGACTCCAGCTAACGGCTGAAGTCCTCTTC
>JABZHH010000003.1:0-8330 GCA_015258925.1 Atopobium sp. | reverse complement strand
CTTCTGGCGAGAAGACCATGTTGAGCAGCTGAGAAAGATCCTCAGAATCTGCCTCATCCTCTTCTGGCTCAAGGATGTAGAGGAGGTTACGAGCCTCAAGGCCATCGCGGAGCTCCTCGATTGCCTTTGCACCAATACCATCGATGCGAAGCAGGTCTTCCTCGGTCTTACCGATAAGATCGCCTACGGTCTCAATGCCAACCTCGCTGAACTTGTTGGTCCAACGCTGTGATACGCCAAGATCGTCGAAGAGGTACAGCTTTGCGTCCTCGCTTGAAAGCGTGCGGCCATTCTTGGAGTAAACGCCACCGTTGTAATCCTCATTGACCCAGTCAAGCTGCTTAGGAAGCTGCTCCTCGATGTCCTTAAGCTCTGCTGGTGCCCAGTCTGGAAGAGACTTAGCAAGAGAAGAAGTTGGGCCATCAATCTTGGTGCCATGGTAAGTAAGCTCAACATCGTTGTATGCGGAGAGACCAGTACCTGCAGGAATCTGCTTACCAACAATAACGTTGGACTTAAGGTCAAGCAGGTGGTCAACGTCGCCCTCGATAGCTGCAGAGGTAAGAACGCCTGCAGTACGGATGAACGATGCACTGGAGAGCCAAGAATCGATAGAGCTTGCAACCTTCAGAGTACCAAGGATTGCGGGCTCTGCCTCTGGTGGAGTACCACCAGCAAGGGCAATGTTCTGGACAGTCTCTGCAAAGACATAGCGGTCCACATACTGACCAAGCAGGTACGAAGAGTCACCTGGGTTGGTAACCTGAACACGACGAAGCATTTGACGTGCGATAACCTCGATGTGCTTATCGTTGAGTTCTACACCCTGGGAGGTATAGACGTCCTTAACGGACTCAACGAAGGTGTGCATAGTGGACTCAATGTCAGTGAGTCGGCGAAGCATACGGAAGTTGACGAAGCCGCGGGTAATCTGGTCACCAGCACGGACAACAACGCCATCCTCAATGCCAGGCATGAAGCGGACAGATGCAGGTACACGCCACTCCTCGATGACACGGGAAGCATCGTCTGCATCAACAATACGCAGCAGGTACTCGGTGGTCTCTGGGGTAATGTGAAGAACACCAGAAACAGGAGCCAGATCAGCCTCGCGGCCAAGAATCTTCTCGTTGACGTTGCCGACGACGTCGAACATACGAGCAACGGTAGGAAGACCCTGCGTAATATCGTCTGCGCCTGCAACACCACCGGAGTGAATGGTACGCATGGTCAACTGAGTACCAGGCTCACCAATGGACTGAGCTGCGATAATACCAACTGCAGTACCAATGTTGACAGGACGACGGGTGGAAAGATCCCAGCCGTAGCACTTCTGGCAGACGCCGTACTTAGACTTACAGGTCAGAAGCGCGCGGAGCTGAACCTTAGCAAGGCCGTGCTCAACAAGACGCTCAAGATCCTGCTTGGACTCAACATAGCCACCAGCAGGGATAAGAACCTCGCCAGTGTTTGGATCGCAGACATCCTCAAGGGTGCAGCGGCCAATCAGGTCAGTATCAACAGAAGTCTGACCAGGCTTAATCAGAGGATAGGTAACTGCCTCATCAGTGCCGCAGTCCTCCTCGCGAACAATGACGTCCTGTGCAACGTCGACGAGTCGACGAGTCAGGTAACCAGAGTCGGAGGTGTGGGATGCGGTATCTACCAGACCCTTACGAGCGCCGTAGGTAGAAATGAAGTACTCAAGAGGCTCAAGACCCTCGCGGAAGTTTGCCTTAATTGGAAGGTCGATGGTTTCACCGGACATATCCGCCATCAGGCCTCGCATACCAGCAAGCTGGCGAAGCTGTGTCTTAGAACCACGAGCTCCAGAGTCAGCCATCATGTAAATTGGGTTGTTCTCTGCAAAGCCTGTAAGCATCTCAGAGCCGAGAAGATCGGTGCACTCGGTCCATGCATTAACAACCTCAACGTGACGCTCTCGCTCGGAAAGGAAGCCGTCCTCGTAGTACTCGTTGATCTGGTCAACGCGGTCCTGTGCCTCCTGAAGCAGCTGTGGCTTGTGTGGAGGAATGACAGCGTCCCAAACAGAAACGGTCAGACCAGCAAGAGTTGCATAGTGGAAACCAGTCTTCTTGATGTTATCCAGAATTGGCTCAACATCAGCCATTGGGTAACGGTCGCAGCAATCGTTGACCAGAACACCAATGTCGGACTTAACCATCTTGTAGTTGATGTATGGATAATCCTCTGGCAGGCACTGACGGTTGAAGATAATGCGACCAACAGTGGTCTCAAAACGCTTGGTGCCCTCAGTAACGTCCAGGTCCTCATACTGACCGCGGCCAGTCATAACGCGGAAGATAGCACGATCGCTATCAGCAACGTTTGCATCCTTGGAGCTTACGCGGACAACAACCTTTGCCTGAAGATCAAGGTCACGGTTGGCCTCAATAGCCAGAAGAGCATCCTCAAAGCTTGCAAAGGTAAGAGTCTTAGCGTCTTCACCGGTCTTCTCGGAAGTGAGGTAGTAGACACCAAAGACCATATCCTGAGAAGGAACGGTCAGAACCTTACCAGAAGCAGGGCTTCTGAGGTTGTTGCTGGAGAGCATCAGAATGCGAGCCTCTGTCTGTGCCTGAGTAGAAAGTGGCACGTGGACAGACATCTGGTCGCCGTCGAAGTCTGCGTTGAATGGTGCGCAGACCAGTGGGTGCAGGTGGATTGCCTTACCCTCGATAAGGACTGGCTCAAATGCCTGGATAGACAGACGGTGAAGGGTAGGTGCGCGGTTGAGAAGAACGAGGCGGTCCTGAATGACCTCATCCAGAACGTCCCAAACGACTGGGGTACCACGGTCAATAGCGCGCTTTGCGCCCTTAATGTTTTCAACCTTGCGGAGCTCAACCAAACGACGCATGACAAATGGCTTGAAGAGCTCAAGTGCCATAGCAGATGGAAGGCCGCACTGGTGCAGCTTCAGGTGTGGGTCAACAACAATGACGGAACGGCCAGAGTAGTCAACACGCTTACCCAGAAGGTTCTGACGGAAGCGGCCCTGCTTACCCTTAAGGGCCTCAGCAAGAGACTTCAGAGGACGTCCACCACGACCAGTGACGGGACGACCACGGCGACCGTTGTCAAACAGAGCGTCAACGGACTCCTGAAGCATGCGCTTCTCGTTGTTAACAATGATAGAAGGTGCCTCAAGATCAAGCAGGCGCTTAAGACGATTGTTACGGTTAATAACACGACGATACAAATCGTTTAAGTCGGAAGCTGCAAAACGGCCACCATCAAGCTGAACCATAGGACGAAGATCAGGTGGAATAACTGGTACAACGTCAAGGATCATGTTAGCTGGATCGTTGCCACCCTTAAGGAAAGCGTCAACAATCTCAAGGCGCTTAATGGCCTTCTCGCGCTTCTGCTTCTGAGCATCCTCATTGGCGATAATAGCGCGGAGCTCCTTGGCCTCTTTCTCAAGGTCAATGTTGGAGAGAAGGTCGCGAACAGCCTCTGCACCCATGCCACCCTTGAAGTAGATGCCATAGTAGCGCTTAAGCTCGGAGAACAGACCCTCATCGGAGATGAGCTCTCTGGTCTCAAGCTGCATGAACTTCTCGAAAGCCTCACGACGAAGGGTCTTCTCTTCCTCGTACTCTTCCTCAAGATCAGCGACGCCTGCACGAATCTCGTCCTCAGAAAGAGGCTCAAAATCGCCAAACTCGTCATCCTGTGGCTGGCCCTGCTCGCGAAGACGTGCGATCTGATCGTCACGCTCTGCGTCAAGCTCTTCGAGGTCTGCTGCAAGCTCCTCACGAAGATCGTCTACGTCAGCCTCACGTGCCTCAGTGTCAACACTGGTGATTACGTAAGATGCAAAGTAGAGGACTTTCTCGAGGTCCTTGCTCTTGATATCAAGAAGACGTGCCAGAGGGAAGCTGGTTGGGCTCTTGAAGTACCAAATGTGGCTTACAGGAGCAGCAAGCTCGATGTGGCCCATGCGGTCACGACGAACCTTTGCGGTGGTTACTTCAACACCGCAGCGCTCGCAGGTAATGCCCTTGAAGCGAATGCCTTTGTACTTACCGCAGGCGCACTCCCAGTCCCTTACAGGTCCAAAGATCTTCTCGCAGAAAAGACCGTCCTTTTCTGGCTTAAGGGTACGGTAGTTGATGGTCTCAGGCTTCTTTACCTCGCCATAGGACCAACCGCGGATATCATCAGCAGACGCTAGAGAAATTTTAATAGCGTCAAATTCAGTGGAATCGAAATCTGCCACAGTCGCTACTCCTTATCGGTGGTCGCGTCGCCTACAAGTGCGGATGCACCCTCAGCGTCTTGGGACAGGTCGGAAGCGGTTACCTCAGTGAAGCCAAGGTCGTTGAGGATCTCAACAGCGTTCTTCTCCTCAGGATCTGTGACCTTTGCGGTATTTGCACGCTTACGATAGGAGATTGGCTCAATGTCAAGTGCCAGGGAGCGAATCTCTTTGACCAGAACCTTGAAGGACTCAGGAATTCCTGCAGTAGGAATGTTCTCGCCCTTAACAATGGACTCGTAGGTCTTAACACGGCCGTTGGTATCGTCAGACTTAACGGTGAGGATCTCCTGGAGAACGTTAGCAGCACCGTATGCATACAGTGCCCAAACCTCCATCTCACCAAAGCGCTGACCGCCGAACTGCGCCTTACCACCCAGAGGCTGCTGGGTAACAAGAGAGTAAGGACCAGTTGAACGTGCGTGGATCTTATCGTCAACCATGTGGCCGAGCTTCAGGATGTAAGAAACACCAACGGTAATTGGGCTCTTGAATGCCTCGCCGGTACGACCATCGTAGAGGGTAGTCTTACCACGCTCGTTGAGCTGTGGAACAAACTCCCCACGCATGTCCTCGCCGTACTCCTTGAGAGCCTTGTTGATCATGTTGATGTTGGTGCGGCGAACAATCTCTGCAACGGACTCATCAGTAGCGCCGTCAAAGAGTGGTGTTGCAACAGGAATTGGGCCCTCAACGTAACGCTTAGAATCTGCGTCATCGTCATCCCAACCGTGTGCAGCGCCCCAACCAAGGTGGCACTCAAGCAGCTGACCAACGTTCATACGGGAAGGAACACCCAGTGGGTCGAGAATAACGTCTACTGGGGTACCGTCTGCCATGTAAGGCATGTCCTCAACTGGGAGAACCTTACAAATAACACCCTTGTTACCGTGACGACCAGCGATCTTATCGCCCTGCTGGATCTTTCTGCGCTGAGCAACAAAGACGCGGACCAGGTCGTTTACTCCTGGAGGCAGGTCGTCTCCAGCCTCACGGCTGAAGCGGACAACGTCAACAACGCGGCCATAGGAGCCGTGTGGCATCTTAAGGGAAGTATCACGAACATCGTGTGCCTTAGCACCGAAGATTGCGCGAAGCAGGCGCTCTTCTGCGGTCAGAGCAGTCTCACCCTTAGGAGTGACCTTACCAACCAGAATATCGCCAGGGCCAACCTCAGCGCCGATGCGGATGATACCGTCATCATCGAGGTTTGCGAGCATGTCCTCACCAAGGTTTGGAATCTCGCGGGTAATCTCCTCAGCACCAAGCTTGGTGTCACGAGCATCAATCTCGTGGCGGGAAATGTTAACGGAAGTCAGAAGGTCTTCCTGAACAACGCGCTCGGAGACGATAATACCGTCCTCGTAGTTGTAGCCTTCCCATGGCATGTAAGCAACGGTAAGGTTTGCGCCAAGTGCCAGCTCAGAGTGGTCAACAGATGGACCGTCTGCGATTGGCTGGCCCTTCTCGACCTGTTGTCCAACAGTGACGATTGGACGGTGGTTGATGCAAGTGGACTGGTTGGAGCGCTCGTACTTAGGAAGATCGTAGCGCTGAGAACCGTGCTCATCGGAGTAGATGACAACGTGAGCTGCATCAACCTCGGTGACCTCGCCGGCAAACTCTGCACAAATAAGCTCACCAGAGTCCTGAGCTGCGCGACCCTCCATGCCAGTTCCAACAAATGGAGCGTGGGACTGAATCAGAGGCACTGCCTGACGCTGCATGTTTGCACCCATGAGGGTACGCTTTGCATCGTCGTGCTCAAGGAATGGAATGAGGTTAGCTGCGACGGAGAGAAGCTGACGTGGAGAAACGTCCATGTAGTCAACATCCTCAACAGGAACCTGTGCAGGCGCACCGAAGGAACCGTCGAAGTCGCGGGTACGTGCAATAACGCGGTCTGCATCAACAATCTTGCCGTCTGCGTCAACCTCAACAAACTTCTTAGACTTAGGGTCAATTGGGGTGTTAGCAGGAGCAATAATGTGATTCTCCTCCTCGTCTGCAGTCATCCAGACAATGTCGTCAGAAACAACACCGCCTGTGACCTTACGATAAGGAGCCTCGATAAAGCCGTACTCATTTACGTGAGCGTACAGTGCCAAGGAGCCGATAAGACCAATGTTTGGTCCCTCAGGAGTCTCGATTGGGCACATACGGGAGTAGTGCGAGTTATGAACGTCGCGGACTGCGGTAGGAACGTTGGTACGACGACTGGAGCCGGACTTGTGTCCTGCAAGACCGCCAGGTCCCAGAGCAGAAAGACGACGCTTGTGAGTCAAACCAGCAAGTGGGTTTGCCTGGTCCATGAACTGCGAAAGCTGAGAAGAACCGAAGAACTCCTTGATTGCAGCAACAATTGGACGGATGTTGATCAGAGACTGTGGAGTGATGTCGTCTGCGTCCTGAGATGCCATGCGCTCACGAACAACGCGCTCCATGCGGCTCATACCAATGCGGAACTGGTTCTGGACCAGCTCGCCTACGGTACGGACGCGGCGGTTGCCAAAGTGGTCAATGTCATCAAGGTGCTTAGACTCATCACCTGCATGCACTGCAAGAAGGTACTGAAGAGCTGCGACAATGTCCTCTTTGGTAAGGACACGAACATCTGCAGGAATCTCTTCCTCAAGCTTCTTGTTGATCTTGTAACGACCAACGCGAGCAAGGTCATAGCGTTGCTCGTTGAAGAAGAGGCCGTCAAGCAGAGAACGGGCAGAGTCAACAGTTGGTGGCTCGCCTGGACGCTGACGACGATAAATCTCGATAAGAGCATCCTCACGTGTGGTTGCAACGTCACGCTCAAGTGTGTTGCGAACAACATCGGAATCACCAAGGAGCGAGAGGATCTCGTCATCGGTAACAGCAATGCCAAGTGCACGGAGGAAGACGGTAGCGCTCTGGCGACGCTTGCGGTCAATGGAGACGACCAGGTGGCCGCGCTTATCAACCTCAAACTCAAGCCATGCACCACGTGCAGGAATGAACTGAGACTTGTGGACCAGAACACCGTTGTCCATCTCTGACGAGAAGTACACGCCAGGTGAACGAACGAGCTGTGAAACCACAACGCGCTCAGAACCGTTGATGATGAAGGTACCGCGCTCAGTCATCAGTGGGAAATCACCCATGAAGACAAGCTGCTCCTTCATCTCACCAGTCTCTTTGTTGACAAAACGGACGTCAACAAAAAGAGGTGCTTGATATGAAATGTCTTTTGCACGACACTCAGCCATTGAATTGGCAGGGTCGCCGAACTGATGGTCACCAAAGGTGACCTGCATGGTTCCAGCGCTGTTCTCAATTGGCGAGAACTCAGCGAAGGACTCTGCAAGGCCCTCTCCCATAAAGCGCTCAAATGATTCCTTCTGTACAGAAATCAGATTTGGCAGCTCCATAGCTGCGGGAATCTTACTGAACGTCCTGCGTCCAGTATGCGCCTGAGGCGTGGTGAGGGAAGTCTTTTTAGCGGTAGACACCAGGTTGTCCTCCTTCAAAAGGGTGGAAGGTGGCAATTGTCGCAACCTAGTAATTTAGTCAAGATTTTAATGCGCGTCAACAGAAAAACACTTGATTTTTTAAGACGTTTTGACTATATTATCGCGTTTATGTTTTTCAACTGCACAAACGTTATGTTGCAGGTAAATCCTTGACTAACTCGTCTTTTCTAGTTGTGAAGATTTTGTGGAGAAGGTCCACGGAGGCAGAAATCACTTTCGGTGAGCGGCGCTCCCCTGCCACGTCGCTTCGCATGGCGCCCCATGCGCACCGGGTGCGCCTCGAGCGCACGGGTTTCTCGCCAGGCGCGAGTGCGAGCGTGGCTGCAAGCGCGCGGGTTTCTCGCCAGGTGCGCCGGCTTTTTGCTGCACGCGCCGACCTTTTGCTGCACGCGCCTAAAAAGTGCAAAGAATCTGTATTTGAGCCACCGATTCTTTTGCAAAATCAGGCAAATCCACAGATTCTTTTGCAATTTTAGGCAAAAGTTACAGATTCTTTGTAGAAATCAGGCGCGAGGAAGCTGGGGTAAGTCACGCAGAAAGAT
>JABZHH010000039.1:0-7006 GCA_015258925.1 Atopobium sp. | reverse complement strand
GACTATATTTTAGGAAATAACCGCACTTCTTTTAAACACCTGAAATGCTTGCTTACACCACTTTTCGGGACACGACCCTGGGGTAAGTCACTCAGGAAGCTAGAGCAATCACGCTGGATTTATGAGCCTGAAATACACACCAAGTCTGAGCAAAAATACTCAGATAAGGCGAGAAAAACAGGCAAATCACTCAGACATGGCGAGAAAATCCGGCAAACAGCTCAGACTTGATGCACTTTTCAGGCTGCAGCTAAAGCGCTCAGACTTGATGCACTTTTCAGGCTTCAGCTAAAGCGCCCCAGCTTGATGCGCCCCGAGCGCACGGGTTTCTCGCCAGGCAAATAAAAAGAGGTCAGACCGAAGTCTGACCTCTCCAGTAAGCAATGTAGGATGGACTTACTTAAGGGTGACGGTAGCGCCAGCCTCCTCGAGCTGAGCCTTAGCAGCCTCAGCGTCCTCCTTCTTAGCGCCCTCGAGGACTGCCTTAGGAGCACCCTCGACGACCTCCTTTGCCTCCTTGAGGCCAAGGTTGGTAAGAGCGCGGACAACCTTGATGACGCCGATCTTGTTGTCGCCGAAGCCCTCGAGGACAACGTCAAAGTTGGTCTTCTCCTCTGCCTCCTCAGCAGCGCCACCAGCTGCAGGAGCAGCAGCGACAGCTACAGGAGCAGCAGCGGAAACGCCAAAGACGTCCTCAAGCTCGTGAACGAGCTCAGAAAGCTCGAGTGCTGGCATCTCTTTAAGGGCCTCAATGATCTCATCTTTAGTGACAGCCATGTCAATTCTCCTTTTTAAACGATGCAGCCTTTGTACTGCATCTGGGCAAAAGCCCGGCTTGTATGTGTGCGTTTGAATGCATCTACACTCTCACGCGGTTTGCGCCAATGCGCGGGTACAACAAAACGTTGCTTATGCAGCGTTCTTCTGATCTGCGACTGCAGAAAGAGCGGTTGCGAGTCCACGAGCTGGACCAGCGCAAACCTGTGCAATACCGGTAAGTGGGCTTGCAACAACGAAGACAAGCTTTGCAATGAGCTCCTCGCGAGAAGGAAGATCTGCGTAAGCCTTTGCCTCGTCAGCAGTAAGTGCCTGACCATCAGCGATACCACCAATGAACTCAACTTTCTTGAGCTTCTTGGCCTGATCCTTGATGACCTTAGCGGCCTCGACAGGATCATTCTCATAGAAAACGTATGCGCAGGTACCGGCGAGCATCTCGTCAATCTCTGGCATACCAGCGTTCTTAAGAGCAATCTTGACGATGTTGTTCTTATAGACCTTCATGTGAGCGCCTGCTGCGGTAAGTGCGCGGCGAAGCTCCTGAGTCTCCTTTACGGAGAGACCACGATAGTCGATAACAAACAGGCCCTTGGAGTTGTCGAGAGAAGCGGAAACCTTCTCGAGCAAATCAAGTTTAGACTGAGCTGGCATGTAGTACACCTCCTTTATCATGTCTCGGGCACGAGCGCCAACAGGTGCGGCCCTCACATGAAAAGACCCCACTTTGGCAACCAAAGCGGGGTCTGGATGTACTAATCTCAAGACCACCTCGGCAGGCGGGAATTCCCATTAAGCCTTGGATTCAAGGCGCCGGCTGTCTTTGGCAGCGAACGTGCAACTACAAGACGTCTGTCTTGCGTTGGATATTGTGCAGCAAAAATCAACGCGAGTCAAGGTTGAGTGCACAATTTCTTTCTCTTCACAAAAATTTGACGAGAAGGGCGGTCGAGCTGCTGCTCCAACTCAAAAGCGGCACGATCGCACCTTAGTCGCAAACCGCCTACAAACCGCACGTGCGCTGCGAGCCGAGTCAACGCTTACACCGCACGCTCGCCACAAGAAAAATCCGGTACCTGCAAGCAGATACCGGATTAAACGTGCTAGGTACTTCTAAGCGTTTAGCTTAGTCCTCCATGAGGTTACGAACCTTGGTTGGATCAACCTTGATGCCAGGGCCCATAGTAGAGGAAATAGCAACGGTCTTGACGTACTTACCCTTTGCGCTGGATGGCTTGACGCGGATGATCTCGGAGATCAGTGCGCCATAGTTCTCAACAAGCTGCTGGACCTCAAAAGAAGCCTTGCCGATTGCAACGTGGCAGATACCAAAACGGTCTGCACGATACTCAACACGACCAGCCTTGAGCTCGTTAACCATCTTTGCAACATCCATGGTAACGGTGCCGAGCTTAGGGTTAGGCATAAGGCCACGAGGACCAAGAACACGACCAAGACGGCCAACCTTACCCATCATCTGAGGGGTTGCGATTGCTGCGTCAAAGTCAAGCATGCCCTTCTCGACCTCTGCGATGAGCTCGTCGCCACCGACGATGTCAGCGCCAGCTGCCTCAGCCTCGCGGGCCTTCTCGCCCTCTGCGAAGACTGCAACGCGAACGGACTTACCAGTGCCGTGAGGCAGAGAGATGGAACCGCGAACGTTCTGGTCAGCCTTACGAGTATCGACACCAAGGCGAATTGCCACCTCAATGGTCTCGTCAAACTTAGCAGTTGCAAGCTCCTTAGACAGGGTTACTGCCTCTTTTGGGCTGTAAAGGTTTGCACCGTCTACCTTGGCAACTGCATTTTTGTAGTTCTTTCCGTGCTTAGGCATTATGTACCTCCTGTGGTTAGCGGGCGTCTGCCCTCCCACTCCTGCATCTTCCGTCCATAGTTACGCCCTCTTGGCGAGAAACCCAACTACGTGCACTAACGTCAGATGCTCTGACAAAAACAACCGTCAGCCACACTAATGGCTGACGGGAGTAAACACTACTCGGCGATGGTTACACCCATGGAACGAGCGGTACCAGCGACGATCTTCTTTGCAGCCTCAATGTCGTTTGCGTTGAGGTCAGGCATCTTGATCTCAGCAATCTTGGTGAGCTGCTCCTGGGAGAGCTGGCCAACCTTATCGCGCTGAGGAACACCGGAACCACCCTTGAGGTGAAGCTCCTTCTTGATGAGCTGAGCTGCTGGAGGAGTCTTGGTTACGAAGTCAAAGGAACGATCCTCGTAAACAGAAATCTCGACTGGGATGATGTCGCCAGCCTTGTCCTGAGTTGCAGCATTGAATGCCTGGCAGAACTGCATAATGTTGACCTGTGCAGCACCCAGAGCTGGTCCTACTGGAGGAGCTGGGTTTGCCTGGCCTGCAGGAATCTGCAGCTTAATAAAGTTAACAACCTTCTTTGCGGGCATGTTAAGCCTCCTGTTTGAATACGTTTGAGTCTATTCTCGCGCACTCCCGAGAAGCAATCCACAAGGGACGAGAAGTGCGGGATAAGCCGTTAGTTACTAGTCTATCAGGGAAATCTGATCCATGGTGAGCTCAACCGGAGTCTCGCGACCAAAGATGGTGAGCATAACCTTAATCTTGCCGGACTCTGCGTTGACCTCAGAAACAGTTCCGTCGAAGTCGGCGAGAGGACCAGAAAGAACGTGAATTGCCTGACCGACCTCAATATTGGTTGCTGTACGCTTAGGTACAGGGCTACCCGTCTTCATACCGCCGCGACGCATGATCTTATCGAACTCATCACGACGCAGAGGAACTGGCTTGCCGTCAATGCCAACAAAACCAGTTACGCCTGGGGTGTTGCGAACAACAGCCCAAGTATTGTCATCCAGCTCCATGCGAACAAGAACATAACCTGGGAAAACCTTGGACTCTTTGGTCTCGCGCTTGCCGCCGTCCTTGACCTCAGTAACTTCCTCAGTAGGAATCTGAATATCAACAACAGCACGCTCAAGGCCATAGGTCTCAATACGGTGCTCAAGGTCTGTCTTTACCTTGTTCTCATAACCTGAATAGGTGTGAACTACATACCAGCGCTTAGCCATTGATTATCCCCTCAGTCCAGTAAAGGCGACGAGACCAGCAACAATGCCAGTATCAACCAGCCAAGTTACCAAGCCAAAGAAAATGATTGTTGCAATTACGGCTACAGAGAAACCAGCAAGCTCAGAGCTTGAAGGCCACACAACGCGGTGCATTTCTGTACGAACGCCTGCAAAATAAGCACCCAGGCGGCCAAAGAAGCCAGGGTTAGCGTTACGCTGAATGGACTTCTCCTGCTTCTTTGCCTCGACCTTAGTGGCCTTAGCAGAAGCTTCAGGAGTAGCTTCAGCCTGAAGGGCCTCACGCTGGGCGCGCTCTTCTGCGCGAGCCTTACGTGCGCTCCTCTTATTGCGCTCCTTATTTGCCATCCTACGCTCCCTTGGATGTTATACCTACATACAAACCGGCCAACCCTTATGGGAAGGCCGGTGAAGTTATCTGGCAGGCCAGGAAGGACTCGAACCCTCAACAAACGGTTTTGGAGACCGCCGCTCTACCATTGGAGCTACTGGCCTAGAACGAACCCACCTAGCCTAGCGGGTCTCGCGATGTACCGTGTGCTTGTGGCACCATGGGCAGTACTTCTTCAACTCCATACGATCTGGGTTGTTGGACTTATTCTTGTCCGTAGTGTAATTACGACGCTTGCACTCAGTGCAGGCGAGAGTAACGAGTGTACGCATTGATCCTCCTGAACACGGTCACGAGATGTATTCTCGAAATGTGACGCGGTTGCTTAGGTTAGCACCCACTACCCAGAGATGTCAATACTTTTCTCTAATTACTCTAGGCGTTCACATATTTTTTCTCGACAAAAAACCCGGCGCGCAAAAAGCACGCCGGGCAAGTTAGCAACTTTAAAAGAAGTTACTCGATGACGGTGGAAACACGGCCATCGCCGACGGTGTGGCCACCCTCGCGGATAGCGAACTTCAGACCCTGCTCAAGAGCGATTGGGTGAATGAGCTCGCAACCAACGGTGATGTGGTCGCCAGGCATAGCCATCTCTACCTTGCCACCGTTTGCATCGGTGAGCTCGTAGATGTCGCCGGTTACGTCAGTTGTACGGAAGTAGAACTGTGGACGGTAACCAGAGAAGAATGGGGTGTGACGGCCGCCCTCTTCCTTAGTAAGAACGTAAACCTCACCGGTGAACTTCTTGTGTGGAGTAACGGTACCAGGCTTGCAGAGAACCTGACCGCGCTCGATGTCCTCGCGCTTAACACCACGAAGAAGAATACCAACGTTGTCGCCAGCCTCGCAGAAGTCCATGGTCTTACGGAACATCTCAATGCCGGTAGCAACAGAGTTCTGAGTTGGCTTAATACCAACGATCTCGACTGGATCGTTGAGCTTGAGCTCACCACGCTCAACACGGCCGGTAGCAACGGTACCACGACCAGAAATGGTCATGACGTCCTCGATTGCCATCAGGAATGGCTTCTCGTTGTCACGAGCTGGTGTTGGGATGTAGGAGTCAACAGTGTGCATGAGCTCACGGATGGACTCAACCCACTTCTCCTCGCCGTTAAGAGCGCCGAGAGCGGAACCACGGATGATTGGAAGGTCATCGCCTGGGAAGTCGTACTCGGAGAGAAGGTCACGGGTCTCCATCTCGACGAGGTCGATGAGCTCGTCATCGTCGACCATGTCGCACTTGTTCAGGAAGACGACGATGTAAGGAACGCCGACCTGACGTGCAAGAAGGATGTGCTCACGAGTCTGAGCCATAGGACCATCGGTTGCAGCAATAACGAGGATTGCGCCGTCCATCTGAGCTGCACCAGAAATCATGTTCTTGATGTAGTCTGCGTGGCCAGGGCAGTCGACGTGAGCGTAATGGCGCTCCCAAGTCTCGTACTCAACGTGAGCAACGGAAATGGTAATACCACGCTGACGCTCCTCTGGAGCCTTATCGATGTTCTCGAAGGCGGTATAGTCTGCCTTGCAGCCCTCGGTCTCAGAGAGAACCTTGGTGATTGCTGCGGTAAGGGTAGTCTTACCGTGGTCGACGTGACCAATGGTACCGATGTTTACGTGTGGCTTTGTGCGGTCAAACTTTTCCTTGGCCATTGCCAATCCTCCTTCTGGAACTAACCCTCGGGCTAGACCGTGGTGAAAAAACGTCTGTTTATACTCAACGGCGCAAATGTCTAGGACATGTACGCCGTAAAGAGTCTGGTACCGGCGACTGGATTCGAACCAGTGACGTCACGGGTATGAGCCGTGTGCTCTAACCAGCTGAGCTACGCCGGCATAAATGCCGCTTGAAAAATGGAGCCCGCGACCGGATTTGAACCGGTGACCTCTTCGTTACCAACGAAGTGCTCTACCTACTGAGCTACACGGGCGTGGTGGGGATACTTGGACTCGAACCAAGGAACCCAGAGGGAGCGGATTTACAGTCCGCCGCAGTTGCCGCTGTGCCATATCCCCGAATGCCGTTTTCAAGCACTCTTGAAGCAATTGTGTACGCTGTTTACCTTGCGGTTTAACGTACGCAGGAAGTCTAGTTGAACTTCCAATTACCTCTCAAGCGGGAAAATATTACGATTGAATAAAAATCTTGTCAACGTAATCCACCCAACCGGGCGTATCTTATCAAATTTTTTCCACAATTACAAGCGGTTTTCTCGCCACAATTCCATGCGGTTTTTGGCCACAACTCCAAGCGGGTTTCTTACCACAACTTTACCGATTTTCTCGTCACACTCCAAGCGGGTTTCTTGCCAGACGCATACGGGCTTTTACGGTTGTCTATAGGAGCCGTACGCGATACGTCGCGAATGCCCTAAAATTTGCACGAAAAAAGCCAGGCAATGCCTGGCTGAAAATTCAAGTGGTGCCGCCACCAGGCTTCGAACCCGGGACCTACTGATTACAAGTCAGTTGCTCTACCAGCTGAGCTATAGCGGCATCAAGTGCAGAGGATATTCTATAGACTTTTCTGGCTTTGGTCTAGTCACAATTTTTGAGAAATTTTTCTCCACAAACTGGTCGATGCAGCATGTAGGAGCACTTCCCTTTTGTAGGAGCTAACTTGGTGCTAATGCGCTGCTCATCAAGTCTGGCTAGCCTGAAAACCGCATCATGTCTGTGTAAAACAGCTCAGACTTGGCGAGAAAAACCGGCAAATAGCTCAGATATGGTGAACTTTTCCGGCAAATC
>JABZHH010000038.1:0-7187 GCA_015258925.1 Atopobium sp. | reverse complement strand
TTTGTAAAGAGGTGGCATAATGTAGGTTAGAAGGCAGTAAGGAAATAGCCTTACACCACTTTTTGAGACGTGACTTCAAGAAATTGATATGACGGAAAGTAGTGTCTGATTTGGGTAAAAAATCCGTTTAGTTGGAGATTAATTTTCTAGCTCGATGTTTTGGCACTTACGTTTTCCCAGTTGGGTTTTCTCATAAAAGTTTCAATCAAATTTGACTAAAGGTTTACGCTGGTAGATGACCTGCATAGAATACGTATGATTTTGTATATTCCAACTAAACGCATTTTTTACCACTTTGACTGCCAAAACGCTTATTTCGCGGTAAAAACGGTGGAAATTCATTGATTATCAGGAAAAATGGTCGGGTTGACTGGATTTGAACCAGCGACCTCTCGGTCCCGAACCGAGCGCTCTACCAAGCTGAGCCACAACCCGTTATGTTTTACCTTGTCCGACGGGATAAATCCATCAAACATTTGCCGCTCTATGTTACCACTACAACTTGCAGGTGGTGGAGAAGCCTCGCCAACCTTTTGCTTGAGCTGCGGCTGCAATTGCGTCGGCAGCATCCTGTGATTCGCAAAGCGCAAAAGAGCTGCTACCTGAGCCGGAAACCTGAGCGCCAAGAACGCCAGGCTGCGCCTTTAGCCACTCCTCTACCTCGGCCACCTGTGGTTTTAGCGATTTTGCTGCTGGCGCAAGATTGTTGAAGAGTAGGCCTGCTACCTGCTGGATGAATTGCTTGCTTGCGTCGTGATCAGAGATAACACCAGAATTGTCAGTCTCACGCAAAAGTGCGGACAGCTGCTCATAAGGTTCCGGTGCAATTGGCGACGTATCAAAATGGTCGTACGCTTCCTTGGTAACAACGCCAGTTTCTGCCGGTAAAACAATGGCAAGCGGAGCGTCAACAGTAGACGCATAAGTTTCTACCAGCGTATCCCCAGCGCCAAGCATAAGTGATGGTCGCGGATCCAAGAAGAATGCAACGTCTGCGCCAACAGCCTTGGCTACCTCAACTACCAGCGGGTCTAGCGGGTCAACGCCCCAGCGCTGAGCCAACAGATAGAGCGTCGCGGCGGCGTCGGCGGACGATCCACCCAGACCGGCCTTCTCGGGAATGTGAACCTGTACGTCAATGGAAACATCTGGGGAAATGCCCAGCTTATTGGCGAGAAGAACCGCGGTCTTCCAGGTTGTTGTGCGCTCGGGCAACACGCAGAGCTGCGGCTCATGTGTAACCGTAAGCTCCGGCGCGTCATCGACAACAACAGTGTCGTACAGCGCAACGGGAACCATGAGTGAATCTACTTTATGGTATCCTCGCTGGTCTTTCTGAGTGTGAATGCCCAGGTGGAGGTTGACCTTGCAAGGAATCTGAATGATTTGGCGTCCAAACTTGGACGAAGAGGCAGCCATGAGTGTGAGCCTAGTCGAAGTGATGCGGGCGCTTCTGAACTACTCTTCAAACTCGAAGTCAAACAAACGCTCACCGGTCTCAAAATCAAAAAGCTCAACAGTGCCGGTCAGAACGTCAACGTACTGGTAGGACTGACGGGCAGTACGACCGCGACGCTCGCCAACCTCAACGATGAAAAGAGATGGATGGGCCATAACCAGGGTACCTGTGCGCTCAACAATACGAGAACGTCCCATGTTAGCCTTGACCTTAAGCTTTTGGCCTTGAAGTGCCCTGAGCTTCTCGTGAATCTCGTCTACACGATTAACTGGTGGAATCTCGTTTTCCATCAATCCTCCAAGTCAATCAGTACGTTTGCGGTGCGACACGTTGATGTGTCGGAGATATGTACCGGTCGACAAACAATAGTCAGAATTTCCGAAACTCCACTATACGAGGTAGAAAATAAAATCTCAAGGTTTTACGACAAATGTCACGGGAACAACATCAGTCGATCGGTCAGGTTTGCGTCAAGATCGCGAGAAGATCGTGTCAGGTTCGCGTTAGATTTGCGTCAGGTTGGCATCGGACTTGCAACGACAGCGCGTCAGAACCCCAACAAATTTATGACAAATAGGGGTCCTCTGATAAAATTAGTAACTAACTTCAAAACACAAGGAGGCCCAATGACTGAGACTCTGGGATATGCCATCAGTAAGACCTGGTATATCGTGCTTATTTTTGTTGCTCTTGCTATCGGAATCGCATTCCTTTCCAAAAAGAAATCATCTAAAGCTCTTGTTGCTTTATCAGCGCTTTGCCTGGTATTTAGCGTAGGGTCGTTCGCATTTGGTGGATTGACTGTTTCTGAAGCACAGTCCAAAGGCGCTTCATCTGAACAGCTCAATTCCATGAACCTTATCGAGCTTGTCCAGGCTAACCAAGCCGCACCAGCTCAGACCTCTGTTAATGACGTCAACGAGCTCTACAACAAGATGGTTTATGTCTATCAGTACGGCTCGCCTATCGCGCAGTCGCTCGCGAGCGACAATCCCTTTGTTCATCATGATCTACCTTGGGTAGCAGCGACTCTTCCTGAACTGAAGAAGCTGCTCGACAAAAACGAAGTAGTCTACGTGTCAACAAACAGTCAGATTTTCAAACAGTTGCACATTAACCCTGGTGAAAACGCCGTCGAGCCTTTTATATTCTTTGTTACTTCGGTCAATCCAGCCGGTAGAGTTTTCCCACTTTCAACTGGTGATATGTCTCGTGTTGGCAAAAAAGATGGCGATAAAATCACGATTGGTGACAATCTTGAGTTTACGCTTCGCACGGTTCATACCAATAACGGCGACTATGTGCTTGGCCTTAACTACCAGGTCCTTTTTGCTCTCAGTCGTTACTTCAAGGACTATTAATATTTTTCGGAGCTCCAATAAATGCGCACTTGCGGAGCGCCACTAAACGTGCACATACAACGCTTACATATCATAAACTGCAAGAAAAAAACTCCCATTCACATGAATGGGAGTTTTGTTTTTTTTCTCGGCAGATGCTTTTCGAGGCTTTTTGGAGACTTTAAGAAGCTTTGGGTCAACCAGACTTTACTTAACTGGGCAAAGCGAGAGGGCGGCCTCGTCAGCAATAACGGTGCAGTTAGTATGAAGCTGCAGGATAGAGGCTGGGCACTGAGGCGAAACGTTGCCGTAGCACATGTCGTAAACAGCCTTAGCCTTGTCCTCGCCGCTAGCCACAATCAGAATGCTGCGCGCGAACATGATGGTCTGCGTGCCCATGGTGTAAGCCTGACGAGGGACGTCCTCCATGCGCTCAAACAAGCGGCTGTTTGCCTGAATGGTGCTCTCGGTGAGGTCAACGCAGTGCGTACCCTTGGAAAAATGGTCGTCAGGCTCGTTGAAGCCAATGTGACCGTTGTGACCAATACCAAGAAGCTGCAGGTCAGGATAGCCAGCCTTAGCAACAAGCCTATCGTACTCGGCGCAAGCTGCCTCGACGTCAGGATTAGAGCCATCGGGCACATGAGTGTTCTCAAGATCAATATTTACCAGGTCAAAGAGGTTTTTGCGCATGAAATAGTGATAGCTCTGAGGATCGTCGTGAGAAAGACCGCGGTACTCGTCAAGGTTATACGTAGAAACCTGCGAGAAGTCCAGGTCTCCCCTCTTGCACCAATCAGCGAGCTGAGCATAGGTACCAATTGGCGTTGAACCAGTTGCCAGACCAAGAACGCAATTTGGCTTCAGAATGATTTGTGCAGAAATAACATTTGCAGCTTTTCTGCTCATGTCCTCGTAATCGCGGGTGCGAACAATCCTCATGTCTACCTCCAAGACAGAAGTCACAGTTACATTTAGTTTAACATTTGAAGCAAGCAAAAAAGTAACCGGTCGGCGAGAAGAACAAATATCTCGCTGACCGGTTTTGACCTGTTATATGGCGTGTTTCTGTCGCGTTCCTGACGCGAATCTGACGCAGAGCCTACGTTGCCTATCCCAGAATCTGCTTGGAAAGATCCTGCAGAGCGTGGAAACGATGCGATATAGCGTTCTTCTCGTCAGGCTCAAGCTCTGCCATGGTTTTACCTGGAGCATCCTCAGGCCAGAAGAGTGGATCGTAGCCAAAGCCGTTGTGACCCTTTGGCTCGTGACCGATAACGCCCTCGCAGTCACCCTCTCCTACCAGCACGGATCCATCTCTATAGACCAGAGCAACAGTGGAGTGGAAGCGAGCAGTACGGTCCTCGTCAGCAACGTCGGCAAGCTCTGCCAGCAGTTTCTGATTGTTTGCAGCATCATTGCCATGCTCGCCAGCATAACGAGCAGAATAGATTCCAGGAGCTCCGTCCAGAGCGTCAACGCAAATGCCGGAGTCGTCTGCAATAGCTGCCACGCAATCTACCTCGTCAAGCGCAGCCATTGCCTTGATCAGAGCGTTATCGCGGAACGTCTGGCCGTTCTCCTCTGGATCTGGGAAATCACCCAGCTGACCAAGCGCTACAAAGCTTATACCAGGCATTACCTTAGAGAGGATAGCCTCAATCTCAACAAGTTTGTGAGCGTTGCCCGTTGCAACAACCACAGTTGTATTTGGATCAAAGGTCACAGCGTTAGAACCCTGATTTTCACTGTTTTGACTCATGGTTACTCCCTAAATCCAGTCACTTGATTCTGCAGGTCAACAAGGTGAGCAATGCCAGCTTGACCAAGGTCGAGCAGCTGATTGAGTTGCCCGCGATCAAACGGACCGCCCTCGCCTGTTCCTTGTACTTCAATTATCTGTCCAGTTTCTGTTCCCACAAGGTTCATGTCAATGTCCGCATGAGAATCCTCGGGATAGTCAAGGTCCAGCAGCGGTTGACCGTTTACGTAACCCATAGAAATTGCAGCTACCTGACCTGTAAGAGGGAGTCTGGGCAAGAGGTCCTTCTCGACAAGTGAGTAGAGTGCATCGTGGAGCGCCACCCATGCGCCAGTGATGCTGGCGGTTCTGGTGCCGCCGTCTGCCTGAAGGACGTCGCAGTCCAGCGTGATGGTGTACTCGCCCAGACGGTTGAGGTCGACAACGGAGCGTAGCGAGCGGCCGATCAGGCGCTCAATCTCCATGGAACGACCCTTGCGGTTGGCGCGCTCTCGCTTGGTGCGGCGGTTGGTCGACGCAGGTAGCATGGCATATTCAGCCGTTACCCAACCCGCGCGAGAACTGCGTCGCCAGGCAGGAACGCCCTCTTCGACGGTAGCGGTGCACAGGACACGCGTGTCGCCAAACGTGACCAGACACGATCCGTCGGCGTTCTTCATAACGTTGCGCTCGAGGGTGACGGGGCGCATCTGATCCCACGCGCGGTCGGACGAACGCGCAACCTGCGCGGCGGTGTCAGTCTGCGCGGGTTTCTCGCCAGAAAACGCGCTTTCTACCTGGTTATTCATTGCACTCCTAAGAAAAAACGCGACGCCCGAGGGCGCCGCGTGAGGTTCCATGGTGGGCGATGAGAGATTTGAACTCCCGGCCTTGTGCGTGTAAAGCACCTGCGCTAGCCGCTGCGCCAATCGCCCGTGACTGTAGAAGTTTATCACAGCTTCCACAATTCTTCGGCGGCAATTATGAATTCTGCACCTTCATTGCACGACCTTTGCACAAATCTTACGCCAGCTCTTCCAGAATTCGACGCATTTCTTTCTGAACGCCCTGCTCAGTGTTAGGCGCAATAACCTTGGAGGCAATCGTCTTGAGCGCGTAGCGAGCGTTGTCCATAACGTATGCAGTGCCCGCATAACGCAGCATAGCGTAATCGTTCATAGAATCGCCAAACACAGCAATCTCGTCACGAGAAATGCCATAGTACCTGCGAATCTGCTCAAGTCCTGTAGCCTTGTTCACACCACGAGGCACCACGTCAATCCAGGTCTCTCCAGAAGGCATGAACGAAAGTCTATCGCCCATCTCGCGCTCAAGAATCATAGCCATATCCATGGAGCGAGCCCTTGAATCGCAGCAAATAGCAGCCTTGATGATACTAACGTCAGGTGAAGGCGGATCAAACACGCGCTCGGCGTTTGGCAGGTCTTTGTCCAGCTCACGCACAAACGAACTCTGATCGTCCAGCAGATACGTATGCGTGCGGTCATAAACAACCAGGTGAATGCAATCAAACTCAGACGTCAACTCAAACAGCTTACGAATAGAAGCTGACGAGAAAACCTCGCGGTCGATAACCTCGTTCTCTACATAGACCTGCGTGCCAAGAGAGGCCACGTAGTCAATCTTATCTGCGACCGGCTCAAACAACCAACGCAATGTATCGTAACGACGACCGGAACTTGCCACGAAGTGAACGCCGTGCTTGTACAGCTCTTCGATAAGCTCAAATGTCTCTGGCGGAACCTCGGAGTTCTGGTCCAGTAGCGTACCGTCCATGTCCGATGCAATGAGTCTAATCATGCTAGTTCTCCATCATAAAACGGGGAGTCTCCCCTGCTTTTGTTGCGCGTACCAGCTCAAGCAAGGCATGCGCAACGCCGTCATCTGCAGATGCACCTACGTGGTGCCTTGCTACCTGCTTGACCTCTGGAATTGCGTTTGCCACCGCCACCGAGTGCGGAACTTTACTTAAAATCTCAACGTCATTCTCGCCATCTCCAAAAACGAGCACCTCTTCTGGAGAAATGCCTGTTCTTTCCAGGAGTGTCTCAAAACCAGTCAGCTTGGACACACCCTTGGGAAGCACGTCAAACCACTGAGGGACAACCGACATGGTGTACACGTCTGGACAAGCTGCGGCCACCTTTTGGCGACAGCGCTCCATGTCCTCCTCCGTGCCTGGGCACGCAATTGTTGCGGCGACAAAATCGACGTCGTCCGGGACTTGATCAACAATGCCCGAGACAAACACCAGTTTGCGCTCGTAATCGGCGAGAATGTCTTTGTCCAGCGGGCCGACAACATATGCCGGGTTAAAGAGGTTGGTCTTCTCTGGATAGCAGACCAAGAACATGTTCTTCTCGTCAGCAAGAGCATCTGCGACACCCTGCAACGTTTTGTGGTCAAAGATGGAGAGCGAGATGGTCTTGCCTTTGTACAGCACGCGCTTGCCTGTAGACATGACGCCTGTTTGCATGCACGCCTCGTCGAGGCTGAAAAGACGCATCAGCTCAACGTAATCTCGGCCGGTACAAGGGCCAAAGGCGATATCTGTTTCTTCCAGGAGCGTGTGAATAGCCTTGCGTGTGAAGTCCGACACGCGTCTATTGCCAAAAGGTACCAGCGT
>JABZHH010000037.1:1070-7220 GCA_015258925.1 Atopobium sp. | reverse complement strand
ATTTATGCCTTTCGATGCATTAAAGGGCTTGAGAGAAGCCCTGGCAGAAAGAGAACAAGAAGCTCAAGAGCACATAAAAGACTTTTATGACTTACCGCACTGGTCATAGGTTTATACGATAAAATAGACAGGTCGTATAAAGAAATCGAGGAGGTTTCATGAACCCCAAAGCAAAAATTGCCATCCCAGCAATTGTGGCTCTCATTTTTATCGTCATTGATTTTGTTGCACCAGTTCAGTATCTCAGCTATTTCCACACGGTATTTAACTTTGCAACTCGTCAGACAAGCCCTATCTCTCTGATGCTTGCACGTATTACCTACATTATTTTCCTGTGCTACCTTTTTGCTGCGGTTTCAGGTCTTTTGAGGGGCTTCCGTCCTCGTCTTAGGTGGGGTCTCTCCATTCTCTCTGTAGTTGGTTTAACTTCCGCACTTACAGAGCTCTCTGTAATGATTTCTATCAGCCAGGCAGTGAACTTCACCACCCTTATTCTTAACGTCATGATTGTTACCTTCCTGCTCTTTACCGCTCTTCTTGCACTTCTCATTTGGGTTCGTGCTAAGAAAGAGTTTGACCAGCGTCAGGCTGATCTTGAGGAGGAAGAGGTTGTTGTTGCTCCAATGCCTCTTGCTACTGAGGGCGCAGAGGTTGCTCCTGTAGTTCCCGTAACTGCAGAGGCTACGGCAGCACCTGCTCCAGAAGCAACTGTCACAACTGTCGCACCTGAGGCTCCTGCAGCTCCAGAAGCTCCACAGGAGTAGCTCCTCACGCACACCTCCTTTTGTTCAGGAGAATCTTTCTCATAGGAGAAACGTATGTCTTTTGTTGAATTCAAAGAGGTAACAAAGACGTATACCATGGGCTCCGTCAAGGTAAACGCTGTCCATGACATGAACTTCTCCATAGAAGAAGGAGAGCTTTGCGTAATTGTAGGCCCATCAGGCGCCGGTAAAACAACTGTCTTAAATATGCTCGGAGGTATGGATACCTGTACCTCCGGGTCTATTTATTTAGACGGAAAAGAAATTGGTGGGCTTTCAGAAAAAGAAAGAACGCTTTACCGCCGTCATGATATTGGCTTTGTTTTCCAGTTTTACAATCTAGTTCCTAACCTCACTGCAAAAGAGAACGTTGAGCTTGCGTCGCAGATTTGTCTTGACCCCATGCAGCCAGAAGATGCGCTTCGTGCTGTTGGTCTTGAGCATCGTATGGATAACTTTCCAGCTCAACTGTCTGGCGGAGAGCAGCAGCGCGTCTCTATTGCGCGCGCTTTGGCAAAAAATCCACGCCTTTTGCTTTGCGATGAGCCAACAGGTGCGCTGGATTATAAAACAGGAAAGCAAATTCTTAAGCTCCTGCAAGATATGTGCAAAGAGCAGCATAAGACCGTGGCTATTGTCACGCATAACTTTGCGTTTACTCAAATTGCTCATAGGGTTATCCACGTTAAAGAAGGCCAGGCTCAATCGGTAGAAATTAATAAGCACCCAGCTGACGCGCTTACTGTCGAGTGGTAGTTATGCCACACGCTCTTTTTACCGAGATTACTCGGACCATCAAAGGGTCTCTCGCCAGATTTCTTGCAATTGCAGGAATTGTTGCTTTAGGCTGCGGCTTCTTTGCTGGCCTCAAAATGGCCAGCCCTGACATGCAAGAAGCTGCTCATACGTTTTATGCAAACCAACATCTCTACGACCTGCGTGTAATCTCTACGCTTGGGTTAAGCAAGAAAGACATTCATACCCTTGCGTCAGTTGAAGGCGTTGAGGCGGTTATGCCTTCTCGCACGGTAGACGTTATGGCTACACTGACATCTTCGCAATCTACTGCTCGTGTAAGTTCTTTTAGACCCGGTGAGCTTAATCAACCAATAGTTGTGGAGGGAAGGCTTCCTCAAGGGCCTTACGAGTGCGTGATGAGCGCTGATCCCAAGAAACGTGCAGATATTAGCCTCGGTCAACAAATTGAGCTTCCAGATACTTCAAACGGCGTTCATTTAAAGGGTGGTTCGTACACGGTTGTTGGTTTTGTCAATGCACCAACGTATCCGTATGTAAGCAATTTTGGTACTACATCGTTAGGCAATGGCATTGTTCAGCAATTTGTGTATGTTACTGAAGATGCATTTGCAAACGATGACCCCTATACCGAAGCGTATCTAACGGTTCAGGGTGCTACCAGCTATAAAAGCAGCTCATCAGACTATCAGAGTGCCGTTGATAGCGTTGCAGAACGCATTTCGCAGATGAATCCATCACTTGCTTCACTTCGTTTGCAAGAGCTCAAAGATGACGCTCAGACTCAAGTTGATGAGGCTCGTCAAAAGCTGGAGCAATCAAGGCAGGAAGCCGCAGATAAACTAGGGGATGCTCAAAAGAAGCTTGATGACGCGGAAGCGCAGATTTCCGCTCAGCAGCAAAAGCTGGATGATGGTCAGCGTCAATATGATGCGGGACGTCAGCAGCTTACAGCTTCTCGCTACAGTGCTGAGCGGCAATTTGCACAAGCGGAAGCTCAGATTGCAACCTCAGAGGCTCAGATAGCTCAGGGAACAGCTGAGCTCAGTGCAGGAGAGGCCCAGTATCAGGCCGGTCTTGCTGCCTACAATGCAGGACAAGCAACGTTTACACAGCAAAAGGGTGCGTTTGAAGCGGGTAGAGATGCGTATCTTGCGGGGCTTGCCGCGCAAGGCATTACCGCTTCAAGTCTTGAAGAAGCGCGGCAACAGCTCAGTGCTTTAGGTCTGGCAACTACGCAAGTAGACGCCCTTCTCGCCACACAAGCGCAGATTACGGCTGCAGAGACAGAATTAGCTACCCAGCAGCAGACTCTTGCGGCTGCGAGAGAAGAGCTTGATCAGCGCACAGCTCAACTACATGAGGCAGAGTCACAAGTGGCTCAGGCGCGTCAGGATTTGAGTGAGGCGAGAAGTGCTACCGCAGATCAGTTAGCTGCGGCTCAAGAAAAACTTGCTGCGTCGCTTAGTCGCCTGAGCGCAGGACAAACAGCCCTCCAAAGTGCAGAAGCTCAGACTAACGAGGGAAGACAGAGTCTTGAGGAGCAACGCACTGAGGTTGAGAAACAACTTGCTGACGGTCAGAAAGAGTTTGACGAAGCTCAGAAGAAGATTGATGAGCTTAAAGAACCTGATGTGTATGTACTTGATCGCACAAAAGAGATTGGTGTTGCAGCTTATCAAGCAGACTCTGAGCGTATCAATGATATTGCTAATGTATTCCCGCTGATGTTCTTCTTGGTTGCAGCTCTGGTTTCACTTACCAGTATGACGCGTATGGTTTCTGAAGAACGTACGCTTATTGGTGTTCATAAGGCGCTTGGTTATTCAACTGCTCAGATTGCGGCAAAGTACCTGTTATATGCCTTGCTCGCCTCACTTTTGGGTGCCGTTATTGGCATAGCATGTTTAAGTCAAGTGTTGCCAGGCGTTATTATCTCTGCATACGGGTCAATTTATACCATCCCAAATGGGGGAGCTCCTTATTCTATTCAGCTTGATAGTGCGCTACTCTCTGGACTTTCCGGTATAGGCATCACGCTTCTTTCAACCATGGCTGCCGTTTTATCCTCATTGAAAGAAGAACCATCTAGCCTCATGCTTCCAAAAGCTCCAAAAGCGGGCTCAAAGATTTTGCTTGAGCGCGTTGAGCCTCTATGGTCCAGATTGTCTTTCTCGTGGAAAGTTACCATCAGAAACCTTGTCCGCTATAAGCGACGCTTGATTATGACGCTGGTAGGAATTGCCGGATGTACTGCGCTTTTATTGGTGGCTTTTGGTCTTAGAGATTCTATTAGCGACATCATTGATAATCAATGGCCAACTATCTCGCATTATGACTACATAGTGGGAATGACCTCTGATGTTTCTGAGGAAGAAGCAGATCAGATTAATGCAGAGCTTAATCAGGTGGGTGCTACAAATATCCACCGCATAACCAGAGAAAACGTTCTTCTTGAGTCTTCTACACAAAAGGCAGGCTCACTGACAAGAACAACTATTATGACCAGCGATTCTCTTCAAGACGTCACGGGCTTAGCTACCCTGCGCAATCGTCTTTCTGGTCAAGCAATAGAGCTTGGAGAGGATTCGGTTGTAATTACAGAAAAGCTTGCAAAACGGCTTGGGGTAGGCGTGGGAGATACCATTCAGGTCTATGCTCAAGACAGAATCGGAAACGCTTCTGGCGAGCCAAGTACGCTTACTGTTACAGGAGTTGCCGAGAATTACGTTGGGTCGTATCTGTATCTGGGACCTTCAGCATGGCATTCTCTAGGTATTCAAGATCAAGCAGCAGACGGCTGGTATGCAACGCTTCCCGAAGATCAGGCAACGAGAGAGGCATTTGGAGAAAAGCTTATTAACCAGACAGGAGTTGCAACTGTTGATGACGTCAATGAAGCTATCCGCACCTATAGAGAATCACTTGCCGTAGTTAACCGTGTTGTAGCTATTCTTATTGTGGCTGCAGCTCTGCTGGCTTTTATCGTCCTGTATAACCTCACCAATATCAATATTGAAGAGCGCATTAGAGAAATTGCAAGCCTCAAAGTACTTGGATTTACGCGTCATGAAGTTGATGCCTATGTCTTTAGAGAGATTGCTTTGTTGGCCATCTTTGGAGCGTTTTTTGGACTTGTTCTAGGAACATACCTTGAGGGATTTGTAGTTCAAACTGCTGAGATTGACCTTGTTATGTTTGGTCGTGCTATCCATGCGCCAAGTTATTGGTTTGCCTTTGGACTTACGCTTGTCTTCTCGCTGTTGGTATATGTTGCCATGCGACCTAAGCTCAAAAATATTGATATGGTTGAGAGTTTGAAGAGCGTTGAGTAGGCATCTTTTGCACGCCCCAGGAAGGCATATTTTAGATAAGATAGAAGATAGTTGAGATTGCTTATTTATAAGGAGTTGGTATGCCTAAGGTTTCTTTTGTAATTCCTGCATACAACATCGAATCGTACATTGGGCGTTGTATTCAAAGTGTAAAGAATCAGACGTTTGGTGATTTTGAAGCAATTATTGTTGATGACGCCTCAACAGATTCCACTCCAGAGAAAATCGTTACGGCAGTAGGGGATGACAAAAGGTTCAAAGTTGTTACTCATGCAACTAACCAGGGACTTCATCTTGCACGTAAAACTGCTGCAGCTCATACAAAAGGCGAGTGGGTCTTTTGCCTAGACGGTGATGATGAGGTTACTGCTGATTTTCTTGAGCAGGTAGTTGCTCGTATTGATCAGAACCCTGTTGATATTCTCCACCTTGGCATTACTGTTATTCCAGAAAATGGCGTTGACCCAACTGATGCAAAGTCTTTTGAGAGCTACATTAACCAACAATCAGACTTTACTCAGGGTGACGATATCCTTCGCATTATTTATGATGAAGGCTATGGACAGAAGCTTGATTGGCGAGCTACGCAACGCCTGTATCGCGGAGAACTTTTCCGCTCTGCCTTTGCAGAGATGACTTCGGAGCGCCTGGTAAGAGCAGAAGATGCCTATGAGGTATTTATCCTGGCAGATAAGGCTCAGACCGCTGATGGCTTTGAGTCTTGCAGAGGTTTTTTGTACCACTATGGTATTGGTGTAACTGGCGCTTCTCGTATTTCTTTAGATAAATTTGGAGAGTTCTGCTATCAGTTCTTGGACAACATTGATCAGGTAGAACTCTATATTGGCAAATCAGATAACATTGCGCATCTCAACTCCTTTAAGGGAATGAAGCATAGACTGTTGGAGCTTCTGAGTGCTGAGTGGAGATTCCGTCTTGCTCCTGAAGATCAAGAGGCTGCTCTTGAGCCGTTTGCCATTCTCTTTGGACCATCAGTAGCAGCTCGAGAGCTCTATCGCTTTGTAAGGGATATTGCTTACGAGGCTATTGCTACTGAAACCGAGCTTCCAGAAGACAGTGATGCCTATCGCTACAGGACGTATGCAAAGAAATATGCTGCTCTCATGCATCAGGATGAGGGACTGTCGTTTGACAGGGCAGTTCGCATGAAACAGATTGCCGATGAGCACATGGAATATCTAGAAAGAAAGCACATGGTAAAGATGTTTGAGCAGCAGCCTATTCGCATTCTTATCACTTCTCATAAAGATGTTGATGTTCCCGCAAGCAAACCT
>JABZHH010000037.1:0-873 GCA_015258925.1 Atopobium sp. | reverse complement strand
CACGGTTTATCCAGAAAATCCGTTTGGTGAGGTTATGGATGACTTCATTGATGAAGATGCCATTAAGAAATATGGTCTTGATGATCAGACCATTGCTCAGTGCATTGAAGGCTATGACCTTATTACCACGGGGGTAAAGGATATTCGCAAATTCCCTGGAAGCGCTAACACACCTCTTGAGCAGTACCATGCTGCTCCATTGCTTCATCCAAAGGATATGGATACTATGGCTGCGCTTATCATCGAGCGTCACCCAGAGTATACAGAGGATGTAAACGCTTTTCTCAACGGCCATCAGCAGTGCTTCTGTAACATGTACATCATGCGTAAAGAGCTCTTTGACCGCTATGCTGCATGGGTGTTCCCACTTGTTGATGAGTGGACTGCCCGTACTGATATGTCTACCTACAGCAAAGAGGCCCTAAGAACTCCAGGTCATCTGACCGAGCGCCTCTTTAATATCTGGCGTATGCATATGCTTCGTACAGAGGGCAAAAACTGGAAGGTAAAAGAGCTCCAGTGCGTTCACTTTACTAATCCAGAGCCTCGCCAGAAGTTCATTCCTCTCTTTGAAGAGAAGCCTGAGATTGCAAGCCAGAACGTTGTTCCTGTTGTCTTTGCAGCAGATAATAACTACGTTCCAATTCTTACCTGCGCTATGGGTTCAATGCTTGAAAACGCCGACCCTAGCCGCTTCTACGACGTAGTTGTCCTTAATACCAATATTGGCGGCTCAAAGCAGGAGATGGTTAAGAAGTACTTCTCGCGTTATAAGAATGCTCGTATTACGTTCTATAACGTGTGGCGCATGGTCAAAGACTACAAGCTAGACACCAATAACGCTCACATTAGTGTTGAGACATACTTCCGTTT
>JABZHH010000036.1:0-7875 GCA_015258925.1 Atopobium sp. | reverse complement strand
GCCTGTATCCAGGTCCTGCGTAGCACCTGCAAACGTAATACCGGTGAATTCGCAGTTAGAAGAATCGCCGTTCATAATCGTAGAAGGATAGAGGTAGGAAACGTGGCTACCAAAAGAGCCCGAGACCCACTCCATCTTTGCGTTGCTGCCAATAATGGCGCGCTTGGTGTTGAGGTTGTACATGTTCTTGGACCAGTTTTCGATGGTCGAGTAACGCAGACGAGCGCCGTCCTTAACAAAGAGCTCAACAGCTCCTGCATGGAGGTTTGCTGCATAGTACTTAGGTGCAGAACAGCCCTCAATAAAGTGCAGGTCGGCGCCTTCTTCAACAATAATAAGCGTGTGCTCAAACTGGCCAGCACCCTGAGCGTTCAGTCTGAAGTAACTCTGAAGTGGGTAGTCCAGAGTGACGTTTTTTGGCACATAAACAAAAGAACCGCCAGACCACACGGCATAGTGTAGAGCCGCAAACTTGTGGTCTGAAGGAGGAATCAGTTTGCCAAAGTACTCTTTAATAACAGGCTCCCACTGTGGATCATGTAGAGCATCCTCAATAGTGGTGTAAATAACACCCTGCTCAGCAACTTCCTCACGCATGTTGTGATAGACAATCTCAGAATCGTACTGAGCACCAACACCAGCCAGGCTCTCTGCCTCTGCCTGCGGAATGCCCAGACGATCAAAGGTATCCCTAATATCCTCAGGTACGTCGTCCCAGCTATTTGCCTGCTGAGTCTTTGGCGAGACATACGTGGAGATGTGGTTTAAATCCAAACCTGCAATAGAAGGTCCCCAGTTGGTAGCCATCTGGCGCTGGTGATAGGTTTCCAGGGCCGACAACCTCATCTGGAGCATCCACTCGGGCTCTTCTTTTTTCTCGGAAATAGCACGCACAATTTCTGGCGTAAGGCCATCATCGTAGCGCTCGTAACCCTCTTCGGACTTGGTGAAGTCGTAGAGCGAGCGGTCTACGTCAGCGACCTCAGATCGCTTCTTCTCGCTCACTAGTTAGCACCGCCCTCATCAGACTGGTTCTCAAAACGCTCAAAGCCCTCGTGGTCAATCTGGTTGATGAGGTCAGCGGGACCGTCTGCCACCAGGTGACCCTTAACCATAACGTGAGTGCGGTCAATCTCAAGGCGCTCAAGAATGCGGGTGTTGTGAGTAATGATGAGCAGCGAGCCGTCACAGGTCTCGCGATAAGCTTGAATGCCCTTTGAGACAACGGAGAGTGCGTCAACGTCCAAGCCAGAGTCTGTTTCGTCGAGAATGGCAAGTTTAGGCTGGAGCAGCAGAAGCTGGAGCATCTCAACCTTTTTCTTCTCGCCACCAGAGAAGCCAACGTTAAGCTCACGCATCAAGAAGCCCTGATCAAGCTCAAGCTGATCAGAAATCTGCCCAACACGCTGACGGAACTGACGAGCAGTCATCTTAAGCTCAGGGCGCATCTGCGTAATGGTACGCAGGAATGAATAAAGAGGAACGCCAGGAACCTCAACAGGTGCCTGGTAGGAGAGGAAGATGCCCGCAAGGGAGCGCTTATCTGCAGCAAGCTCAGTTACATCCTCGCCGTTAAAGATAAGAGAACCTTCGGTAATCTTATAGGTAGGATCACCCATAATGACGCGGCCAAGTGTTGATTTACCTGCGCCGTTAGGTCCCATCAGAACATGAGCCTGGCCATCACCAATGCTCAGATCAATTGAATGCAGGATGGATTTCTCCTCAGTACCTGCAGAAATTCCGTTTACACGGAGTAGCTCAGTTGCCATAAATCTCTCTCCAAATATCTCTACGTGCAAGCACGTGATACGTTTGTGACTAGCAAGTTTGGATAGCTCTAGGGCGAGCAAAACCTTGTGCTAGTGCGGTTTTGTGGCAAAGACAAACGCCAATGTCACCGATGTTTTTGTCATACCCCAAAATCCGCTAATTCATACTAAATGGTAGGAATTAAAATGCAACCCTCACATGAGTACTTTTTCACGTTTTCTAGAAAATAATCGGATTTTTTCATAGGTTTCAGAAGTTATGAAAGCTTTTCTGTGCCAGAGTTGCCGCTCACGGGTAAACTAGAAACATCTATGTTTGCAACAAGGAGGATTCATGGGTCAGAGAATTCAAGGTACCGAAGATCTTTATGGCGGCTATATGCGCTCTTGGGAGCATATGCAGGATGTTGCTCGCCATCTGTTTGGTACTTACGGCTTTGACCGCATTGAGACTCCTGCACTTGAGCAGGTAGATACCTTTGTTCACGGCATTGGTGAGTCAACCGACGTCGTACGCAAAGAGATGTTCCGCGTTTTCTCTGGCGCGCTGCTTGATGATCTGCTAGCTGCTGGTAATGAGTCCGGTCTTAAGCCTCGTCAGCGCATGGCTATGCGTCCTGAGGGAACTGCTGGTGTGGTTCGTGCTGCTGTTGAGCACAACTTTGTGCCACAGGGAGGAACACCCGCAAAGCTTTGGTACGCCGAGGCAATGTTCAGGGGAGAGCGTCCTCAGAAGGGTCGCCTGCGCCAGTTCCACCAGGTAGGTGTTGAGTGGCTTGGAGCCTCTGATCCAGCTGCCGATGCAGAGTCCATCATCATGTTGATGAAGTTTTACGAGCAGATGGGTTTCTCGCCAGCTGATATGAAGCTCATGATTAACTCCATGGGTGATGCGGAGTGCCGTCCTGCATATCGCGAGAAGGTCAAGCAGTTCATTCTTGATCACAAGGATGAGATGTGTGAGGACTGTCTTGAGCGTGCAGAGATTAATCCGCTACGTGCGTTTGACTGTAAAAACGAGAGTTGTCATGCAGTCATGAAGGATGCACCACTCATTTCTGACAACTTGTGTGATGATTGTCGTGCTCACTATGAGCAGGTCAAGGCCTATCTGGATGCTGCGGGTATTTCATACGTTGAGGATTCAACACTTGTTCGTGGTCTGGATTACTATACGCGTACTGTCTTTGAGGTAGAGATTCCAAACGCTGGTGTTGGCGCCATTGGCGGTGGCGGTCGTTATGACGGTCTTGTTGAGCTTGAAGGTGGAAAGCCAACCCCAGGCGTTGGATTTGCTGTTGGCTTTGAGCGCATTATGCTGGCTCTGGAGGCTCTTGGTGTTGCAGCTGAACCTGCGGCTCCAAGCTGTGTCTATGTAGCTTGTGCAGGTGCTGAACAGGCTCCTGTTGTATTTAATGCTGTGCTGGCGCTGCGTGAGGCTGGTATTAGATGTGAAGCTGATCGCACTGGTCGTTCGCTAAAGGCTCAGTTTAAGCAGGCAGACAAGATGGGTGCAACGCTTTGTGTGGTCGTTGGTCCAGATGAGGTTGAAGCTGGTGCGGTAACCCTTCGTGACATGGAGTCTCACGAGCAGATACAGGTGCCTGCTGACCAGCTTGTTGCTGAGGTTAAAGCAAGACAGTAGCAAATAGGACTGGAAGTTAAATTGAAACCTCTCATGTCTTAGGCATGAGAGGTTTTGTTTTGTTAAGCAACTTTTACAGCAGGAAGGCTTGCAGTCGCATCCGTTGTGTCTTCGTCCTGCACGTGAGGCCATGAGCAGCTGCGGACATCGTCAGAAGTAAGGCCAAGCCAACGTGCACGATGACCGTCAATTTTTGCTGGGCGGCGATGGAGCCACAGAGAAATTCCTAGAGTCCAGAGAGGCAGCAAGTAGAGGAAGCTTGCAGCCAGAAGGCTCATAGAAGGTGCGCCAATTGCAGAGAGCACCGAGATGTTTGAAATAGACCACGGTACCAGAGGAGCAAGAATTACAGCGCTATTCTCGATATCCAAAGCAAGGGCACTGGAAGAGTCTTCTGCGTTCTCGCACAGATCGTTTGTCAGCATAATAGCCAGGGTCTGGTTGCAAGAAACCATTGAGGTAAACATGCTGGTAATCAGAACGCCAAAGAAAGGCGTGGAGTTATCGGAGAGGTCAGCCACCAGCTGGCACATACGGCGAAGCAGGCCAGTTGTCTGGAAAAGACCAGCGTAGCTTGAAGAAATGGTTACGATTGTCAAGACGTTCATCATGGAGAAAACGCCGCCACCATTCACCATGTTTGCAACGGTAGCTCCTGGAGCGCGAAGGCCAAAGAGCAAGATGACTGGCAGGTCTGTAAGCGGAACGCGCTGGATGGTGACACACAGAATGCAGGCAAGCACCAGGCTGGATGCCATGGTCACAATGACATCAACCTTAAGAAGCGAGAAAACAATTACAAGAAGTGCTGGTGTAAGTGAAATCAAAGAAAGCCTAAAGGAGCGGCTCAGAAGACCAGTAATGTCGGGAATAGTTCCCGTGTTTGCCATGAAGAAGTCCCAAGCCACGTAGATAACACATGCAGCAATAAAAGGCACCACGCTGGTACGAAGCATGCGGTTAATGTTCTTGGATAGATTGGTATCGGTGAGTTGCGAAACAAGGATTGCGCTGGTAGACATGGGGGAGCAACGATCGCCAAAGTAGCTACCTGCAAGAACAGCGCCACCAATAAAGAACTCGCTTGCTCCAATTGCCTTACCAATAGACATGCAGATGATACCCATGGTTGCAGCGGTACCAAATGCGGTGCCCAAAAGCATGGACATCATGGTGCAGAGTAAGAAGGTTGCCAGAATAAAGACAGAAGGAGAAATAAATGAAGCAGAAATGCTGACAATCTCTGGAATGGTTCCAGCTGCTCGCCATGCTGCACTCATAGCGCCTACAACAGCAAACAGCGCAATAATTGTTTTAACTTCCCAGACAGACTCAAAGGCTGCTAAAAGAAGCTTTTTTGCAGAGATTTTGCGAGAGAGTCCGTAGCCAAAAAAGAGGAAGAAACCAATGGTCAGGATAGATGTAAGAGGGAAAGATAGGGCTGTACCTACGATGAGCATCACCGCAAAGGCACTTAGTACTATTAGCTCTACCATGCATCCACTCCAAACGAATTTCTTATGTAAATAGAGTAAGCAACTAAAAAGTTGAAGTCCAACTGTTTTCAATGGTTATAATTACAAGTAATTTTTGTAATACAGTGGGAGCAAAAATGAACTTTCAAACCATGGATTATTTTGTTGCCGTTGCAGAAGAAAAGAGCTTCACCAAGGCGGCTGAACGCCTGAGCGTAACGCAGCAAACGCTCTCGGCAAATATTGCGGCTGCAGAAAAAGAACTTGGCTCTAAGCTGCTAGAACGTACGGTCCCGCTGTCGCTCACGTTTGCGGGAGAAGAGTTCTTGCGCTATGCCCGTAGGTTCCAGGCTCAGCGGCGCGCTATGGATCAAGAGTTTCTTGATATTGCGGGCAACGAGCGAGGTCGCCTGCGTGTTGGCGTCACTGCTACACGAGGTCACATCATCATGCCGCGCTCCATTGCTGCTTTCCAAAAATTGCACCCAAATATCTCCATTGAGCTTGATGAGGGCGAGAATGACGAGCTAGTTGAGTGGCTGTCCGAAGGCCAACTTGACTTGATTGTTGCAACTGTCAATTCCACATCATATGACCTTGTTGTTAAAAAACTGTTTGACGAGAAGATCGTTCTGGTTGTCTCTCAAGCGCTTCTTGAGTCTCTGTATGCAGATAAGGTTGACTCGGTTGTCTCGCAAGTCAAAAAGACGGGAAAGCTCACGGCTTTGGAAGCTTGCCCCTTCTTAACGGTTGGTAAACGAGACATCGCAGGTAGTTTTGCTCGCCATGCGTTTGCTGCATCGGGCATTTCTCCTACCATCAAGGTTATGTCCAGAAACTCTGAGACGCTTTTGGCCCTTGCCATGAGAGGAGTTGGTGCATGTTTCTTACCATCAGAGCTGGTGGCTTCTTCTTACTACGATTTTGAAACATCTGGCCTCCACATTATTGAGCTAGGAAAAGAGATGTCGTACTCGGTCAGTGTTGCTTGGCGACGCACCGATCATGTGTGGAGCACAATCGAGTCATTTGCTCAGGTGCTTTCTGAGCAGCGGTATGTGGTTAAGCGAGGTGAGTAGTGTGGATGAACTTCAAACTGACAATGACCTTGAGATTCTGTATCAGGATGAGTATCTGCTTGCCGTAAATAAGCCAGCGGGAATTATTGTTCACGCAGACGGCACCAATGAACCCTCGTTAACCGATGTAGTTTGCGAGAAACTCCGTGCACTTGAGGGCTCAAGCCAGATGGACATTTCCCAGATCCAAGCTCTGAATCGCCTTGATAAGGAGACCACAGGCATAGTGCTTTTCTCGCTCAAAAAAGAAACGCAGCCGCAGTTTGATCAGCTTATTGCCTCTAAAGAGCTTTCCAAAGAGTATTTGGCTGTCGTTAAGAGAGCGTTTGAGCCAAATAAACTGCTGATAGATAAGGCAATTGGAAAAGACCGGCATGACGCTCAGAAGATGAGGGTCTCAGCAACAGGCAAACCTTCTCAAACGGAGGTGCGTCTCATTAAGGTTGCATCGTCTGCGCAAGGTCAAACTCAGAGCCTGTTGTTGGTCAATTTGCTGACAGGAAGAAGGCATCAAATTAGAGTGCATCTCTCGTCACTCAGATTTCCTCTGGTAGGAGATGCGTTATACGGAGGAGTGTCTTCTTTGCAGCGCGGAGCAAAAAAGAAGCATAAAGCGCAGCCACTAATGCTGCATGCATATCGCGTTGGATTTATTCATCCAGTCACGGGCGCAAAAATTGTGATTAAAACGGACATTCCAGAGCGATTTTCTTATTTTGGTGTCACTGAGGTGGACTAATAGTACATACTTTGTGATAGAGACATACATTCATTTTGTGCAAATACGTTACCCAGACGTGCATAAAGTGAACGAGGAGGGGGAGAAATGCCTGGCACAATGCGAGGTGTCTATACCAACCTGACTGAAATTCGCAGGAAGGTATTTAAAGAGGTTTCAGCGCTTGCGTATGAAAAAGCAGACAAGAGCGTTGATGAAATTGCTCGCCAGATGGAAGAGCTACCTTACAAGATTATTCCTGGTGATATTGCAACGTATCGCGAGAGCGTCTTCTTGGAGCGCGCTATTGTTGGTGAGCGCATTCGCATGACTATGGGCATGCCTATGCAGGGTGTTGATCAACCAGAGCATATTTCTGACGGCCTGGAAGAGGCCTCTCGACCAGAGGTTTATTACCAGCCTCCGCTGATCAACATTGTCAAGTTTGCATGCAATGCCTGCGAGGACAACGTGTATCGCGTTACCAACGCTTGCCAGGGCTGTCTTGCACACCCTTGTCGAGAGATTTGTCCTAAAGAGGCAATTAGCTTCGTGGACAAAAAGGCATATATTGATCAGGAGAAGTGCATTAAGTGCGGCATGTGCTTCAAGGTTTGCCCTTACCAGGCAATTCATCACCACGTACGTCCTTGCGCTGCTGCTTGTGGTATGGACGCTATTGGCTCTGATGAGCATGGTCGCGCAGATATTGATTACGAGAAGTGCGTATCTTGTGGTCAGTGCCTGGTCAATTGCCCCTTTGGTGCAATTGCCGATAAGAGCCAGATTTTCCAGGTAATTCAGGCTATCAATGAGGGTTATACCGTTGTTCCAATTGTGGCTCCTTCGTTTGTTGGTCAGTTTGGTAAGGGCAGCGTTGGTCGTCTTCGTGAGGCCTTCAAAGAGATGGGCTTTGCCGAGGTAGAAGAAGTAGCAACCGGTGCTGACCTTTGTACCGTTCAGGAGGCAGAAGACTTTGTCAAAGAAGTCCCAGAAAAGCTGCCATTTATGGGAACAAGTTGCTGTCCTTCCTGGTCTGCCATGGCTAAAAAAGAGTACCCAGAGCATGCTGATGCTATCTCTATGGCACTAACCCCCATGGTTTTGACTGCTCGTTTGGTAAGAAAGCAAAACCCAGAGTCCAAGATTGTTTTTATTGGACCATGCACCGCTAAGAAGCTTGAGG
>JABZHH010000035.1:0-8206 GCA_015258925.1 Atopobium sp. | reverse complement strand
GTAAACAATTGTTACAATAGCTTTTAGTTAGTTTCATTATTATTCGGTAATGATGAGGTGACTGAAGATGCAGCGTAAAAGAAAAGTAGTTTTGTTTACTCTTGGGGTAATGCTCATTGCTGTTGTATTCATATGTAGTTGGTTTAGACCCGAAGCGGTTAAAGAACGAAATCTTGATTTTTTAAAACATCAAGCTGCGGAATATATACGGGAGCAATCAGTTGGTAATATTTTCTCGTATGAAAAGTTTGAGTCTGGGGAATATAGGACCCATACCTGCAATATAAACGACGTGTATATATCTGGTCCAATTTTATCAATTGTAGAGAAAAACAATGAATTATTAGACGGTGGCATTTCGTGGGTTGTAAGTGTTAATGGAGAAATCATTGGAACAATCGGGCAAGATGCCGCTTTATATTCAGTTTCTCTCTCATCACAAGATTTTGATCAATATATTCTTTATGGGACTGCTTATATTCTGCAAGCTATAAGCAGTCGCAAATTACCTGCCGTCTCCTACTATGAATACAATACAGAAGGTGGAGGAACCTTTCTGTCTGATAATATACTTGCAACATTTAATTACGTCACAGGAGAATATGGTTTTGTTAAAGCAGCCAGCAAATTTCCTTCTGCCAGTTCATTGATCACTTCTCGCTTAGGTTCAGAGTATCTTGATTTTATGGCAAACAAAGAGCGTGTCGTAGATCTTCCGTAAGACATAAAAAATGCGCGCTTCAGAAAACAATTCTGAAGCGCGCATAATTTTATTCTCTAAGAAAAACCTAGTAGTGAATGATAACTGGATCTCCGTCTTTGGCAACATCAAAGAGTTTCTGAGCGTTTTCATAGCTTAGGTTGATGCAGCCATGACTGCCGCCAGTTCTGTAGATGTTTCCACCAAACGCACTTCTCCATGGAGCATTGTGGAAGCCGACTTCTTGACCCTTTACGCCAAGCCAGAAATCAACTTTTGTATCCCATCCTGGACGACCTGACTCATCGTTTGGTCCCAAGAGGCGAGCGTCTCTAATGTGGCTGGTAATATACCAGACTCCTTCTGGAGTGTTGTGATGTCCGTCTGGGATACCGGTTACTACATCGGCTTCCCAAAGAATTGTTCCATCATCACCATAAAGGACAGCATGCTGAGTGGTGAGGTCAACGTCAATATAACGACCGCCCCAGTCCTGCTCGCCCTGCTTAGTAAATTTATCAGCCGACTGTTTTGTAGGCAGTTCAATCTTTGTTGCCTGGCCAGCGGACAGGCCGTCAGAGATGGCTTTTACAGCAGCGTCATTATCAATAACCCAACCGTATGCACCAGCGGCTTTTGTAGTGAATTCTTTTCCATCCCAGCGCTTATAGGTTCTTGAAGTTCCGCGAGTATCTACTGCAGGAGCAAGTGTCTCGTTGACCCATTTAGTAATAGCGTCTGTATCAAATGAAATAGAGAGATTCTCATCAAACTTAATCCAGCTAGCAATGGTGTCTTGATCAAGCTGATATGCAACAGAATCGCCTAGCATCAAATCAACTGCAGAGGCAACGTAGGAATTAGCAGTCTTTAAGGCAGTATCAAGGTCTTCTGCGCTCATGAGGCTTTCTGGGCCAAGCTGTACGGTAGTGCTCAGATCATTAAAAGCTGTTTGCAAATCTTTATGGACGCCTTCAAGAGAAAGTCTTGTGGCAATAGCATCATCAGCAAAAACAAACTTTTTAGCCGAGCTGTCGTAGGTAATACCATTGTTCTCAAGAGTGTGAGCAGATTCTTTTGCCTGCTCAATTCTTTGATTAAAGAGAGCGTCTACCTTGCTTGTATCGTACGAAGCGGTTGCATGTGGGCTCAGGGACCTGCTGCGAGTAAGCTCCAGTGGCCACATCCAAGGATTCTGCTGGCTAATAGCATCGCGAGCATATCCTGCTGCGTCGTACGTTAAATCAATGTCAGAGGCCTTGATGGTCAAATCTACGCCGTTGCCAGAGACTTGGACGGAATAGTTTGAGGCCTCGTTAGCTCTAGAAGTCTGTAGATCTGAAGCTGGTTTTAAGGAGTAGTCCTTACCATAAATGCTGGTTTGAGGCATAAAGAAGAAGTTAAAGAAGATTGCTCCACCCACATACACAAGGGCGAGAATACCAACAAGCGCGGCAGGTATTTTCCACCACTGATGTTTTTTGTGGTTAACAGGAGCTTCTTCTTTTTCTCCAAGCTCTGCGCTATCAAGGGGAGCAATGACAGTTAGATTATCTGCCTGCTCTTCTGGGGCCTCTGTAGCTTGTGAAGGCTCATTAAGCTGATTGGCTTTTACCTGCCCTTCATTGAGAGCAACGTACATATCTGTATCGCCAAGACTTGGAACTGAGTCTTTAAGGGAAGGTGACTTCTCTGTAGCTTCTTCTGAGGAAAGAGGCTGTAGGTTAGCGGTGTGAGAAGCAGAGCTTTTTGCAAAGTGCTTAGCCAAGGAGCACTCCTTATAAAATACGAAGTTACACAGCAAGAATCAGTGTGTTTTGACAAACAAGCTTTCTGTAATTGAGTCAAAGACACATCTATTTAGTGTAGTGCATATTCGTCACATATTTTATGGAACTTACGAGGAATTATTTTCCACAGGAGAAGAACAAAACTGGAGTAATATATACGACATTTAGAAATAATTATTTTTCAATTGCAGGGGGAGCAATAGCGTATGCCATCAACTAGAGTCAATAGTACTACGCAAAAATTTAGATGCGTTTGTACTGCTCTTGCTGTACTTCTTTTATGCATTTCAGCTTTTCCTAAAATTGCTGTTGCTACCGCATCAACAAGCCAATCGGATTCTCATTCAGCCAATCAGCTGCTATTGCACACTGATGTCAAATCGTATGAACTTCTACCTTCTGATTTTGCATCGCTTGTGGGCAATGATTCAACTTCGTTTGATAATCTTGAGCAAGTTAAGCCTTATGAGGCAGTTAACCCTAATTCTCATCCAAACTTTAGCAAGGTAAGTGATTTTGTTTACCTAGATAGAGACCAGTTTGATTTGTCGCTTTTCTCGCCAGATGATTCCTTGAGCTATACAACAGATGATGCAGCTGTGGATGCATACATTCAGACTCATCCGGAGCTTGCTGGCGTAACTGATCGTAGAATCTTGCTTCCGGTGTTTGAGTTTGATTCAGACAATGATATTCAGGCTCACAGAGACAGAATTAATTCATACATTGCTAATGGTCAGCTGGCACAAGGGTCGGTTGGTCAAGATAATACTGCTGTTATTGATACTAGTTTGTCTATGGGTCAGTATAAGCTGGAAAAAACACTCTCGTATGATCAAGAGCATGGCTTCTATTACATCTATACCATGCACGTGGGTATATCTGATATTGATCGTAACCTCACAACGTTTGTTGATAGCAACGGAAATAAGACTGAAAAACAAGGTCTGTTCCAGGCTCCAGAGGTAGTGGGCAATGACATTCTTGACCACAAAGAAGTTGACTCTTATACGATTTCTGCTGGTTATGATGGTGATGGTAATGTTGCGCGTCCAACTACGTATGTGACGCATATTACGTATTACTACACCCTTGCGCACACCGCATATGTCTCTGATACCGGAACTACCTTAAAACCTATTGACGCTGGTCTTCAGAATGCGCCAGCTACCATCTCTTCTTACAACTATGATCACACGGTTGATGCAGGTACAAGGCGAGTATTGGATATTGATGCCGTGACAGCTCGCCTTATGGCTGAGATTCAATCACAAGATGTTACTCAGCTTTTCCCTGTTAGTGCTGCTACTCATAACGGAGATATCGCTATTAGCAGAACTCCTGGTGGTAACACTTACGATATTCAACTGTTTGAAAACGGCCAATTTACTGTTGATTTGAGCTATCTGCCAGATGGCACGCCTCGTGTCGTTGATGCCGATGGCAATACTGTTTATTTCTCAAACCATTTCAAGGATGTTGTCTATTCTTCGTACCAGGATGACACCTTGCCTGTTGGTCAGTATCGAATTGAATATCTGCTTACTCCAACATCCGCAGATCCAGATCACTTTGATTCGTACCAGCATTTAAAAGTCAATCTTGTTATTGGCACAAGTGATACTTCTCAGCCAGCCATTACTGCAAATTGGACTCACGTATATGTGAAGCAACCTGAGACTACGCCAGAAACACCTGAGATGCACACTCCCGAGAAGCCTCAGCAAGCTCAGAAAAAAGCACAGCTTCCTGATACTGCAGATTATTCTCAGATTGCGCTTCAGGGCACACTTGTCTGTTCCTCTGTCTCGCTGGTTTCTCTGAGCTTCTTCCTCAAGAGAAAGCTGCAGAAGTAATCTAGGAATACATGACGTTACTCTTGCCTCAAGAGTGAGAGAATACTGTCTATCAAGAGGCGAGAGGTACGTTATTTATGGCTACATATCCAGTTATTCACATAGATTCATCTGACGACAGCCGTCTTGATGTGTATGCTCGATTGACTGATAACCAGCTTCGTAATCGTCTTGACCCAACTCGCGGCGTCATGATTTGCGAGTCGCATTTTGTGATTGAAACTGCACTTTCCGCAGGCTGCAAGCCGCTTTCATTTCTTGCAAACACTTCTCATACAGGCAATATTTTACAAATTGTCGAGAAGTTCCATCCTTTGTCAGATGACGTTCCTATTTTCATTCTTCCAGATGAGCAGCTTACACAGCTTATTGGCTACAAGATGAATAGAGGAGTGCTCTGTGCTATGAGAAGGCCTCAAGGAGTAGCGTTAGAAGAGATTCTTAGCTCCTCTAAGCATATTGCCGTTTTGGAAGATCTGGTTGACGTTAATAACGTAGGTGCAGTCTTTAGGTCAGCCGCAGCACTTAATGTGGACGCTGTTATCTTGACAGCTAAATGTGCTGACAACCTCTCAAGACGAGTTTTGCGCGTTTCTATGGGAACGGTTCTTAATGTGCCTTGGGCTCGCCTGGATGAAGAGACAACATCGCTAGATCTTATAGAAAAGCTTAAAGCTCATTCTTTTACTACGTGCGCTCTTGCACTTACAGATTCTGCAGTACCTTTAAATAAAGATCTGGTAGAAGGCAAAAAAGCCGCGCTGTTCTTTGGTAGTGAAGGGTATGGACTTGATAAGAAAACTATTGCGTCCTGTGACGTTACTACCATCATTCCTATGTCACATCAGGTGGACTCTCTGAACGTTGCAGCGTCATCTGCTGTTGCTTTTTGGGAACTTTTTGCTCGATAGCTTTGGTGGAATGTCTTTAATCGCAGTACAAAATTTGCGGTACAAAAAACGGCCACCTACAAGTGTAGGCAGCCGTTTAACTTTACTTATGAGAAAAGATTACTCTGCTGAAGGAGTAGCGGAACCCTCTTCGTTAGTGTTCTCAACTACTGGCGCAAAGGTATTCTCACGTTTAAGGATGTTCATGAACTCCTCGCCGGTGATTGTTTCCTTCTTTTGCAGGTAGTGAGCAATCTCATGCAGCTTGAAGCGGTTCTCCTTAAGTGTCTGGAGTGCGCGCTGGTGGCCCTCTTCAACAATGCGCCTGACCTCGGCATCAATCTCTTCAGCTGTTGCCTCAGAACAGGTGAGGGAAGAGCCACCGCCAAGATAGCGGCTTTGCTGCTGGCTAAGGGTGACCATGCCAAGTTTGTCAGACATGCCGTACTGCGTGACCATAGCGCGAGCAATAGCTGTTGCACGCTCAATATCGTTGGAAGCACCATTGGTCATCTCGCCAAAGATAAGCTCCTCAGCAGCGCGTCCACCACAGAGAACGGCAATCTCATCCATAGCTTGGCTCTTGCTCATCAGATAACGCTCATCGTCCTCAACCTGCATGGTAAAGCCAAGCGCTCCGCCGGTACGAGGAACAATAGTGATCTTGGTAACAGGAGCATCGTTTTTCTGGATGGCACCAACAATTGCGTGACCGGTCTCGTGATAAGCAACAACGTCCTTCTCGTGCTCAGAAAGAACGGTGTTCTTCTTCTTTGCGCCGGCAATAACAACGTCTACAGACTCGGTAAGGTCTTCAGTGGTAACACGACGACGACCAAAGCGAACCGCGCGAAGAGCAGCCTCGTTGATGATGTTTGCAAGGTCTGCGCCAGATGCGCCTGGTGTGGACTTAGCAATGATAGAGAGGTCAACACCTGGCTCCATCTTTACATCATTAGCGTGAATCTGAAGAACTGCCTCACGACCCTTAAGATCTGGAAGCTCAACAGGAATACGGCGGTCAAAACGACCAGGACGCAGAAGTGCCTTGTCCAGAGTTTCTGGACGGTTGGTTGCTGCAAGAACAACAATGCCCTTGTGGTTATCAAAGCCGTCCATCTCAGAGAGCAGTTGGTTTAAGGTTTGCTCACGCTCATCGTTGGAGTTGAGAGAAGCATCACGGCGCTTACCAACCGCATCAATCTCGTCAATAAAGATGATGCAAGGAGCCTTTTCATTTGCCTGCTTGAAGAGGTCACGGACTTTTGCAGCACCGCGTCCAACAAACATCTCAACAAACTCAGAGCCAGCAATTTGGAAGAAAGGTACGCCGGCTTCACCAGCAACTGCCTTAGCAATGAGGGTCTTACCAGTACCTGGAGGGCCTACAAGCAAGGCGCCACGAGGGCAGCGAGCACCAATCTCTTTGTACTTATCAGGAGTCTTAAGGAAGCTAACAATCTCTTGCATAGACTCTTTAGCCTCTTCTTGACCAGCTACGTCTTTAAACGTAATGCCTGTGTCTTCTCCCTTAATTTCTTTAGCACTTGAGCGACCAAGATTGCCGCCAAGACCTCCAAAGCCGCCACCAAAGTTCATGGAAGGACCATCGTCACCCATGGCGCGTTTAAGGGATCGGTTGATAAAGTAGCCAATGCCCAAGAAGATGACAAGAGGGATTCCATACTGAATAAGGGCATAGAGCAGCATATTTGTAGAGTTGTCAGGAATAGAAGCTGAGAAATCAACTTTGTGATCTCTAAGCGTCTGAACCAGCGTTGAATCATTGGGGAACTGCGTAGTCTCAAAGACCTTCTCGGAATCTCCAGAGCCAGTTGTGAACCTAATGTTTCTGCTGCCCGTATTAAGGTCTACCTTGGTAACTTCATTGTTGTCAATCTTGTTAAGGAACTCACTGTACGAGACAGTTTGTACCTGTTGACGCAGAAGTCCTGGTAATAATGTGTTGCTAAGCAGGAGATATACAAAGATGGCTACTGCAATATAGAGTAGCATCGACATAGATCTACGGTGCTTATTATTGTTATCTGCCATACACGTCCCTTTACCTGTTTGGCTCAAATATGATATGAGCTCACTTAGATATTAGGTTTGTTGTACCCACTCTTCTTTTTTTATTTCTAAAAAAATTTAAAATTTGGGTTTCGCATAATTTGTTAAAAACGGTTTACGCGTGTGTATTACTTAGTTCAATGAGGGCAAGACGTGATAGTATTACTAACACAAGCTGTGATGAGGACAGTAGCTGGGTAGCGCAAATCTCAAGCGAGCGGAGTTGGTGGAAGTCCGCATTTGCGTCCGTGTGAACATCACCTCGGAGCTGCAGTTCAAACGTACAGATTTTTGTACTAGTAGATGCTGCCGGAAATGGTCGCCGTGACAGGCCAGCCGAGTAAACGGACATATCCGTCGCTGGGTGGTTACAACGAAGTGTATTGTGGCGCTTCGTCCCAGCTGTGAGGGACGGGCGCTTTATTTGTGCCCAGAAAGGTTGTGCTTGATGGCAAACGAGTACAAAAAGACCACCAACCTGCCAAACACAGGCTTTCCTATGCGCGCATCACTTGCGCAGAACGAGCCTCAGCGTTTGGCTGATTGGGACCAAAACAACGTCTATGAGCTCCTGATGAAGAAGAATGAGGGACATGACAAGTTTGTCCTTCATGATGGACCTCCTTATGCAAACGGTCCAATTCACCTGGGTCACGCACAGAATAAGATTTCCAAGGACATCATTAACCGCTATAAGGCTATGCAGGGCTTCCAGACTCCTTATGTTCCTGGTTGGGACTGCCATGGTCAGCCAATCGAGCACAAGGTTGAGCAGATGCTTGGCACTGAGAAGTTCAATCAGTTATCTACCGAGAAGATCCGTGAGCTTTGCCGCAAGATGGCGGTTGAGCAGGTAGATACCCAGCGTCAGGGCTTTAAGCGCCTTGGTGTTTTGGG
>JABZHH010000034.1:0-9433 GCA_015258925.1 Atopobium sp. | reverse complement strand
AGTTAAATTTCTTATATAAGTCTATTCATGTTTAAGCATATTAGATGAAGTTTATGCATAGAGATGCATATCAGGTAAGGAGACCTCCTGGCTGTCCGGTTATCTTGATTAGAAACATGTCGATTCTTCAGCAGAACATAAGAAAGCTGCGCTATTTTGTGCGCCAGGCCTAAAAGTCGACGCTAACACGCTGCAGAATCATAATCACCCGCATATGAACTACCTCCCATTTCTTGGACATAAGAAATGGGAGGTAGTTCATTACAGGCCGCCTTCTTACATCGCAAAATTTTTACGTGTAATTGTGTTTAATCGCATTCAGCTACACGCACCCACCGAAGTTCAACAGGACCATCTGTCGAGCAGCTTGCTGACCAAACAGCGATTAGCAGCGATTAGCTTTCCAAAGCCTCAAATGACTTAAAGCCTTCGCCGATTGCCTCGTGGACCTCTGAAACAAATACCAGTGCATCGGGGTCAATCTCGGAAACGATAACTTTCAGCTGAACAACCTCCGTACGACCAAGAACGCACATCAAAACAGGCTTGTGCGCACCACTCCACAGTCCGCGCGCCTGAAGCTCCGTACAGCCACGATTAAGGTTATAAAGAATCTCGTGAGCGATTGCATCGTGCTCAGAGGAAATAATGTAAACGCAGCGCTCAGATCTTGGTCCGTCGATGACAAAGTCAATCATTTTTCCTGTGACAAAGATTGCCAAGGTAGAATACAGACCGTTTTCTAACGAGAAGACCGGAATAGCCGCAATAATAATGAGAATGTCTACAATAATGATTGCAGTGCCTGATGGAATACCAAAGCGCTTGGAAACCGCCTGAGCAATGATGTCTGTACCACCGGTATTTCCACCCGCTCTAAATACAAGGCCAAGACCAAAACCACAGATAATACTGCCCCACAAAGCAGCAAGCATAAGATCATTGGCGCCAAGAGCTGGTAAAAAAGGTGCAAATAAATCGACAAAAATGCTGGAAATTAAGAAGCCTACAACGCTCTTGAGCAAGTATTTTTTGTTGCCGCTTTTTGCAACAAAAGCCATCAAAATGATATTCATAGCGATTGTTTGCATACCAACTGGCAAATCAAAACCAAAAGGCAATGCAACAGCTCTAATAATCGTTGCAAAACCAGTAATGCCACCAGCCGCAAGTCCGTTAGGAACTTCAAATACATCAAGGCCAACTGCAAAAATTGCACAGCCAAGGACGATAAAGAACGAATCTTTAAAGGTCTTTTGCCAAGTAGATTTTTGCACACTAATCCTTTCCGCCAACAACCCAGCGATGGTACGCAATGATGAACTGATCAAGATCGCCGTCTGAAAGAACGGACTCTACGTTTCCTGTTTCTGTACCTGTTCTTAAGTCCTTAATGAGCTGATAAGGATAAAGAACATAACTCCTAATTTGATTGCCAAACGAGATTTCTCTCTTCGGACCGCGAAGCTCATCCAGCTCAGCTTCACGTTTCTCCTTTTCAATCTCATACAAACGACTACGCAAGATATTCATTGCTGCAGCTTTGTTCTGAAGTTGACTGCGTTCGTTTTGGCAGGTTACTACCGTTCCTGTTGGAATGTGTGTAATACGAACTGCCGAGTCTGTAGTGTTAACTCCCTGACCTCCTGGACCAGATGCATGATAAACATCAATGCGCAGGTCATTGGGGTCAATGGCAACTTCAATATCTTCAGGAAGAACAGGTAAAACTTCTACACCAGCAAATGACGTCTGCCTACGTTTCTTATCGTCAGTAGGAGAAATTCTTACCAGACGATGCACGCCCTGTTCTGCACGAAGCATGCCATAAGCATTTTTGCCACTTACCGTAAAGGTTGCACGGTCAAGACCAATAACCTCTGCAACAGGAGCGTCGTTGATATCGACTTTCCAACCACGGCGATCGCAATATTTGAGATACATGCGAAAAAGCATCTCGCACCAGTCTTGAGCCTCAAGACCACCCTGACCAGGCTTAATAGTAACAATTGCATCACCATGATCAAGTTCATCAGTAAACCAGCTTGAAAGCTCAAGCTCCGACAAGTCTTTTTCAAGAGATGCCGCAAGCGCTTGAGATTCGTCGAGTGACGCTTGGTCTCCAAGCTCTGTTCCAAGCTCAAAAGCGGCCTCAGCATCACCGAGTTTCTCTTTAGCTCTATCAATACCAGCAACATCATCGCGAAGTGATGCTAGTTGAGTCATTATTTTTTGCGCAGCTTCAGCGTCGTCCCAAAAATTGGGACGAGCACTTTCTGCCTCAAGTTCTGAAATTTGCTGACGCTTCTCAATGAGGTGAAGATATCCTTCTACCTCAGAGAGACGCTCCGCTAAAGCTTGGAGCGAAACAGCCTCTGTATCAGCCATTCTTACCTATTTCGGCCGTGGCAGTTCTTAAACTTTTTGCCACTTCCACATGGGCAAGGGTCATTACGACCAACGTTGACGTAAGGATTTGGATCGTCAGACTTACGGTAGGTTGATACAGAAGACTGGCTGGCGCCGGTTCCCTGTGGACTCTTTCCAATAGCTGCGGCATTCTTAAGCATGCTCTTGCCTTGCTTAAGTGACTTTTGATCGCCGTCCGTCTCTTCTCCACCAGAATAGTGAGCATTCTGGAAGGCCTCTGTCTCAGTATTCTGACGTGGACGATTAACCAACTCAAGGCGAAGAATAGTACGGAGGAAGTCCTCATACATGGTGTTTACCAGCAGCGTAAATGCCTCGTATGCCTCGGTCTTATACTCAACCAAAGGATCGCGCTGACCAAAACCACGAAGACCAATACCGGTCTTTAGGTAATCCATCTCCTGGAGGTATGCCATCCAACGAGTATCAATGACGCGAAGCATTACCTGAGCAGCAAGCTCACGCATAACTTCTTCGCCAAGCTTCTGGGTCTTCTCGTCAAAAGTCTTTTGGACAAATGCGGTGACATCCTCTTCAAGCTGCTCAAACTTGGTGTCCTCGGTAAACTCTGGAAGATCAGTCTTACCAGTAAGTTCAGTGAGCCACTTCTCAAGACCCTCAAGATCCCACTCGTCAGCATCTCCGTAACAGAACTCCTCGCAAATGCGCTGAGTAGTAGAAGCAGTGACCGTCTCGATGAGCTCCATAAGATCCTTGCCGTCAAGAATCTTGTTTCTCTCTGCGTAAATGACCTGACGCTGCTTGTTCATAACATCGTCGTAATCAAGGACGTTCTTACGCATTGCAAAGTTGACTTCCTCAACCTTGCGCTGGGCGCCCTCGACAAGCTTAGTAACAATCTTTGCCTTAATTGGCATATCGTCAGGAAGCTCATAGCGCTGCATCATTGCTGCAACGCCATCCATGCGATCTCCACCAAAGCGGCGCATCAAATCATCTTCAAGAGAAAGGTAGAACTGGGTCTGACCAGGGTCTCCCTGACGGCCAGAACGACCACGAAGCTGATTGTCAATACGGCGGCTCTCATGACGCTCGGTACCAATAACGCACAAACCGCCTGCAGCAGTAACTGCCTCACGCTCAGTAGCGCAGATTTCCTTTGCTTCCTGGCGTGCGGCTTTTTTCTGCTCCTGAGTTGCCTCAGCTGGCTCAATTCCCTGGTTACGAAGGATGTCTTCAGCCATGACATCTGGGTTGCCGCCCAAAAGAATATCGGTACCACGACCTGCCATGTTGGTTGCAATAGTAACTGCACCCTCACGACCAGCTTGAGCAATAATCTGTGCCTCACGCTCATGGAACTTAGCGTTCAAGACGTTATGCTTAATGCCGCGCTTTGACAGAATGCGAGAAATACGCTCGGAGTTATCAATGGAAACGGTACCAACCAGCACTGGCTGACCATTCTGATGGCGCTCTTCAACGTCTCTTACGACAGCCTCAAACTTAGCATCAATAGTACGATAGACCTTGTCATCGAGGTCTTCACGCTTAACCGGACGATTAGGTGGAATAACCTGAACAGGAACGTGATAAACCTCACGGAACTCTGCGTCCTCGGTCATTGCAGTACCGGTCATACCAGAGAGCTTGTCGTACATGAGGAAGTAATTCTGGAGAGTAATGGTTGCCAGAGTCTGATTCTCTTCACGTACCTGAACGTTCTCTTTTGCTTCAATTGCCTGGTGAAGGCCCTCAGAATAACGACGGCCTTCCATGATACGACCAGTGAACTCATCAACAATCTTAACTTCGCCGTCAATGACAACGTACTGCTGATCACGATGGAACATGTACTCAGCCTTCAGCGCCTGCTGAAGGTGATTGACTAGCTGGCCAGTCTCATCGTTGTAGATATCGTCAATGTTGAGAGCACGCTCGACCTTCTCGAGACCAATCTCTGTTGTTGCAATGGTGTGCTTTGCCTCATCCATCTCAAAGTCGACATCTGGAGTTAATCCACGAACTGCCTTTGCAAAATCCTTGTAGGTACCTGCAGATTTAGTGCCAGCACCAGAAATAATCAGAGGAGTACGAGCCTCATCGATAAGGATGGAGTCAACCTCGTCGACGATGGCGTAGTGATGTCCACGCTGAACACGCATCTCTGGGCGAGTAACCATGTTGTCGCGCAGGTAGTCAAAACCAAACTCTGAGTTTGTACCATAGGTAATATCTGCCTCATATGCAGGCTTTTTAAGGCTCAGTCGCATGCCGTTCTGCAGAAGGCCAACACTGATTCCCAAGAATTTGTAGATGGTGCCCATCCACTCACTGTCTCGTTTGGCCAGGTAGTCGTTGACCGTAACAATGTGAACACCCTTGCCACTCAGTGCGTTAAGGTAGCCAGCAAGTGTGGAGACAAGTGTCTTACCTTCGCCGGTCTTCATCTCTGCGATAGTGCCCTTGTGAAGCGCGATACCACCAATGAGCTGGACATCAAAGTGACGCTGACCAATGGTTCTTACTGACGCCTCACGTACCGTTGCAAAAGCCTCTGGGAGAAGATCGTCTAGACTTTCTCCTTCAGCATAGCGAGCCTTGAACTTCTCGGTCTGAGCTTGAAGCTCTTCATCGCTCATTTCCTGCATTGTTGGCTCAAGCGCATTGATCTTCTCGACAATACGCTGATATGCTTTGAGGTCCTTGTCAGCGCCAAAGGACAGAATCTTAGAGAGGAAATTAGGCATAGCTTTTTCCTTGACGTCGGGCATCTATCTTCGGTTGATAGACACAGTATTCAACTTATATATCATACCCTGTCTAACTGCTTGAATCACACTACATGGCGTCGTAAAATCCCAATTTCGTTATTTCTCCACCACTAGTTTCTATTGATTCTTTTCCCTTTTCTGCACCTGCAATCATCCTGAGCTGTTTAGACGGCATTTTTCTACGCTTCATAACGTATTTCTGCACGTACAAATCGTAGTAATGCTGCGCATCCTGCGCCCGACCACATTTTCTCAGTGCCTGAATGAGCGCCATAAGTGTGTCCTCTCGCATATCGTCAACAAGGTAGGCGAGCTCTGCAAAATGCACCGCGAGCGTATAGTGCGTAATTCTCAAAGCAGCCGCTGAGGCCGTCACCATGGTATCTATATATTGATCTCTCAAGGCAACACGAATGGGATCTGCAAACCTAAAGCACTCATCCTCGGGAAGATACAAATCACCTTGATAAAGCTCTTCTGCCTGCTTGGCCAGGTGCACTATGTCTTCATCGCTGTTTGATGACGCCACGCTCTTTGCTAATTGCGTAAAAATATCAATATCTACGGTCACCTGCTGGGGATTAAAACCAAGTGTCTTTTCAATTCGAGATGCTTCCAAAGGCTCACAATCTGTCTGAATCTCCTGGACCTCTTTGCGAATAACTCGAGTTGCTTGATACAGGCGCTCTTGCCAATGTGCTTGATCGGCCTCCGGCCAAATCTGTTGCGCAATCTGCGACCTAAAGCTCATATGATTGTGAGCAAGCGCCAAATATACAAGCAGCGCCTTTGCCGATCGATAGGCAATTTTTCTGCCAGCAATCTCCTCTCCTTGAACTGACAAACTAAATCTGCCGAGAAGAGCAAGGTAAACTCCTGGGTGAGCGTTTTTTACCTTCTCTACGTGCAGGTTCTTCAGAGCGGAGTCTTCAGTCCAAGAATCCCCCGCTCCTTGCCGAGATACTCTCCATTTTGTTATGTCTCGTTTTCCCTCATTTGAACGTAGGTAATGGAGCCACTCTTCTGGCATTTCTCGCTCTAAGCACTGCTGAAATTCAGAGTCATCAGACAGAAGCGCTCTCACAAGCCACATGGCATTTTCAGGAACTCCATACTCAACCGCATCCAGCCAAACGGGAGCATGTCCGTTTACACTCTTAAAGAGAGCTTTATATATTGTTCTACATGCAGCTTTTAGCGATGGATGGGTAATTGTCTCAAGGCTCTTCTCCGTAGGTTTAACGCCTAAGAAAAATCCCGCAATATCTTCAATAATCTTTCCGACTTGCACCACATATAGTGAATCCCATTCCCTACTCAGTAGCACAGCTCTTCTCGCCTGGAGCTGTGCTTTGGGATATGCTCTGCTTCTGAGGCTGAGAAGAGCTCCGATAAGAAGCGCGGGCACTTGAATCATACGATTACCCTGCAGTTCTGCTTGGCTGATGAGCTGCTCGGTATCGTATAAGTCTCCCACAGAAGAGCTTTTTTCAAAAAGGTAGCGAACGCATTTAAGTAATCCTACAGACCCCTTTACGCCTCCGGCCTCACCTTCTTGTAAAAAGGAGAGCGAACCCGAGGTGCGCGTATCAAATTCTTTTTGATATACACCCAGCAATGCGTAAAGCAATTCCACGTCAACAGCTTGAATTGATGAGGTTATTGACGCAGCTTTCTCATGCTGCTGCTCAAGAAGCAGCAGCTGAAGGGCATACTTAAAATTTCCTTGCACAGCTAAATCAATTGCGCGTTTATGTAGAGCAATTTTCTTCTCTAGCGGACCCAGCTCAAGGTCTTCTTTCAAGGGTGGCAGAGGCTTTTGCAAAATCAACTTCAGTAAAGTCATATATGCCGTTTGCTTAAGAAATCCGTTAAATGAAGTGAGATTTTTGAGTGCCCTATCAGCATCTTTGGTATTCATCGGCCCCTTAGCAGTAGACAGCGAATCCACCATTCCCTTAGCAGCTTTTTTACTTGAGTTATCGAGCGTACAGTCAGAATGCGTGGCAGTAAGTGCGTTATCTACCAGCTCAATATATCCAGCATCTGCAAATTCCGCTGCATGAGAAAGAACAATTTCCCAGATACTCTCTTCTCTAACCAGTGAGCTCACAAACGCAGCCTTAGAGAAATCTTCTCTATCGATCAGCAGGGCTATAGCTTTCAGAACAAGCTTTTCATGCTTACTCGCTAGAGCCACAAGCTCCTGTTTATTAAAGTTCAACACATCAAATCTTGTAGCATGAATACACGAGAAACGCCTAGTTTCTACATGCACGCCAAAGAAAGGCGCATCTTGCTCTATCTTGGCCAAATACTCAAGATCAACTTGTCCGCATATACGGCTCAAATCATCAAATGAGCCAACACCGAGCAACATCATGCCCAGCCTGAGCCTAAGTTCCTCAATGCCTAGCGAGCTTCTGAGCATATACGATGCAACGCAAGCAAGACTAGTTAGATACGTAATTGGCACATCCGCATCTCCATGCTCACAAAATGTAACTGGCAAAGAGTAAACAAGCGTTGGAATACCACGTGTCAATCTCATATTAGTCAAAATTGATTGTTCAGAATTATCTATTCCAGGCATAAACGTGAGCAGCTCATTCTTTCCCAAAACATACACGCTAGGGACTTCGTCGATTAACTGACGAGCTTCAGGAGATAAAGAAATCGCAATAAGACAGCCAGCCATACGAAGACGCGCAATTGATTTAACCTGGCGAGCAACAAAATACTCGTCAGACGGAGGAAAATCATCAATAAGAACTAACCTATTAACCGCCTTTGATTTCTTAGCATTGCAGATAGAAGTACTTTTCTTAGTAAGAATCTGAGTTGCCTCTTTAGCCGACAGACTAGAAAGAGAGATTTCGTACACAGTCCAGCCGTTTGACCGCGCATAATCCGCTAACTCACGCAAAAACATGGTCTTACCCATGCAGGGCTCTGCACAAAGCGCAAGCGGCCTATTGGTCTTTTCCATTGTTCTGAGGAAGTGCTGCGGCGGAACTACCCTGCTATAGTCACCCATCACATGGCGAGAAGACCCACCGAGCAGCGACTCTGTTCCAGCAGTTTCTCTGTTTTCTGACTCCATAAAACCTCTCCTTACTGTTTAAACACTCAAGCGCTACATGCGCTCTAACATTTCTTGTCTCAAAATTTGGTGTGGGATAAATAATCAAGCCAAATTTGTCAGAAAGTGAGAAGGTTTAGGTGAACGGTAGGTGAAATATGGTCAGATTTGTGACAGATTAGTAACAAAATATACACAGAAATGCACAAATGTTAAAACAAGATAACATTAAATGGTAAAAATTATCTTCCGTGAACGGTATTTAATTAAGAAAATTATGTAAATATTGTGATACACAATAAATATATAATACGTAATAAATATGGATTTTTAGTAAAAATTTTTATGCTGTTTTCGAATATGTTTTACCAAAAAAAAGAGGACCCCACAAAAGTGAGATCCTCTCGACATAAAAATGCCCCTTGTTGGTCAGCGACGTCCTGCTCTCCCACGGACTTACTCCGCAGTACCATCGGCGCTCGGGGGCTTAACTTCTGGGTTCGGAATGGGACCAGGTGTGCCTCCCCTGCCATGGTCGCTGACCAACAAGGGGTATTCTTGTTTCATGAGGGTTTTCTCACGTGCCCTGAGGGCCGCACAGTGTGACGTTAAATTCAAAGGCTTCAAAAATCACGCATCAGTTCAAAATATATTAAAGAAAAGAAGAGCTCGACCGATTAGTAATGCTCGACTGAATGCCTTACAGCACTTACATCTGCATCCTATCAACCTCGTAGTCTACAAGGGGTCTTACCGAAAGGAAAACTCATCTTGGGATGGGCTTCCCGCTTAGATGCTTTCAGCGGTTATCCCGACCGGACTCAGCTACCGGGCAATGCTATTGGTTAACAACCCGTACACCGGAGGTCCGTCCACCCCGGTCCTCTCGTACTAGGGGCAGCCTCCCTCAATTTTCCTACGCCCACAGAGGATAGGGACCGAACTGTCTCACGACGTTCTGAACCCAGCTCGCGTACCGCTTTAATGGGCGAACAGCCCAACCCTTGGGACCAACTCCAGCCCCAGGATGCGACGAGCCGACATCGAGGTGCCAAACCATGCCGTCGATATGGACTCTTGGGCAAGATCAGCCTGTTATCCCCGGGGTACCTTTTATCCGTTGAGCGACCACGCACCCACGTGCCATGGCCGGATCACTAGTTCCTGCTTTCGCACCTGCTCGACC
>JABZHH010000033.1:0-9584 GCA_015258925.1 Atopobium sp. | reverse complement strand
CTCAGTTTCGTGTAAAGTTTGCATTGCGGTTATTTCCTTTCTGAATTGGTTTGGTGACTATATTTTAGGAAATAACCGCACTTCTTTTAAACACCTGAAATGCTTGCTTACACCACTTTTCGGGACACGACCGCAAATAATGCGTGAGAGATACGTTTGAATGTGTTGAGCGGGGAGTTATGGACTCAAAAATTATCGATGACGCTTTGGACTTTGTAAAAGAGGTCTTCTCCACAGATTTTAGTGGCCACGATTACTTCCACACGTTGCGTGTGTACAAAATGGCTGTAAGAATTGCGCAGGAGGAAGGAGCAAATCAAGAGATTGTTGCCCTTGCTGCGCTTTTGCACGATGTTGATGACATCAAGCTTTCTCCAGAGACGCATGAGCATAAGGATAGGGCCGTTGGTTTTCTGCGCCAGCATGCTGTCGACGAGGCCACTATCCAGGCAATTTGTACCGCAATCGATGAGGTTTCTTTCTCGGGAACAGACTCGGTAGTTCCTTCAACGCTTGAGGGTATGTGTGTTCAAGATGCAGATCGCCTGGACGCGCTTGGTGCTGTTGGCATCGCACGTACCTTTGCCTATGGCGGAAGTCATGGCCGCGGTATGTATGACCCAGATGAACCACCAACTCTCAACATGGGCGGCGAGGAGTACCACTCACACAAATCAACGTCGCTCAACCACTTCTACGAGAAACTCTTTTTACTGACAGACATGATGAATACGCGCAGTGGCAAAGAGCTAGGAAAAGCTCGCGAGAAGTACATGCGTGAGTATGTTGACCAGTTCTTAGATGAGTGGAACGGCAAACGTTAAGATATAGTTATTAGCTATATGAATTAGTTAAGTATTTGTATTTCACAAGTGAAGTTTTGATTGTCATACTGGTTTCTCGTAAGCAGTTCTAAGGGGCTATGATGGCAATCAAAAATGATAAAACTACTCCACATCGCTTTGATGTTGTTGGCAGCTTTCTTCGTCCAGAGAATCTTAAGCAGGCTCGTATTCAGTTTGAAAAAGGTCAGATTGATTCACATGAGCTCAAGCAAGTAGAGGACAAAGCTATTACAGAGCTTATCCAAAAGGAGAAGCAGGCAGGCCTTAAAGTCATCACTGACGGTGAGTTTAGGCGTGCAACCTGGCACCTTGATTTTATGTGGGCGTTCGAAGGTATTGGCCATGCGCCAACTAATACTGGACTTCCTTTCCACGATGAGACTGCAAAGATTGACGACACCTTCCTCGTAGGAAAAGTGGAGCTTACCAAAGAGCATCCGTTTATTGAGCACTTCCACTTTATTCAGCAGTTTGAGGACGAGACAACCGTTGCCAAGCTTACTATTCCTGCACCTGCACAGTTTATTGAGCAGTTCATTATGCCCATGAATCGCGAGCAGACTAACAAGTACTATGCCAACGACCAGGATCTTCTTGAAGATATTGTTGCTGGCTACAGTGCGTTTATTAAGCAGGTATATGCTGCAGGCTGTCGTAATCTTCAGCTTGATGACTGCTCATGGGGCGTGCTGGTTGACCCACGTGCAGAGTTTTTCTTTGGCGTTGACCAGGAAGGTCTTAAGAGGATCAAAGCACTGCTCTTGGAGATTAATAACCGCGTTCTTGATGCAGCTCCAGCTGACCTGACTATTAACACACACGTTTGTCGTGGCAACTTCCATAGTACCTGGGCTTGCGAGGGCGGCTATGACGATGTGGCCGATACTCTTCTTGCTCAAGAGCACGTAAACGCTTTCTTCTTAGAATTTGATGATCATCGCTCCGGTGGCTTTGAGCCCCTGGCTTCTGTTCCAGCTGGTAAAAAAGTTGTGCTTGGTCTGATCACCACCAAGCACGCCCAGCTGGAAGAGAAAGCCAAGGTTATTGAGCGTATTCATGAGGCAGCTCAGTACGTACCTCTGGAGAACCTCTGCCTTTCTCCCCAGTGTGGCTTTGCAAGCTGCGAGATTGGTAACAAGCTCACCGAAGATGAGCAGTGGGCAAAGATTGCGCTTGTTAAAGAAATTGCTGAAGAAGTTTGGGGTTAAATATCAGTTGGAAATGGTTTGTCTGCGACTTTCATGCCGTTTACCGAAGAGTTTCTGACCATACGTTCTTCTCTACTCCTGTCCACTAAAATGGACAGGAGTTTTTTATTGGAGCTAGACTTCGGAGGCAGTATGCCAAGCGAGAAGACCCGCTGCTTGCACCTCGTAAAAATTTTTGAGGAAGAAACTGACGATGACCATGGCTTAAGTACTCCTCAGCTTATTGAAAAGCTGGCAGAGCGCGGGCTAAGCGTGGAACGTAAAACACTTTACGACGACATCAAATCGCTGCAGAATTTTGGCTACGACATCCAGTCTTACCAGCGCCATCCTGTTGAATACGGCCTGGCAACCAGGAAGTTTCAGGCTGAAGAGCTCATGTTGATGGCAGATGCTGTGCAGTCGTCAAAGTTTTTGACAGAACGTAAAGCAAATAATCTGGTGAGTCTTATCGGTGAGCTGGGTGGAAAGTCTACCTCCGACACGCTGAAGAAGCGTATCCATGTTGAGGGTCGTATTAAGTCGCAAAATGAGTCTGTGTTTTATGCGCTTAATGCTATTCAAACGGCTCTTTTGCAGAAGAAAAAAGTCTCATTTAAGTATCGCAAGAAGGGCTTTAAAGATAAGGTTATTGAAGAGCTTCCCGTAAGAGAAGAAACGCCTGTTCAACTTACGTATATTGACGATTTCTACTATCTTATTGTGTGGAACGATAAGCATCAAAACTTTGTCAATTATCGCGTGGACCGCATGTTTAGACTTGAGGTTTCTGATGCTGACGCCACAGTTAACGAGCAGATTAAGCAGTTTGATATAGACAAGTATCAAGAGCGCGTCTTTGGCATGTACTCGGGCGAGGTTGTTGAGGTCACGCTTCGCGTCAATGAGCGCGTAATGTGCTCAGTGTACGACCGCTTTGGCAAGAACATTATTTTGAACAATCCTAGTTCTGATGGAAGTACAGCTGACGTACATGTTTCTGTAATGGAAGCTCCAACGTTTTACGGCTGGCTTGCAACATTTGGAACAGATATAGAGCTAGTAGCTCCAAAGAAGACCAGACAGAAATACCAAGAGTACTTGAGCGGGATTCTTCAGAGCTACCAAACACAAAAAGGGACTAGCTAAACGGCGAAGACGGGCTAAAACGGTCGGGCTAAACCAGACAGTTCACGAGTACCAATTAGCGAGCATCAATGACGTAAAGGCCTGCTTTAACCAGAAGATGACCATGGTGATCACTGAGCTGTGTAATCTTGCAGGTAATAATGTTTTGATGTCCGTAGAAGAGCAGAGTACTCCAAAGAGAGTTGTTTTCTTTAGGAACAAAGCCCAGCTTGTGGTCATTAGAGTACAGAGCAAGAGCCTCTGGGTCGTAAGGGTTATCACGTTCAGGAACAATGGTTAGATCTGAGCCAAGTTTGAGCTGGTCAAAGACAAGAGGAGCGTCGTAGTAGGGAAGACCGGAAATAACAAAAGAATCAACAAGCTTTGTAGGACTGTACATAAGAGCCTCCTTAGAAGATGTTGAGGATAGAGTAAAGAAGTTAAAAAGCATGAGTGTCCAACAGATTGGACAGTATAAGAAAGCTGTAGGGCAGTAAAAAATTTAAAGGGAGCTTATATGATTACAACTAAGAGATTGTTTCTTATTCCATGGCATGCATCTGATGCCAATGAGCTCTATGAATTGGCAAAAGATCCAGAAATTGGTCCACTTTGTGGATGGGAAGCTCACAAAACTTTAGAAGATTCCAAGCAGGTTCTTGCAAACGTGCTGTCCGATAAGTCCTGTTATGCCGTAAAAGACATGAGGACCGGTCATCTAATTGGTTCAATGTCGTTGGATTTTGAAGAAATTCCTGATCCAAAGGATTCCTCAAAGCAGCTGCATCAGGCAGAAATTGGCTATTGGATTGGTCGTTCTTATTGGGGGCAAGGGTTTGCATCTGAGGGTGCTCAAGCTCTTACCGCATATGCATTTGAAGAGCATGGTGTTGACCAGGTAATTATTAGATATCTTGAGCGCAATAAAAAGTCTGCTTCAGTGGCTCGTAAGTGTGGCTTCACGGAGATGGGCATTATTACAGACTTTAATAAGTACACAGGCAAAGAAGAGCAGTTTGGAATATCAATGCTCACAAAAGCGGACTGGGAACGTGTTCAAAAATAGCAGTTGTTCTCGCTATTTTGTATGTTGCTTCAAAATGTTATATAAGGCAAACTCGTATATGCAACGACAAAACTACATGTAAAGTAAGTAAAACAGTTAGTGGATTAAAGATTCTGCTTGTAAGAAAAGCGAAAGAAGTCTGCATATGATGATCAACAAACGCCTCATTGCCCTTATTGAGGAGAGTAAAAAATATATTGGCTTGACCGTGCTCTACCAGTGGATTGCGCTGCTTGCCAATATTGTATTTATGTATTCTCTGGCAAGAATGATAGAAGCTTTGTTCATGGATTATTTTGTCCTCGAAGAGCAGTTGGTGTTTATTGCACTCTGCCTTATTGCTATTGTGATTAGGTATTTCTGCAAACTTGCTCAGCACAAGACAAGCTTTTACGCAGCAAAAAGGGTTAAAAAGACCCTTCGCGAGAAAATCTATCAGAAGCTTTTAGAGTTTGGTCCCTCGTATAAAAATTCATATGCGACCAGTGAGATTGTTCAGCTGGCAGTTGAGGGTGTCGATCAACTTGAGACATATTTTGCGCAGTATCTACCACAGTTCTTCTATGCAGCTTTGGCGCCACTGACACTTTTTCTTGTTTTGCTCCTTATTAGCCCGGTAGTTGGCATTGTTTTGCTGGTATTTGTTCCGCTCATTCCTATGACCATCGTTCTTATCCAGAAGTTTGCAAAGAAGCTTTTGTCCAAGTATTGGGGCCAGTATACGCAGCTTGGCGATACGTTTTTGGAGAACCTGCAGGGTCTGACCACAGCAAAGATTTACAAGGCTGATGGTTTTAAACACAAGCAGATGAACGAGGAAGCCGAGCACTTTAGACGTATTACCATGAAGGTTCTAACCATGCAGCTCAACTCCATCACCGTGATGGACGTGGTTGCATTTGGTGGAAGCGCGCTTGGTACAATTCTTGCAATTCAGCAGGTAAATGACCATTTCCTCGTTATGTGGGAAGGCGTCTTTGTCATTTTGATTTCGGCTGAGTTCTTCCTGCCTATGCGTCTTTTGGGCAGTTATTTCCATATTGCCATGAACGGTATGGCAGCGTCGGACAAGATCTTTGACCTGCTTGATATGCCTGTTCGAGAGCAGGGTACCAAGACCGTTCCAGCTTCTAGTGATGTCGCTTTGCGCAACGTTTCTTTCTCCTATGACGGCGAGAAACCCGTCTTGGTGAATGTTTCTTTTGGAATGCGCGCTAACTCTTTGAATGCCCTGGTAGGAGAGTCAGGCTGCGGAAAATCAACAATTGCAGCACTTCTGACCGGAAAACTCCGCTCATATTCTGGCGATGTTCTGTTTGGAAATACCAGTTTGTCAGACATTTCTGACCAGAATTTGCTTCAAAACGTTACGTATATTGGCCATCAAGCACATCTCTTTATGGGAAGCGTTCGCTCTAACCTTGCCATGGGTAATCTAGAGGCAACTGAAGAACAGCTCTGGCACGCCCTTGAACAGGTCAATCTTGCTGAGTTCGTAAAGTCTTTGGGTGGACTTGACGCGCCAGTTGCCGAGAAGGGCTCCAACTTGTCTGGTGGTCAGCGTCAGAGATTAGCACTGGCCAGAGCCTTGCTTCACAATAGCCAGATGTACATTTTTGATGAAGCTACTTCAAATATTGATGTTGAGAGTGAAGACGTTATTATGCAGCAGGTTCACCAGCTTGCTCAGACAAAGATGGTGCTGGTAATTTCTCACCGCTTAGTAAACGTTAAAAATGCTGATCAGATTGTTGTTATGCAGCATGGTCGTGTTGTTGGAAGTGGAACGCACCAAGAGTTGCTTGCAACAAATGACGAGTACAAACGAATGACGCGGGCCCAGACTGAGCTTGAGAATTATGTGAAAGGAGTTGAGGCGTAATGAAAACAGAAGTTAAGAACAGCGCCACAACTGCACGTACTTCTCGCCGTAGTGCGCTCACCATTATGTTGAGGCTGGTGGGGCTGGTTCGTCCGCTGGCTGGCTTTATGATACTTGCAATTTTGATGGGCGTTTTGGGTAACCTTGCCGCCACGTTCATCAGCATTTTTGGAGCATATGCGCTGCTCAGTGCTATGGGCTTTGCTTCATCTTCTCCTATGGCGCTACTTTTTGGTGGCATGCTTTTGTTTGCCCTGGTCCGCGGTCTGTTGCGCTATGCCGAGCAGGAATGCAACCACTTTATTGCGTTTAAACTGCTTGCGCTTATTAGAGACCGTGTGTTCACGGCGCTCAGAAAGCTTGCTCCTGCAAAGCTTGAGGTCAAAAATAAGGGCAACCTGATGAGTGTCATTACCTCAGACATTGAGTTGCTTGAGGTTTTCTACGCACACACTATCTCGCCTATCTGCATTGCGGTTGTGTTCTGCATTGTTATGGTGTGGTTTATTGCGGGCAGCACCAACTGGATTTTGGGTGTTATTGCACTTGTTTCTTACCTGGTAGTTGGCGTGGCAATTCCGCTTGCTATGTCTAAACGCTCCGAGCAAGACTCTGCTGAGGCAAGAGATCTTGCTGGTAACCTTTCTACGGTTACCCTTGATAACCTGCGTGGTCTTGACGAGATTCTGCAGTACAACACGGGCACTCAAATGCTTGAGAGCTCCAGTAAGCTTGCTGATCAGTTAAGCGACAGACAGCAGGCAGTTAAGAAGGCATTTGGTGTCAACGATGCAATCACCTCAACGGTTATTTTGCTCTCTGGCCTTATTATGTTCTTTAGTTCGTTCTACCTGGCCTATCACCAGCAGATTCTTATGAATGAAGCTTTCATTGTTACCATTGCATTGATGAGTTCGTTTGGGCCTGTTGTGGCTTTGGCAGCACTTGGTACAACCCTGACCAGTACGTTTGCTGCAGGCAACCGTGTTTTGGATATTTTGGACGAACAGCCCCTGGTTGAAGATGTAGTGGACCAAAAAGACATCTCCTATGAGGGCGTGCGCGTTTCTAAGCTTTCATTTGCGTACGATGACGAGCAGATTCTAGACAACATTTCCGTGGATATTCCTACCGATAAGATCGTGGGAATTGTGGGAAAGAGCGGCTCAGGCAAGTCTACGCTGCTAAAACTTTTGATGCGTTTCTGGCCAGCAACGCCTGGTGCCATTGAGATTTCTGGAACCCCTTTGGAGCAGATTAATACCTCTAACCTGCGTGATCTTGAGAGTTACATGACGCAGGATACGCATCTGTATCACGATTCCATTAAGAATAACCTGCGCATTGCAAAGCTTGACGCAACGGATGAAGAGATTGTTGAGGCGTGCAAGAAGGCTTCAATTCACGAGTACATTTCCACGCTGCCTCAAGGTTACGACACGCCCGTTGCAGAACTTGGTGACTCGCTTTCTGGTGGAGAGCGCCAGCGTATTGGTCTTGCTCGCGCATTCTTGCATGACGCGCCACTCATGTTGCTTGACGAGCCAACCAGCAATCTGGACAGCCTAAACGAGGCAATTATCTTGCGCTCGCTTGATAAAGAAACTGAGCGCAAATCCGTGGTTCTTGTCTCTCATAGGGCTTCTACCATGGGAATTGCAGATGTTGTTTACACCGTTGATGGGGGACGAGTGAGCTGATGACACCTGAAGAAATTGCGCAGAAACGTCAAAAAGAAAAAGATCTTATTTCGCTCATGATTCGTTTTTATTGCGAGAAGTACCATCGCACCAAAGCCCACGAACCTCTGTGCGACGAGTGCGCTGAGCTTGAGAAGTATGCGCATACGCGTGTGGACCGCTGTCCTCACATTGAGACAAAGACGTTTTGCTCAAAATGCAAATCGCATTGCTATAGCAAAGAGATGCGCGCTCGCGTTAAAGAGGTCATGAAATCCACAGGACCTCGACTGCTCCTACACCATCCAATTCTTGTAATCAAGCACGCGCTTCAGTAACGCAGTCCTAGTTGGCCTTGTACACCTTTGACATCTGCGATTTTCTCGCCATTTCACGGTCTTCTCGCCAAAAGTGAGAAGACCGCATTTTTTTGAATCTTTTTCATTTGAAACATAACTGTTAACTCTGAGAATTACGTATTTTTGTCGCGGCGCGTTAGGTTTACAGTGACCTCTCGCTTTACAGAAGGAGGTACTGCGTTGATTAAATCTAAGAAAGCGTCATTTATTTTTAAGCTATGTATTGCTGTGATTGGCACCTTTGTACTGTGTGATTCTGCGGGCGTCTTCCGAATGAACTTCCGCGTTTCTTTCTTGTATTACTTCACCAACATCTCTAACCTGCTGCTTGTTGCTTATTTCTGGGGTGCGCTATTCCAGGCTTACAAGCATCCCGAGACTGCTCAGAAGCCATGGATGCCAACGGTCAAACACACGCTTATGCTGGGCATTACCGTAACTGGCCTGGTAGCTTATTTCCTGCTTGATCACGGCGAGGTTTTTGTCAACGGCGTCTTTAAGTTCAACAATTTTATTCTGCATGATGTCATTCCTATCTGCGCTGTTTTGGACTGGCTGCTCTTTGACGAGAAGCCAACTATGGGCTTCAAAGAGCCTCTGATCTGGCCTTTGTATCCGCTCACGTATTTTGCGTACATTATTGTTTTGGTCCTGGGCTTTGGTGTGCAGATTAAAGAGAAGTCTCGCTGGCCTTATGGATTTATGGACTTTGACAAGCTAGGAGTCCCAACAGTTGCTTTGACCATTGTGATTCTGATTGTTGTCTTTGTTGCCCTGGGCTACCTCTACGTCTTTATTGATAAAAAACTTGGCGAGAAGATCAAGAAGGCTGAGAACTAAACGGACTGCATAGTCAAAGCGAGGTTAAAACCTTAAGCGATTGCACAGCGCTCGGCACTTGTGAACTGCCTCCCATTTCTTGGACACGAGAAATGGGAGGCAGTTCAAAACACACCTAAGTCGGATAATCTGTCAAAAAGACGTATACATGACGCAGAAATTGCCACAAACATGCAGATTATCGTCATTAGATGTGTAAAATGCCCGCATCTGAGCAGATTATCCGACTTAGGTGTGTTCCGTAGAGACAGAATTTATCGATAGTTAAATTCCTTATATAAGTCTATTCATGTTTAAGCATATTAGATGAAGTTTATGCATAGAGATGCATATCGGGTAGTGCGACCGCCTAGCTGCCTAGCTATCTTGATTAGAAACATGTCGATTCTTCGGCAGAACACAAGAAAGCTGCGCTATTTTGTGGGCCAGACCTAAAAGCCGACGCTAACACGCTGCAGAATCATAATCACCTGCATAGTAACAGCCTCCCATTTCTTGGACATAAGAAATGGGAGGCAGTTTGATGTGACCCCCAAAAGTTAGACTTTTTTAGCGTAGCAGTTTATATGGCTGCTACGCTATTTTTATGCAGCCAAGA
>JABZHH010000032.1:9345-9697 GCA_015258925.1 Atopobium sp. | reverse complement strand
GCGTAGTTTTATCGCCAACGCCGCCGGTAGAGTGCTTATCCACCTTGATGCCAGGAATTGCCGAGAGGTCCATCATGTCGCCGGACTCAGCCATTGCCATGGTCAGGTGTGCCGTCTCGTGCGCGGTCATGCCCTTGTAGAAGATGGCCATCGCCAGCGCGGAGGCCTGGTAATCGGGAATATCACCAGCTACATAGCCCGAGACAAAGTAATCAATCTCGGCGTCGGTAAGCTCGCCGCCGTCGCGCTTCTTTTCAATCACGTCGTACATGCGCATAGTTGAACCTCTTTTCGCTGTTCGCGTTCGTTGCCGTTCGCGGCGCCGTCAGGCGCGTTCGTTGCCGGCGCACTA
>JABZHH010000032.1:0-9336 GCA_015258925.1 Atopobium sp. | reverse complement strand
TCTCTAGTAAAAGAGCCGGTAGCGAGAAACTCTACCGGCTCGCAATTTCATGCAACCTACCAGGTTATCTGCACCCGAAAGCGCAGGCTGCTTGATGCCGCAGCTTACTGGTTGCCTCCGCCGTGCTCGCTGCACCCGCAGCCACAACCGTGCTCGTGCTCGCCCGCGGCGTGCTCGCCCGCGGCACCCTTCACGGCGTCGTCACCCGATGCGCCAGCAGGGCTGGACCCACCCAGATCCTCGGGACCAAATCCCATAGGCAAGATGTCCTGGAGCAGATACTCGCGAGGAGCTGCGTCTACCTTGCCCAACACAATGCGGAATGTTGCAGGATCGCACCACTCGCGAATAACCTGCCTGCATACACCACAAGGAGTGCACCAAGCTGTTGGGGCTTCTCCCTCAGGACCACCAACAACCGCAATGGCCACAAAATCCCTGCGACCCTCAAAGACCGCCCGGAAAAACGCCGTGCGCTCAGCACAGTTGGAAGGCGTGTACGCAGCGTTTTCTAGATTGGCACCGCCGTACACCGTGCCGTCGGAGCACAAAAGCGCAGCTCCAACAGCATAGTGAGAGTACGGTACATAGGCGTGGTTACGCGCCTCAATAGCAAGCTGAACAAGCGCCTCGTTAGAAACGTGGCAAGAACCCTCTACCCCGGCCATTATGCACGACTTCCCTTGATGTATGGCACGCCGTCTGCCTTAGGAGCAACGGACTTACCAACAAAGAGGACCAGCGTAATGATGGTGATGAAGTAAGGAAGCATTGCAATAATCTGGCTTGGGATTGGAGTTGCGCCGCCACCAAGCAGAATTGCCAGTGCCTGAGTAAAGCCAAAGAGTAGGCAAGCTGCATAGGTGTTCAGAGGCTTCCACTTACCAAAGATAACCGCTGCCAGTGCAATAAAGCCCTGACCAGAAATAGCGGTCTGAGTGAACTGAGAAATAATTGCCAGCGTTACAGAAGCGCCGCCAAATCCTGCAAGAACACCAGAAACAATAACGCAGAGGTAGCGAGTCTTACGAACGCTAATGCCCAGCGTCTCGGATGCGTGTGGATGCTCGCCAACGGAGCGAATACGCAGGCCCCACTTGGTACGGTAAAGCACAAACCAGACGAGAAGGGCGGTTAAAAGTGCAAGTACCACGGTAATGTCTACGTTCAAGCTGGAATAAGGTGTGTCGTTAAAGGCACCCTCACCAAAGAGCTTTGGGAGCTTGGTGACTGCTGGAGACATTGCAGCGCCATCAAACAAAAGACGGCAGGCAAACAGAGCAATGCCAGGTGCCAGCAGGTTAATTGCAACACCAGAAACTGTCTGGTCAGCGTTAAACGTAATAGATGCCATGGCGTGCAAAAGCGCAATAAGACCGCCTGCAATACCTGCACAAAGGAAGCCAATCCAAGGGTTTCCGGTGAGGTAGCTGCCCGCAACGCCTGCAAAGGCGCCAACGCCCATCATGCCCTCAATACCAATGTTGACAACACCGGAGCGCTCGGAGACAACGCCGCCCAGAGCACCAAAAATAAGAGGTGTCGAGTACATGAGGGTAACGGAAACAAGAAGAATCAGGTTAGTGAGCATTGTTTGCCTCCTCCTGAGATGGGTCGGACGCATCACTCACTTGAGCAGCAAGCTTTGCCTCTTCTTCCTTAGCCTTCTGGGCACGCTTGTGATCAAGACGGTCGGCAAGCATTGGAATAACGCCACCCAGAGCCATAAAGAACACGATGGTACCAATAACAATGTTGATAATCTCGGAAGGTGCACCAACCGTCTGCTGAACAGTCTGACCACCATAAAGAAGACCAGCAAACAGGAAGGATGCAGGAATACATGCCACAGGATTGCAGTTGGCGATAAACGCAACAGACAGACCGTTAAAGCCGTTGTTCTCAAATGCTGCCAGCGTTGCGATACTGTGAGGAGCAATACCGGTAATGGTCAGAGCACCTGCAAGTCCGCAGAGTGCACCAGAAATAGCCATGCAAAGCGTAAGGTTTTTCTTAACGTTGATGCCGGTAAACTGTGCAGCATCGCGGTTAAAACCAACAGCGCGCATCTCATAACCAACCTTGGTGCGCATAAGCAGCCAGCCAATAAAGATAGCTGCGATAATAGCAACAAAAATACCAATGTTTACATCGGTACGCATAATAGCATCGCCAATAACAGGAATATTGCGAATTGCCTCAGCACCGTCCTCGGAATTCTTCATGCCATAGAACAGTGTGGTGTAGCCAGACTCGTTAATAGAGTACGAAGAAGTTGAGTTTGGCTGGTGGAACTGTGGAAGAGAAACCACAAAGTTGCAGAGGTAGAGGCTGATCCAGTTAAACATAATGCTGGTAATAACCTCGTTGATGCCAAACTGGGCTTTAAGCCATCCAATGATGGCGCCAATACCTGCTCCGCCTGCGGTGCCTACCAAAACAACAACAGGAATCTGCAGCACAGGAGGAAGGTCAAGGCTGTAGCCAACAATAACAGCCAGGATAGTACCAACAATGTACTGACCCTCAGCGCCAATGTTAAAGAGGCCAACGCGGAATGCAAAAGCAACAGCAATACCCGTAAAGAGCAGAGGTGTTGCCTTAATAATGACGTTAGAAATGTATTTTGGCTTACCTACCATGCCGCCAATAAGAGCCTCAAACGAGCTGATAGGGTCATAACCTGCAACAACCAAAATAATTGAAGCAACCAACAGGCCAACAAAAATAGCAACAATTGCTGACGTAATGGGCTTTCTCATTATCTTTGTAAGCGTACTCACTCGGCGTCACCTCCTGCCATCAGCAGGCCAGCCTGCTCTTCAGTGATAGTACCTTGGTCAAACTCGCCAACATTCTTGCCAGCGTAAATAATTGCCATCTTATCGGCAACGTCCATAATCTCGTCCAGCTCAAAGGAAATCAGCAAAATTGCTGCTCCACGGTCCCTCTCGCGAATAAGCGCTTTGTGAACAAACTCAATAGCACCAACGTCAAGGCCGCGGGTTGGCTGGATGGCAATGAGGACATCTGGGTTGGAAGAAACCTCACGGGCAATAATAACTTTCTGCTGATTGCCGCCGGAAAGTCCCGCTGCCTGATGATCTGCGCACTCTGCAGGACGAATATCAAACTCGTCAATAAGCTTCTGAGTGAATTCTTTGATCTTTGCCAAGTCAAGTGCAATGCCCTTACCAAAGGTCTCCTCGTTGTGGCGCTCAAGCACCATGTTCTCGGCAACCGTAAAGGGCAGAACCAGACCCCAACGATGACGGTCTGAAGGAATAGTGGCAACTGCATGGTCAATAACCGTCTTAGGGGTTGTGCCCTGAATCTCTTCACCTTTAACGGTAATGGTGCCCGACTCAGGTTTGACCAGTGCGTTTATGGCATCGGCAAGTTCTTTCTGGCCGTTGCCGTCAATGCCTGCAAGACCAACAATCTCGCCGGCACGAATATCCAAATTAAAACCGTTTACCTGCTCAATGCCGCGCTCATCCTTGACGTGGAGGTCCTTAATAGAAAGAACAACCTCGCCAGGAGTTGCTGGCTTCTTTTCTACATGCAGGTTAACGTTTCTACCCACCATAAGTGTTGCAAGCTCGGTCTCGGATGTCTTGGAGACATCAACGGTACTCATGTACTTGCCGCGACGAATAATGGTGCACTCGTCAGCAGAAGACATAATCTCTTTAAGCTTGTGAGTAATAACAATGATGGTTTTACCTTTGCTTACCAGGTCATGCATGATCTGAATAAGCTTCTCAATCTCCTGCGGTGTAAGAACTGCCGTAGGCTCATCAAGAATCAGCGTATCTGCGCCGCGATACAGGGCCTTCAGAATCTCAACACGCTGCTGCATACCAACAGAAATGTCTTCAATCTTGGCATCAGGGTCTACGTCAAAGCCGTATTCCTCAACAATCTCCAGGACCTTCTCGCGAGCTCGCTTTGGATCAAGGACGCCACCAGCCTTGGTGACCTCGTTGCCCAAAACAATATTTTCTGTAACAGTAAAGTTCTCAACCAACATAAAGTGCTGGTGAACCATACCAATACCGTGAGCGATAGCATCGGTTGGGCCAGATATGGATACACGCTCTCCGTTGAGGTAAACCTCGCCCTCATCCGCAGAATACAGGCCGTACAGTACGTTCATAAGCGTACTTTTACCTGCGCCGTTCTCTCCTAAAATGGCGTGGACAGTTTGCTTGCGCACGTTAAGGTCTACGGCGTCAAGAGCTTTAAACGATCCAAAAACTTTGGTAATGCCATGCATCTGAACAGCGTAATCCGAACTGACTTCCACGAGCCACCTCCTTTACACACTTGCTAGAGGTGAGGAGTGCCAAAGAGCACCCCTCACCAGCAAATCCAAACTCATCAGCCTTTGGGCCTGTCAGAGGACAAAAACCATCTGGCGAGAAACCCTAAGGCGTAAAAACTAAGTTAGAACTTAGCTCAAAGACTTAACGTACTTGTCCAGGTCGTCCTTGCTTGCAGGAGGAACAACGGAGCCAGCCTTGATCTTGTCGAGAAGACCAATAGCTGCCTTGTAGGTGTCCTCAGCCATGAGGTGGTGATCCTCAGCAATTCCGACAGCATCCTCGGAAGCGCCCAGAGAAATGGTGGTGCCACCCTTCTGACCGTCCTTCAGGATCTTCTCGGAAATCTCAACAATAGCAACGTTGACGCGCTTAAGAGCGGAGGTCAGAACGTTCTCTGGAGCAAGATATGCCTGGTCACGGTCAACGCCGATAGCAAGCTTGTTTGCGTCCTTAGCTGCCTCAATAACGCCGGTTCCTACGCCGCCTGCAGCGTGGAAGACAACGTCGCAACCATCGGAGTACATGGAGTTAGCAATAGCCTTGCCCTTTGCAGCATCGGAGAAGGACTCTGCGTACTGTGCAGAAACCTCAACGTTGGTGTTGTTCTCCTTGTTTGCAAAAGCAACGCCGCCGCGGTAACCATACTCAAACTGGTCGATAAGTGCGGAAGAAATGCCGCCAACAAAGCCAACCTTGCCAGTCTTTGTGGTGCGAGCAGCAATGTAGCCAACAACAAAGGAAGGCTCCTGAGCGCGGAACATAACGCCGGTGAAGTTGGCAACCTGAGACTCGTTGCCGTTGTCGATAATGGCAAACTGGGTGTTTGGATTGTCCTTAGCAGCCTTAAGGGTTGCGTCTGCCATAGCAAAGCCAACACCCCAAACAAGGTCGGACTCAGCGTCAACAGCCTTATCAAGGTTGGTTGCGTAGTCGGAATCCTGCTTGGACTCAAGGTAGCTGACATCCCAGCCGTTCTTGTCCTTAAGCTCGGTCATGCCCTCCCAAGCGGACTGGTTAAAGGACTGGTCGTTAACACCGCCAGTATCGGTAACCATGGTGAGCTTCTTTTTCTTCTCACCTGATGCCTTCTGGCCGCCGTCGTCCTTCTTCTGGTTGCAGCCTGCAAGACCTGCGAGTGCTGCAAGTGCGCCAGCGCCGGTTGCGCCAGTCACAAAACTACGACGAGAAACGTTCTTGTTCATTCCGTGCTCTCCTTACCTCATGTGGCGGGAACATCCAGCTTTTGCGCTGGATCTTTATGAGAAGTTGACCAAACTCCCCTAACTTAAGCGGAAAATCCGCATGGTTCCAAAACAAACAGCAATGGCAAACTGCTGATCTGCAATGCTTTACGAAACAAGTGCCTTAAGCAACAACAGAAAGAGCAACCTCCATCATCTGCGTGAAACTAGTCTGACGCTCTTCAGCAGTAAGTGCTTCTCCTGTAAGAGGCAAATCAGAGATAGTTAGCAGCGTAAGCGCATGCTTATGAGCGTGCATGGCGTTGAGATACAGGGCTGCCGACTCCATCTCAACGGCAAGAACATCCATGCTTGCCCATTTGGTAAGCGAGTTGTCTACGGTATAGAACACGTCGCTTGCCAGAATATTACCAACGCGAACGGGATAACCCAGCTTTTCTGCACCAGCAACAGCCTTGCTCAACAGGCCAAAGTCTGCGGTAGGTGCAATGGTTCCAGGCATTCCGTACTGTGATGGATAATTAGAATCAGTGCTGGAAGACATACCAATAACAATGTCTCTGAGCTTTACCTCAGGAGCAAGGCCGCCAGCGCTACCAATGCGGAGGATGTTATCGACTCCATAGAAATTAAAGAGCTCGTAAGAATAGATGCCAATGGAAGGCATGCCCATACCAGAACCCATAACAGAGACTGGCTGTCCCTTGTAGGTGCCGGTGTAGCCAAACATATTGCGAACGGTGTTGAACTGCTCAACGTTCTCCAGATACGTGTCTGCAAGAAGCTTTGCGCGCAGAGGATCGCCTGGCATGAGGACAGTCTTAGCAATCTGGCCCTCAACAGCAGCGTTATGGGGAGTTGGGGTAGTAGCCATTAGTTCTCCTTAAGAATCTCTGACAGGTGAGAAGTTCCAACACCAAGTTGCTCAACGCCAAAATAATCAAGGATTGTCTCGGCCATGTCGGCAAATGTAGTGGTTGTACCAAGGTTGGTGTTTGGCTTGACCTTTGGACCCGTGATAAGCAGTGGCACGTACTCACGAGAGTGATCAGTAGATGGTGTTACCGGATCACAGCCATGATCTGCGGTAATAATAAACAGGTCATCCTCACGAAGGCCCTCAATAATCTGAGGAATGCGCTCGTCAAAGTAAGAAAGAGCGTTGGAGTATCCCACAGGATCGTTGCGGTGGCCGTAAATCATGTCGGTATCAACAAGGTTGGTGAAGCACAGACCGTTAAAGTCTTTGCTGGTAGCCTCAATAGTCTTCTGAATTCCGTCTGCGTTGCAGGTAGTGAACTCAAACTCAGTCATGCCACGATGAGCAAAGATGTCATAAATCTTGCCAATAGAAAGAACATCAAAGCCACTCTCTTTAAGGCGATCAAGCATGGTTGGACCCGTTGGCTCAAGCGAGAAGTCATGACGGCGAGAAGTGCGCTGATAGGGCCACTCTCCCTCAAAAGGACGAGCAATAACGCGAGCAACACCGTGCTCACCCTGAAGAATCTCGCGCGCAATGCGGCAATACTCATAGAGTTTCTCGGGACTTACCACGTCCTCATGAGCAGCAATCTGGAAAACAGAATCTGCTGAGGTATAGACAATCAGAGCACCAGTCTCTACGTGCTCTTTACCAAAGTCTCTAATAACATCGGTTCCGGAGTAAGGTTTGTTGCAGAGAACCTTGCGGCCCGTCTTCTGCTCAAACTCCTCAATGACCTCCTGTGGAAAGCCATCAGGATAGGTTGGGAACTTCTTTGGAGAAATGACGCCTGCCATCTCCCAGTGACCAACGGTGGTGTCTTTACCAGCGGATTTCTCCTGCATACGAGCATATGCGCCCTCAGGAGACTCAATTGGCTTCAAATCAACGTCATACACGGTATCAAGCGCGCCATCAATATTAAGAAGGCCCAACTTTGTCATATTTGGGATGTTAAGAACGCCACTTGTTGCGCACGCACAAAGGGTATTGCTACCCTCATCTCCATATGCCGCTGCATCAGGCTCTTCGCCGATGCCAAAACTATCAAGAACAACTACAAAAACACGTTTAGGCATGCTACCTCCTAAAACGCCCGAAACAAGCATTTGCGCACGATACATGCGCGAACTAACTTATGTGGACGAGTCATTACTATTCATTAAATATATTATTACAGTTGCATAACACCGACGCCCAATTTAGAGAGATTTTCACGATACAACCGTTTGCAGATACTAAAATTCTGTAAACGGTACGCAGCAAATGCTTAGAAAAATCAAGCAGGTAAAACCAATGTGGCGAGAAAATCTTTGAGCTCACCAGGGAAAAATTTAATGAATTCATTCTTTACAGACTCTAGCTGCTGTCTTATCGTTGTCCAAAGCAAGATTTAAGCACTAGCTTAAACAAGATAAGCACCTGTTTAGAAGTTTTATATAAGCACCTGTTTAGTCGGATTCTATTTTTGCTGCTAGGAGGCCTGATGCTCACCAATCGAGAACAGATGATTTTCAACTGGATTAAAGAGCAGCCTTCCATTACTCAGAAGGAAATTGCAGAGCGTGCAGGTATCTCGCGCTCTTCTGTTTCGGTTCACATCTCCAACCTTACCGCAAAGGGCGCAATTTTGGGCCGCCGCTACATTTTGAGCGAGCGTCCCTACTTTATTGTGATTGGTGCTGCCAACATGGATATTGCTGGCCGCCCAGACACTTCCCTTGTGGCAGGAGATTCAAACCCTGGCAAGGTCACCATGTCCTTTGGTGGCGTTGGCAGAAATGTTGCACACAACCTAGCTCTTCTCGACAGTGACGTTCGTCTGCTCACCGCTTTTGGCGAGGACTATCGTGCGCGCGAACTCAAAGAGGGCTGCCTGGACTGCGGCATTGACATCGACGCTTCTATTACCGTGCCAGGCGCTTCCACTTCCACCTACCTCTTCATCATGGACGAGCACGGTGAGATGCAGGAAGCCATCAATGACATGCAGATTTACGAGTATGTCACCCCCGAGCGCATCGAGGAGCGCTTGGATGTTATCCAGCACGCCGCAGCTTGCGTAATTGATACCAACCTGCCTCAGCAGACCATCGAGTTCATTGCCAAGAACGTGACCTGCCCCATCTTCTGCGATCCCGTTTCTTCCATCAAGGCGCAGAAGCTCAAGAAGGTCCTGGGCAAGATCCACACACTTAAGCCAAATCGCCTTGAGGCCGAGATGCTCTCGGGCATCAAGATTACCGACGACGATTCCCTTGAAGCCGCAGCTCAGGAGCTACTTGCAACGGGACTTAAGCGCGTGTTTATCTCTCTTGGCGAGAAGGGCCTTCTTTGCGCTGATCACGAGAAGACCGTCCGCTTGCCACTGCTTCCTGCAAAGCTGGTCAACATGACAGGCGCAGGAGATGCCATGATGGCGGGTATTACCTGGGCGTATACTCAGGGCATGACGCTTGAGCAGACCGGCTTGGTAGGTATGGCTGCTTCCAGCATGGCCATTGAAGGTGAGGACACCATCAACGGTGAGCTCAACGTTGATGAGGTTATCAAGCGCGCAGGTATTTAGCGTGTCTGCACAGCACAGCTCGTCTGCGCGGCACAGCGCGTCTGCGCGGCACAGCGTGTCTGCGCGGCACTACTTTCGGTTCCATTAGTCGTTTACGATTGGAGTATATATGTCTAACCTGAAGGATTTTCTCGTTGTATCTAACGAGGTCAAAGAGGCTCTTGAGCAGAACAAGCCTGTTGTAGCTCTGGAGTCCACCATCATTTCTCACGGTATGCCTTACCCACAGAACGTCGAGACCGCTCTGAAGGT
>JABZHH010000031.1:0-9704 GCA_015258925.1 Atopobium sp. | reverse complement strand
GTATCTAAACCTTCCTGGCTGGCAGCTTGCTGTTGATAATGACCTTACTGACGATGTGTATCAGGAGTATTCGTACACTTCTCTTTCTAGCGGCAACCTTGTCATCAATGCTTCTGAGAATTCAACTGACGAGCTTGATCTTAATAACGGCGTTATCTCTCCTCTTTATACAGAGCTCAGGCAGGTAGTTACGGCACACGACAGCACTATTACCGCTAACCAGGATTCTTGGTCCATTCTTGATAACCTTGATGCTATGGTTGATCACAGTGCTGGTCAGGTTACCCCTGCTGCTGGTTCTGCCGATGCTCGCGTTAAGGTTGTTGATCAGAGTGGTGCAGTTGTACTTGATACAGCAACCATGGATGCAGCAACTGTTGCTCAAAAGGCAGAAGAGATTTCTAAGACTCCTGGTGCATACTCCGTTACGTATTACTATTACTTTAACGGTAATGCTGCAGCTGCAGGTAATGACTATGAGGCGGCAAAGACAGTTACCCTAACTGTTAAGTCTGATACTCCAGCTCCAACACCAACGCCAACTCCAGAAGAGCCTTCCAATCCTGCTTCTCCAGTAAAAGAGAAGAAGGCAAAGAAGAAGAAAGCGCAGCTTCCAAATACGGGTGAAGAGCTTATGGTAATGCCTCTTATGGTTATGGGTGTATCTGCTTTGACAGCCGCCGGACTTATGAAGCGTAAGCACTAAGACAGAGCGTTCTTCTCGTTACAGGTATTTGTATTGGCAGGTATCTCTTTGGTACCTGCCAATATTTTTATGGACATAGTGGACAACTGTCCAAAAATGCTTAGTCATTATTTATCTTTGTATATAGGTAAATCCTATATGAGTTGACAAAAAGTGCAGGTAAATAGATTTTGCTGTTATCGTCGCAATTTAATGTTTCATGTCTATTTCATCCTAGGTATATATAGGTAAATGCTGGTAATTGTTTTGTATAGTTATCTGACCCCAGCAGGGTTGTCTTATAAATCGTTTTAATAAGAAAGAAGGGTTAACATGCTGGAGAACTCACTAAGCCGTCGTAATTTTTTGAAGGCATCAGGTATGGTAGCGGCTGGTGGTGGCGCATCTATGATGTTGGCTGGCTGCAATCCTTCCTCCACTGATACTCCTCAGGCATCTGATAAGAAGAAGATTCTTCGCTATGGTTCTGCAAACTCTAAACAGGGCCTTGATATGCAGCGTGCAAACAACTCACAGTCCGCATGTGTTGCAGACTCTGTTTGCGAGTCTTTGCTTCGTTGGACTGAGGATAATGAGCTTGTCACATGTCTGCTTAAAGAGATTCCAACCTTTGAGTCTGACGGTCTTACTCTTAAGTGCGAGCTCAAAGAGGGCATTAAGTTCCACGACGGTACTACTTTGACCGCAAAGGATGTTAAGTACACCTTTGAGCGTATGTTTAAGCCAGAAACTAAGGCTCTCTCCACCAGCTTCTTTGACAAGATTAAGGGTGCTCCAGAGATGCTTGCCGGCAATGCTACTGAGCTTGAGGGTCTGACTGTTCAGGATGATACTCACTTCACCTTTACGCTTTCTGAGCCTTACATTGTTTTTGTAAGCGTTCTTGGTATCTCTTACGCTTGTATCTTCCCAGAGAAGGCTTGTGAGGCTGCTGGCGCTGATTGGGGTACTGGTACTAATCTTATTGGTACTGGTAAGTACAAGATTAAGAGCAATGATGACACCACTGAGGTAGTTCTTGAGCGTTTTGATGACTACCACGACGGCAAGCCTGCACTGGATGAGATTCGTATTCACTACTACGATGACTCCAATACTCAGCTGCTTGCTTTCAAGAACAACGACATCGATTTCTGCGATCTTCCATCTTCTCTGTACCAGCAGTATTCAAGCGATGCTGACGTCAAGGACCTCATTACCGCATATCAGACCCTTGGTGTTAACTTCATTAACCTTAACCTCAAAGAGGGTCTGGGTCTGACTGATCCTAAGGTTCGACAGGCACTTTCTCTGGCAATCAACCGTCAGGAGCTTGTTGATAACATTGCTTCTGGTAACGGTACCGTTGCAAGTGGTTGGCTCGCACCAGCAACCCCTGGTTACGACAAGAGCGCACCTGCATTTGAATACGATCCTGAGAAGGCTAAGTCTCTGCTTGCTGAGGCTGGTGCATCTGACCTTAAGCTTTCTGCAAAGGTTAGAAAGTCTTACGAAAAACTCCTTGTTGCTGTTCAGGAGTACTGGAGCAAGGTTGGCGTTACCCTTGATGTTCAGGTAGAGGACAACGCAGTCTGGAATACTGACTGGGCTGCTGGTAACCTCCAGATTACTACCCTTGCTTGGTATCCACTGTTTGCCGATGGTGACCAGCACCTGTACACCTACTTCTACAGCACTAACGCTGCAAAGAAGTCTTCCTTCTACAACAACCCAGAGTTTGACAAGCTTCTTGTTGAGGGTCGCTCTGAGTCCAACAAGGATAAGAGAACAGAGGATTACAAGGACGCAGATAACCTGCTGACTCGTACAGACTTTGCTACACTTCCTCTGTATTGGCCAAAGAACTCCTTTGTCGCTAAAAAGTACGTCAAGAACGCTAAGGTTGGAAACTTGATTTATCACTTCTTTGATGTCGATATTGATACATCTAATTCCGATTACACCGTTCCAGAGGACTAAGTAGCAAACTTGCTATAAACTTTAAAGCGGCATCTAAGATTCTTGGATGCCGCTTCATTTTCTTGAGGGGAGAGGAGCTCAAGAGTGAGATCGTTTCTAATCAAACGAATCCTTCAAGCAGTGAGCGTTGTAGTTTGTATTTCTGCTTTAACGTTTTTTGTCTTGAACATTGTCCCAGGTGACCCAGTACGAGTCATGATGGGCGATATGGCTGATGAGGCTACTGTTCAACAGGTCCGTCACACCATGGGTCTTGATAAGCCAATTCCAGAGCAGTACGCAAACTGGTTTGTGAAAATGCTTAGTGGAGATTTTGGAACTTCTTACACTCAGAAGCGACCTGTCATTGCACTTCTGACTAAGGCTTTGGGAGTTACGCTACGCTTAGCAGTGTTTGCGTATCTTTTTGCCATAGTATTTGGTCTTTTGATGGGTATTCTCGCCGCAGTAAACCATGGAAAATGGCTTGATAGAACACTTATGTCAGCTGCAATCTTTGGTATTTCTGCCCCTTCATTCTGGGTGGCATTAGTACTGCAGATCATTTTTGCCATGACGCTTAAATGGTTCCCGCTATCAGGCATTAAAACACCAAACGCCTACGTTCTTCCTGTCATTGCACTGGGTTCTCGTTATGCAGCAAGTATTGCTCGTGTTACCAGGACTAGCATGCTGGATGTATTAAATCAGGACTATATTAGAACTGCTGAAGCTAAGGGCCTTAAGCGCTCCGCTATTGTTTTGAAACATGCGCTCAGAAATGCTCTTATCCCAATTATTACCATTGCTGGATCTCAGCTGGGAGACATCCTTACTGGTTCCATCATCATTGAGCAGATCTTCAACATGAACGGTATGGGTAAGCTGCTTATCGATGCAATTAATGCTCGTGACCTGCCGCTAATTCAAGGTAGCGTCATGTACGTGGCAATTATCTGCGTCGTTATCTATCTGCTTGTTGATATTTTGTACGCAGTGGTTGATCCACGCATTCGTCTTGGAGAGGAGGCATCAGAGTAATGGCTTTGTTTACAAGTGATAAAAATAGCGAGAAGGTCCAAAAGACTGAAGCTGTACTTGAGGATGCCGCCAAGGCTCAAGAAGCGGAACAGGCTGCCACTGGAAAGGTCCGTGCGCAGAGCTATTGGCAGGTTAGCTGGAACATTTTTAAGAGGAACAAACTGGGCATGATCTGCTTAGGCATTGTTTTGGCCCTTGCGATTATTGCAATTCTTGCTCCTGTGATTGCTCCTTACAGCTACAAGGATCAAAACCTGGCAATTATGAATCAAAACCCTACAGTAGAGCACCTTTTAGGTACCGATGAATATGGACGAGATATCCTTTCTCGTATCATCTATGGCTGCCAGATTTCTCTGTCTGTTGGTATTATTTCGCAGGCTATTGCCCTCTTTATTGGCTTTGTTGCGGGAGTTGCAGCCGGATATTATGGCCGTTGGGTTGATGCAGTTGTTTCCTTTATCATTCAGGTTTTCTCCAGCTTCCCATTCTTGCTTTTTGCAATTTTGATTATGTTTGTTATGGGCCCAGGTCTTATTAACCTCTATATTGCACTGGGTCTTCTGATGTGGACAACCACAGCAAGGCTGATTCGAGGCGACGTCATGCGCCTGAAGAATTCTGAATACATTCAGTCTTGTATTTTGTCTGGTGGTAACAGCTTCCGCATCATCATGAAGCATTTGCTTCCTAACTGCATTTCTACGCTGATCGTTGTTTCTACCTTGGGTATTCCAAGTGCAATTCTTTCGGAGGCAACGCTTTCGTTCTTGGGATTGGGCGTTCAGCCACCTGAGGCAAGTTGGGGCCAAATGATTGCAGCATCTCAGCCATACCTTGCATCACAGCCTCTCTACAGTATTGCCCCAGGTATTGTCATCATCATTACAGTTATGTCTTTCAACTTGCTTGGCGACGCCCTTCGCGACGCCCTTGATCCAAAGATGCGTTCTTAGAAAGGAGGTTACGTTTATGGCAGAAAATACAGATGCTCTTGCACAAGAAAATGATCAGGCAACTGAGACTACAGACGCTTCATTTGAGCACACTATTGAGGGTCCAAATGGACAGTCTGTGCAATTTTGCAGCCTTGAGGAGCGCCGACTTGCACAAGAAACCGCTCAAAGAGAGCGAGAAGAGCAGTGCAAGAAAAACGTCCTTCTCGACGTCAATCATCTTGATGTCACGCTCTTTACCGAAGATGGTGCACTTCCTGCAGTAAGTGACCTCTCGTTTATCATGCGAAAAGGCGAGACTCTTGCAGTAGTAGGAGAGTCTGGCTGCGGTAAGTCCATGACAGCTTTGTCTGTTATGGGATTGCTTCCTACACCTCCTGCGCAAATTACCGGCGGAGAAATTATTTTTGAGGGAACTGATTTAACGCAGCTTCCTCGTGGTGGCATGCGTGACTTCCGCGGTAATCGCATCGGCATGATCTTCCAGGAGCCTATGACCTCCCTGAACCCTGTTATGAAATCTGGTCTTCAGATTCGTGAGGGTATCCTTGTTCATAATCCCAACATGAGCAAACAGGAGGCAGATCAGAAGGCCCTTGATATGATCAAGCTGGTGGGTATTCCTGCACCAGAGAAGGTCTTCTCGTCATATCCACATGAGCTTTCTGGTGGCATGCGCCAGCGTGTCATGATTGCTATGGCACTTGCGTGCCAGCCATCGCTGCTTATCTGCGACGAGCCAACAACTGCTTTGGATGTAACGGTTCAGGCACAGATTCTGCAGATCATTGACCGCATGAAGCAAGATTTGGGCACCGCTGTCATGTTGATTACACACGACATGGGCGTTGTTTCCGAGATGGCTGACTGGGTTCTTGTCATGTACGCTGGTCATCGTGTTGAGTATGCGCAGTCTGCAGAGCTCTTTACTAACCCTCTGCACCCTTATGCTCAGGGCTTGATTGCGTCCATTCCATCGTTTGACGAGCGCACCAAGGAACTCTATGCAATTCCTGGTAGCGTTCCTATGCTTTCTCATATGCCTTCTGGCTGCCCGTTCCATCCACGTTGTCCGTTTGCTAAGGACATTTGTAAGAAGCGTCGTCCTGGCTTGACTGCTGTTGGTGAAGACAATTGCCATACTGTCAGCTGTTGGAAATACACTGATGAGTGGGGTGAGTAGTCATGGCAGAAGAGAAGAACACAGACGTCAAAGACCTTTCTGGCGAGAAAACCATCTTGTCCGTAAAGAATCTTGTTAAGCGATTTCCCATTAAGAACGGTGTTTTTGGTCGTTCAAACGCTTCCGTTCATGCTGTTGAGGATGTTTCGTTTGACCTTAGGCGCAAAGAAACTCTGGCTATCGTTGGCGAGTCTGGCTGCGGAAAGTCTACAACCGGCAAGTGCGTATTGCGCCTCACCGAGCCAACCTCTGGTACGGTTGAGCTTGATGGGGAAGATTTCACCTCACTTAAGGGAGAAGACCTCAAGCGTGCTCGTCAGAAGATGAAGCTTATCTTCCAGGATCCTTACAGCTCACTGAACCCTCGTATGACGGTCATGGATATCATTGGCGAGCCTATTGATATTGCAGGCACCTATAAGACAAAGGCAGAGCGTGATGCTCGCATTGAAGAGGTTATGGAGGAAGTTGGCCTTAACCTTGAGTTCAAGTACCGCTACCCTCATGAGTTTTCGGGCGGTCAGCGCCAGCGCATTGGTATTGCTCGCGCTATTGTGCTTGAGCCAGAAATTGTTGTCTGCGATGAGCCTGTTTCTGCTTTGGACGTTTCTGTTCAGGCAAAGGTAATCAATCTGCTTGAAGAGCTTCAGAAGGACCACGGTCTGGCCTATATCTTTATTAGCCATGACCTTTCCGTTGTTCGCCACATTGCAGATACTGTTATGGTCATGTATCTGGGTCACCAGATGGAGTTTGCCACTAAAGACGCCCTCTTTGAGCGTCCTTTGCACCCATACACTCAGGCACTTTTGGACGTTATTCCTCGTATTCGCCACGAGCGTATCCAGGAAAAGCGCATTCTTCAAGGTGACGTTCCAAGTCCTGCAAATCCACCTTCAGGTTGCGTATTCCACACGCGTTGCCCTAAGGCAATGAAGGTTTGCTCCGAGCGCATTCCTGATCGCATTGAGGCTGAGCTAGGTCATTTCTGCGCCTGCCACCTGTACGACACATCGCTTTCTGATGCCGACCGTACACCTCAGGTTGCACACGCTATTGAGGCGGCTCAGAAGGCCGTAGAAGAAGCGCGCCTTGAGGAGAAGATTTCCGAGTAGCGCATCTTATTGTCGTGTCTTAAAACGGCATACAAACACAAAAAAGGCGAGAAGACCAATTGATCTTCTCGCCTTTGTTTTTGGGTGTAGGAAGCCTTACTTCTTCTTAACCTTATCGAAGTGAGGGTTAACCAGAACGCTGAGGCCCGTAAACTCTGGCTTCAAGACGTAAGGCATCTGTGGCCAGTCGATAGGCAGGCAAGCGTAGTCTGTGTGAGTCATAAGGCTGTCTGCCTGGCGGGTAAGCTCCAGGACCTTATCGTTGTCGTTAACGGTAAGGCGAGCCTGGTCAACCAGGTTGTCAAACTCGGTGCTGTTGTAGAAGGAAGACTTCTTTGCGGCGCGGTCAGAGCGGAAGTAGGAGCCCATGTGCTCAACACCCTGGAAGGAGAGGGTAGACCAGGTAACAAGAGTGACTTCAAGGTCACCGTTAGTACGTGCGTCGCTCCAAACACCAGAGTCAATAACGCTTACGTTACAGGTAACGCCAATCTTTGACCAAGCATCCTGAAGGGCAACCATGAGGTTCTGATCCTGGCTTCTGACCTGTGCGTTAAGAGTGAGGTTAGAAACACCAGCCTCTGCAAGAAGCTGCTTTGCCTTGTCTACGTTGTACTCAAACTCTGGAGCGGACTCGTTGTAGCCGGTCTCAGAAGATGGGATAAACGACTTAGCAGGCTTTGCAACACCAGAAAGAATGGTGCTACAAATGGTGTCTCTATCAATTGCCATAGAGAGAGCCTGACGAACGCGAACATCTTTGAGGTTCTCGCTCTTAAGGTTCAAGTTTACAAACTGCGTGGATGCAGGAGTGTAGTTGACAATCTCTTTGGAAATAGACTCATCATTTTGGTACTGCTGAATAAGAGATTGAGAAATAAAGACCAGGTCAACATCATTGTTCTTGTAGTTAAGAATACGGGTGTTAGCGTCGTCAATGTAGACAAATCTGAGCTCATCCAGACCAGGCTTGCCCTCATGGTAGTCAGCAAATCCCTCAAGAACAACTTCTGTAGTGCTGTCGTTTGAAACAAGCTTATAAGCGCCAGTACCAATAAAGTTGGTCTCAGTACCCCAGGCCTCACCAGCTTCTTTGCAAGCCTTCTCTGGGTAGATAACAGCGTAGAACTGAGCCATGATTGCATTAAAGGTTGAATAAGGTTGTGTCAGCTTAATATCAAAGTGACGGTCATCCTTAATAACAACACCAGAAAGCTCTTCTGTTGTGCCGGCAATGATGTCTTTAGCACCCTCGATGTATGCGTACGAGTCAATTGAGGTTGCCTTAGTAGCAGGCAAGAACATACGCGTGAAGGTGTATTTAACGTCAGAAGACTTAAGGGTCTCTCCATTGTGGAATTTGATGCCATCCTTAAGCTCATATGAGTAGGTAAGGCCATCTTCAGAGACAGTAGGAAGGCCGGTTACCAGGTTTGGCTCAATCTCTTTTGTGTCTGGATTAAGTACCAGCAAAGACTCTGCAACTGCCTCAGATACACCAACAGAACCAGAAGTCTTCTGAGTATCAAAGGTTACTTTTGGGTTGTTTACACCAAAGCGCAATACCTTTTTCTCTGCGTCTCCGCCAGCTGAACCGCCACAAGCAGAAAGTAGTGAAGCAGAACCGGCGGCAACGGCAGCCGCCAAAGATCCACGTAAGAATGATTTACGGGAAAGGTTATTAAATACGTGCTCTTTCATAGGGCGCCTTCCGTTTGCATCTTCAAAATATGAAGCTTAAATGTAAGAACTGGCTTCTTAATACCCAAATTAATTGTACGCAATACAGAAAAATGTTTCATTAATGAAAAAACATTGTGGAGGAGGGCTTGATAGAGTGGCACGAAAAGCGTAAAAGCGATAAAGTCAAAGACTCAATAAGGGTCAACCTTTACTGTTATGTTGTTTGAAGAGCTGAGTGTTAAGAGGATTTTGTGGTTATTCCAGATATTGTCAAAGATGCATTTAGTGATGTTCCCAAGCTTCCTGCTTCTGAGCGTCCTCTTATCTGTGTGACTCCTCGCTGGATGCCTGAAGAGAACTTTTCTGATTCTGCTTCTGTATCGCAAATTCAGTTTGATGCCATTCTTGCAGCTGGCGGCATTCCAATCATGATGCCTCTAACAGAAGATCCAGAAGTCATTGGTCAGTTTGTTGAGATGTGTGACGGCTTCTGCCTCACTGGTGGTCATGATGTTGACCCTCGTAATTGGGGAGAAGAACCACGCGACCTCAATCGTTTGTGTCCTATACGAGATGCGCTTGAGTTTGAGCTGGTAAAGCAGGTACTTGCTGCAGATAAACCTTTACTTGCTATTTGCCGTGGCCTTCAGCTTTTAAACGTTGTGCTGGGCGGTACGCTTGTACAAGATTTGCATACCCTTGAACCAACAGAAAATCATGCATTCTGGACTCATTCGGCAAATTTGTACCATCCAGCTCATGCTGTTCATGTTCAAAAAGATTCTTTGCTGTACAACGCTCTGGGTAAGGTTGAAGACATTCAAGCAAACTCGTATCACGATGAGGCTCTGAAAAAGGTTTCCGCTGAGCTTACTGTAGTTGCGTATGCTTCAGACGGCATTATTGAAGGCGCTGAAGTCAAGGGGAAGAGATTTGCTCTAGGTGTGCAGTGGCATCCAGAGTATGGATGGCATTACAGCAAGGCTGATTGCGAACTTTGGAAATCCTTTGTTACAGCTTCACGAGCCTCACGGTCTTCTCGTTAATACATTGATACTCTAAACTGCGTTAACTATTTGGTT
>JABZHH010000030.1:0-10741 GCA_015258925.1 Atopobium sp. | reverse complement strand
ATTTCTTGGACACGAGAAATGGGAGGCAGTTCAAAACACACCTAAGTCGGATAATCTGTTAAAAAGACGTATACATGACGCAGAAAATACCTCAATCATGCAGAATATCTTCATTAGATGTGTAAAATGCCCTCATCTGAGCAGATTATCCGACTTAGGTGTGTTCCGTAGATACAGAATTTATCGATAGTTAAATTTCTTATATGAGTCTATTCATGTTTAAGCATATTAGATGAAGTTTATGCATAGAGATGCATATCAGGCAGCGTGACCGCCTAGCTGCCTGGCTATCTTGATTAGAAACATGTCGATTCTTCAGCAGAACCTACCAAAGCTGCGCTATTTTGTGCGCCAGGCCTAAAAGCCGGCGCTAACACGCTACAGAATCATAATCACCCGCATATGAACTGCCTCCTATTTCTCGTGTCCAAGAAATGGGAGGCAGTTCGATGACAAGGCGTTTTACATTACATAAGCTCAACGTTACTCAAGCTCAAAGGCGCCTGTGTAGAGCTGGTAGTACGTTCCTCGCTTGGCGAGAAGTTCATCGTGCGTGCCGCGCTCAATAATGCGACCGTGGTCAAGTACGACAATAACATCTGCGTTTCTAACCGTAGAAAGACGGTGAGCAATAACAAAGGTGGTGCGGTCGTACATCAGAGCGTCCATACCACGCTGGACAATTGCTTCAGTACGTGTGTCAATGCTGGAGGTAGCCTCGTCCAGAATCATGACTGGTGGATCTGCGACTGCTGCGCGAGCAATGGAGATGAGCTGGCGCTGTCCTTGGGAGAGGGCGCTACCGTTGTCCTTGAGCATGGTGTGGTAACCCTCTGGAAGACGTTTGATAAAGTCATCGGCACCAGCAAGTTTTGCGGCCTTTACGCAGTCCTCATCAGTAGCATCAAGACGCCCGTAGCGGATGTTATCCAAGACGGTACCTGTAAAGAGGTTGACGTCTTGCAGAACAATACCGAGAGCACGACGAAGAGCGCTCTTCCTAATCTTGTTAATGTTGATGCCATCGTAGCGAATTTTGCCGTCTTCGATGTCGTAGAAGCGGTTGAGCAGGTTAGTAATGGTTGTTTTACCAGCGCCTGTTGCGCCAACAAATGCAACCTTCTGACCAGGTTTTGCATAAAGAGAAATATCATGCAACACGGTGTGGCCAGGCTCGTAGCCAAAGTCAACATCAAAGAGGCGAACGTCTCCCTTAACAGGGGTGTAAGTAACCGTGCCGTCACTGTGTGGATACTTCCAAGCCCAGTAACCGGTGCGGTACTCAGCTTCCTGAACTTTACCGTCAATGGTTTCTGCGTTGACTAAAGTAACGTAACCTTCTTCAGTCTCTGCTGGTTCATCAAGTAGCTCAAAAACTCGATTAGCACCAGCGATGCCCATAACAACAGAGTTAATCTGACTAGAAATCTGGTTAATCTGGGCGGAGAACTGACGTGTCATGTTGAGGAAGGGGACAGCTACAGCAATGGTGAAAGGCAGTCCAGACAAAGAAACGTTTTGAATGTTCAGAGTAATAAACACACCAGAAACTACAGCAACTACAACGTACATAATGTTGCCCAGATTGTTGAGGATAGGCATAAGCGTGTTGGCATAAAGGTTTGCATTTCTTGCAACAACCATCAGCTCATCGTTGATTTTGTCAAATGATTCAATAGTTTCTGCCTCATGACTAAAGACCTTAACGACCTTCTCGCCATTCATCATTTCCTGAATGTGTCCCTCAACATCTGCGGTAGTCTTCTGAGTCTTAACAAAGTTCTTTGCGGACTTACCACCAAGGTTTTTAGTAGCAAGGCCCATCAAAGAGAATCCAAACAGAACAACCATGGCCATAAGTGCGCTGTAGTAAAACATGATGAATACTACTGCGATGATAACCACAGAGGTAAAGAGGAGGTTTGGAAGACTGGTACCAATCATCTGGCGCATTGCGTCAATATCATTGGTGTAATAGCTCATGATGTCGCCATTGAGATGCGTATCAAAGTACCTTATAGGCAAGTCCTGCATGTGCGAAAACATCTTTGAGCGCCATTTTTGCAGAGCTCCCTGGGTGACAATAGCCATACCCTGGGTAGAGATGATATTCGCAAGAAGTCCAATGACGTAGAAGGTGGCGAGAAGAGCTACGTTTTGGAAGACTAAGCCTTCAGCAGAACTCCAGTCACCAGTATCAATATAGTTAGAGATGATGGAGAGGATTCGCTCAAGAAAGACACTTGGAAGCGACTGCATAATTGCTTGGATAACAGCACCAAGGAGTGCTACAGGGAGAAGGACAGGGTAAAACTCCCAGAGCATTTTAATGGTTCGAGTAAGAATTTTTCCCACGGGAAGCTTTGGTCTTGCATTGTTTGTTTCTGTTGTCCTACTCATGAGAAGTCACCTCACCTTCCTGAGACTGATTTTCATCAACACTTTGCTTGTTCTGTGAGAAGTACACTTCGCGGTAGATTGGGTTATCTTTCAGGAGTTCTTCGTGCGTACCAATTGCGTTAATGCGACCGTTATCCAGAACAATAATCTTGTCAGATTCTTCGATACTGGAAGTACGCTGAGCAATGATGATCTTGGTGGTATCAGGTAAGAAATCTTTAAGACCAGAGCGAATTAAAGAATCTGTCTTTGTATCAACAGCGCTGGTAGAGTCATCAAGAATAAGTACTTTTGGACGTCTAAGCAACGCGCGCGCAATACAGAGTCTCTGCTTCTGACCACCAGAAACGTTGTTGCCGCCCTGCTCGATATGAGTCTCATATTTATCAGGGAAGGTTTGAACAAAGCTATCAGCCTGAGCAAGACGAGCTGCCTCAAGAATCTCTTCATCGGTGGCGTCGGGGTTACCCCACAGGAGATTCTCTTTGATGGTACCGCTAAAGAGAACGTTTTTCTGAAGAACCATGGCAACAGCACCACGAAGAGTATCAATGTCATAGTCTTTGACGTTGTGTCCGCCAACAGAAACGCTACCAGCGGTTACATCGTATAGGCGAGGAATAAGCTGCACCAGTGTGGACTTTGCAGAACCGGTACCACCGATGATACCGATGACCTCACCAGAGTTGATGTGAAGGTCTACACCAGACAGGGCTTCTCGACCCTCTGGACCGGAATAGGAGAATCCAACGTTCTCAAAATCAATGGATCCGTTTGTAACCTCGGTCAGAGGATTTTCTGGGTTGTTAATAGTGGAAGTTGCAAGGAGTACCTCACAGATGCGGCGAGCACCTTCTTCCGCAATGATGATCATGGCAAAGACAAAGGAAAGCATCATGAGTGCCATAAGCATCATAAAGCCATACGTAATAAGCGAAGAAAGCTGTCCAACGCCAAATGCAGTTCCCTGAGAAGAGACAATCAGGTACGAGCCAAAGTACAGAATGAAGACAAACAGCACGTAAATAGTGAAGTTCATAAATGGAGAGTTCAGAGCCATGAGCCTCTCGGCTGCTGTAAAATCTTCGCGCAGCTCTTCTGAAGCCTTATCAAATTTCTGACGCTCGAAGTTTTCATTTACAAATGACTTAACAACGCGGATACCAGCCAAGTTTTCTTCAGCGGATTCATTGAGTGCGTCGTACCTCTTAAATACCTTTTTAAAAATAGGAATGACTCTAGAAATAATGAAGTAGAGACCAATTCCTAGAAGAGGCATGACGGCAACAAAAATAATGGCAAGCCAGCCACCCATGATAAAGCCAGCAATAAATGCAGCAATAAACATAAATGGAGCACGAACGGCCATGCGGATGAGCATCATAAATGCTATCTGTACGTTAGAAATATCCGTAGTAAGGCGTGTTACTAACGATGACGAAGAGAATGCATCAATAGTGGTAAACGAGAAATTTTGGATATTACGGAACATATCACGTCGAAGATTGCGCGCAAAGCCTGTGGAAGCTTTGGCAACAGAAATACCGGATAGTGTTCCAAACAGCAGCGACAGCATTGCCATAGCGGCAAGAACAGCTCCAGACTGAATGACAGCGTTTAGTTCTGCCCCCGTGCGAAGTGTATCAACAAGATTAGCTGTTCTAAAAGGAATAAGAATTTCTAAGATGGTCTCAACTAACACAAAGAGAGGAGTGAGAATAGTGTCTCTTTTGAACTCACCGATACTCTTTGAAAGCACTAAAGCAATCTCTTTAATGGAAAGATTGCTGACATCTACAATACCTGTCAGAGCAGAGGGAACCATAGCAGTTTCTGCTTCAGTTGATTCAATTATGTTTTCAAGTTCTTCAGTTGAAGTTACTTCTTCTGACATGCTGTTTCTCCCTTCTCGTCTCTGTTAATTGTGTCCCAATGTTCAACTAAACGATCTAGATATGCGCAGAATGTAACTTTTTCTTCATCAGAAAGAACAGACAATGCGCGCGCTTCAAATGACTCGATGGCCTCTTGAGCTTCTTTTGCTTGTTTTTGACCTTCTTTTGTCAAAGAAAGAAGTGTCTGCCTGCGGTCTTTGTCTACACGAGTACGTTCAACAAGACCTTTTGCTTCAAGTTTGCTCACCATTTCTGAAAGAGATGCAGAGGTATTCTTTGTCTTGGCGAGAAGATCTTTTTGTGTCATATCTCCATCACGATAGAGCGCAGTCAAAATAAATTGTTGACCGCCACGGCATCCGCGCGTGATGTAAAGATAATGACCTAGATAGCCAAGATTGCGAATAATGCGCATCTCTTGAGTAGGTAAGGTAGGTGCTTGATGCATGAGTACCTCCCATAACAGAAATAATTCTTGTAAGGTATTTTACTCAAAATTTCTGAGATATCAAGGTACTTAACAATTAAGTACCTAAGTTTTATTTTCTTGAAACAAAAGCAGGTAAATCAGGTTAGAGTTCCAGCTCTGTTCTTAAAGATAGGCAAAATTTGCAAAAATTCTTCTCACCACTGCACCCGGAGATACCTTGGGAACATTGTGAGGACATCCTGGAATGAAGAGAAGTCGAGCGGTAGGGATTGCCTCAGCAATACGGCGAGTTTCCTCTGGATAAATCTCATCGTATTCACCTGCCATGACAACAACAGGAACGGAGATGTGTTCAAGGGACGCGGGATCAATATGAGGGTTATCTACCATGAGTTCAAGATGCTCTGCAATACGAGCGGCCTCAGCAGGAGAAGGAACAGGGTAGCCGTCTTCTAGAACAGCACCTTCCCAGCCTTCAACTGCCCAACGTTTATTGCCCGCGATACTTTCATAGAGCCAGGTCATATCACCTAACGTGTCAGGCTCAAGATTTGCTCCGATAGATACGAGAGAGACAACTACGTCTGGATAGTCACGTGCCAGAAGAAGACCAAGAATAGCTCCGTCAGAAAAGCCCACAATATGAGCAGATGAAACACCAAGCTGCCTCAGGACAGCATACGCATCTTCTGCCATCTGCTCGTAGGTAAAGGCGGCAGTTCCTCGGGTGCTTAAACCCTGATCTCTTGAATCAATACCAATTGCGATGTAGCCGCGGCTGCATACTTCATCAATGATGGTGCCAAAAATTCCGTGTTCTTCACCGTTTCCGTGGAGAAACACAATGGGCGCAGCATTGGTACCGTTAGCAACAGACGCCAAATAAGCCGCAGTTGAAGCGAGGTCTTCACAGGGTTTCTCGCCAGATGAAGTGCCAGGAGCGTAGACAAACGTTGCAATTTCTGCGCCGTCATCAAGCAACACCTGAAGATGACTCTTCAGGTGTGCTGTTGGCTTGCTATAAGGTTTTGGGCGGTAGACGGGTGGAAACTCGACCACGTATGCTCCTAGCTATGCGAGTTTTAGTTCTTCTGGCTTGGATGTGCTTTGAAGAAGTCAAAGCGAGGAGGGAGCTCTTCTAGCTGATGCTCCTCTGCGCTCTGGGCAAGCTTTGCCGCAAGCTCTTTTGGACCCATAAAGGCGTTCTCCCAAGAGAAGAACTCCTCATGTGGGAAGTTGAGAGCATCTGCAATGCGCTCGCAGCCTTCCGGAACAGCCGGGTGCATAAGCAGTGTGATGGTCTTGAGTGCATAGAATGCATCAGCAAGTGCCTGGTCATAGGCCTCGTCATTGCCCTGAGCGGCCTTGGAAGCCTCGCCCCAACGCTTGTTTTCTGCGCGAGCGTACTCATCAACAGCAGCAAGTGCAGAGTGCGCGTCAAAGCCGTATGCAAGCTGCTCGTACTTCAGCAGAACCTCTTGGGCAGCATCGATAACTTCCTGGTGAGGCTCACTGACAGGCAGGTGACCGCCACAGGCATTAGCAGCACCATACAGGCAGCTACGAGCCATGCGGTTAAAGATGTTAGTGAGAAATGCTGACTCCTTGAGCGCTGGATCAACAACGCGAGGGTCATCCTTTACCAGAAGATCTGGCTCGCCGTCTTTGCCCTTCCTGGATACAGAGGTGTCAAAAGCCTTTGGCGAGAAGGACACGGCGCGCTGATCAAGGCCAAGTGAGAGCCAGTGAGCGCGGAGTTGCTCTGGAGTGTAGAACTCAAGAAGCTCTTCAGCCATTGGAGGCTTGATAGCACCAGAGCTGGAAGCCTTCTTATTCATAAAGAGAATGTGGTAGTTAGCAACGGGAGTATCGGTGATAAGACCCCAATCAAGTGCATCCCACAGCGGGTTCTGGACAATGCAGTAGAAGAAGATGTTGTCCTGGCCAATAAACTGGTAGACAGCGGCATCATCGCTGCACCACCAATCGCGCCACTCGTCAGAAGAGTAGCGGCTACCGCCATTGTTGGTGTCTTCAGAAAGAGCAGCACGGGTGAAGGTAATAGGAGCCCAGAGAGACTCAGTCCAGACCCAGATGGTCAGGTCTTTGAGATCTTCAATGTCTGGAGACTTAAGGCCCCAAGAAATATTGCCTGTCATGCGGTAAGGCAGGAGCGTCTTGCTTGTTCTAAAACGAATTCCAGCCTCTTTGAGTTTCTCGCGAGCTTCATCTCTATCTTGCCAGTTTTCAAAAACAACAGAGAAGGAAGAAGCGTTCCCTTCTGGCTCAATGACATTATGAGCTGGGAGGGAAGAGGCAACGCCGTCAAAGTCTTGGCGGTAGGAATTTTGAATGTAGATAATAGGCTCAGTTAGAGTCTCTTGAACGGTAGAGGTAACAACTGAGCGAATCTGTGGGTTGTTCTTCCACTTTTCTACCAGGTTGTTTAGAAACTCTTTGTATTGCGGCAGGTCAAAGTACCAGCTTGGTGCAGGACGAAGCTCTGGCGTGGTGCCGGTGAGCTGCGAAACAGGAGCAATGAGCTCCTCTGGATTGAACTGATGACCCAGGTCGCATTCTTCTGCGTAGGCTTTCTCTGACTTGCAGCCCTTAATGGGGCAACGTCCATTGACCTGGCGACCATTAAGGAAGGTCTGAGCCTCGGTATCGTAAAACTGTTTAGTTGAGAGCTTGGAGAGTTTACCGCGCTCGTAGAGGCGGTGCATGATGCTGTCGGCCATCTCTTCGTGGATCTTTGCAGCGGGTTCTAGCGCGGAACCGCCGTAGAAATCAAGCGAGATATTGTAGGCGTTAAGAGCGCTTTTCTGCAGGTTGTGATTATGATTAACGTAATCAAGAATGGTACCCTCGTAGCCCTCTTCTTCAACCTTTTTGCGATAGCCCTCTGCGATAGGAGAGCCATAGCAATCAGTTCCCGAGATAAACAAAACGTTTTTCTGGCCAATACGATCTCTTAAGAAACGAGCAAAGAAATCTGCTGGGACAAAGACGCCCGCAATATGTCCAAAGTGGAGATTCTTGTTACCGTAGGGCATACCACCGGTAATGACAGCGCGCTTAGGAAAATGAGGGCGGTTGTTCATGTCGTAGCTTTCGGCCATGGATACCTCGCAGTTGGAATTAGTAGATTTAAGCAAATTATCTTCTTATTCTAATCTTTTTTGATTCACTACACGAATAGATTCAGAAGTCGATACTATAGTGAGTAGAAATTATGTAAGGAGAGTTTGTGGGAAGAAAAAAGCCAAAGACAAGCCTTGAGTTTGTTCTAAAGGATCCACCAAAGTCTGTGGTGACGCCCTTCCTTGTGGCTGACCTTGCACTTTTGCTTATGTTTGTGTGTCATATTCCGCTGATGGTTATGGGAGAGCTCCCAGCCAATGACATACTTCCAGCCGTGTTGGGTCTTCTTGGAAGTATGTTGGCAGGTGGCTTAATCCTTGTGTGGATTACCCGCGTTAATAAGCGAGATTTTAGGTCTTTGGGTCTTCGAGTAAGCTCCTGGCCAGGATTTATGCGCGGAGTTACCTTTGGCTTTTTGATGGTGCTGTTTACCTTTGGCTCTATCATGCTCATTGAAGGCTTTGATTTTAACTTCAACGCTTCCTATAACATTTTTGCTGCTCTCTTCTTACTTGTGGCAACCCTTATTGAGTCCGCAGCAGAAGAAATATTGTTTAGAGGCTATCTACAAACTGGTGTTGCAGCTAAGAGTTCTTTCCCTGTAGCGCTTGTGCTTCAAGCAGTGCTCTTTACCGCAACGTATGGACTAACGCCTAACATCTCTATTGCTGCAGCAATCTCAGTCTTTTTGATGGGCATTCTTTATGGCTTGGTGTTTTGGCTTACCGATAATCTGCTCATGACCATTGCTATGCACTTTATCTGGAACTTTGTAACCGGCCCTATTCTGGGCATTTCGGTTACCACTACGCTTCTTCCTACCACGCTCTTAACAGCGTATCCTGCAGCATCTGAGTTTATCTCGGGTGGCGCCTACGGTATTGAAGCAAGCGTTGTTACCATTTTTGTATGCCTTGCTGCCTGCGCTATAGTAGGTTGGAAATGTTATAAGGCACAAGGCGAGAAGAACTAATGGCTTCAAACATGCTTCAGTCAATTGAGACTCTTTCAGTAGAGCCGGGAACACCGCTGCTGCTCCATGCATGCTGTGGTCCATGCTCACTTGAACCTTTAAAACATCTGAGGGAAGAGGGCTTTGAGCCAACCATTTGCTGGACTAATCCTAATATTCAGCCAGTTGAAGAGCACGATAGGCGTCTGCAGACATTACTTACGTGGGCTCAAGAAGAGGCTCATGTTGAGGTGATTGTGGCAGGAGATCCGCGAGAGCAGTGGGAGCGAGCTGTGGCCCCTCAGGGATTTGAGCGAGATCGTCGCTGTCGTGCTTGTTACGCAATCCGCTTGGCAGAGAGTTGTCGTGTGGCGGCCGAGCGTGGGTTTGAATACGTTTCTACAACACTGGCTGTCTCGCCCTATCAGCTCTTTGATGCGTGCGAGGATGAGCTGGTGTCCATTGCGCATGCTCATGGACTGACGCCTGTATGGAGAGATTTCCGTCCGTATTACCCAGAGGCTACAAAAGAGTCTCGTGAGCTTGGTATGTATCGACAAAATTATTGCGGTTGCAGATATTCTGCAGCCGAGGCTCAGATAGAGCGTCATGAAGCTCGTGACGCAAGAAAGGCAGCACGTCATGCGAACTGACGATTTTGATTACAACCTTCCAGAAGAGCGTATTGCACAAGCTCCTGCTGAGCCAAGAGACTCTTGTAGGCTTTTGGTGCTACATAGAGAAGATGGGCGCATAGAGCACAAGCACTTCACTGATATTGTGGAGTATCTTGAGCCGGGCGATTTGGTTGTAGTTAATCAGACGCGCGTTATGCCAGCTCGCCTTGTAGGTAAAAAGCAAAATACGGGCGGCGTCTCAGAAACGCTGCTTTTAAAACGTCGAGAAGACATTGATGCTTTGGGTAGTGTATGGGAGTGTCTGGTAAACCCTGGTAAGCGCCTTAAGCCTGGTGCAGTAATTGAATACCGTGCAGGTGGCTTGCATGCTCCTGACTCAGCTCCTGTTGTGTTGACGGGCACCATTGTGGATTTTGTTGACGACAACAGGGGAGGTCGTCTGGTGCGTTTTGAAGCACAGGGAGACCGTACTCTTGACGAGGCTATTCATGAGGCAGGACACGTTCCGCTGCCCCCGTATATTACGCAGTACGAGGGAGACCCAGAGAAGTACCAGACGGTCTATGCTATGCAGGACGAGCATTCTGCTGCAGCTCCTACCGCGGGTCTTCACTTTACTCCTGAGCTCATTGAAACCATCAAAGCAAAGGGTGTCCAGTGGGCATCTGTTGAGTTAGAGGTGGGTATTGATACCTTCAGGTTGGTAACAGAGGACGATCCTACTAAGCACGTCATTCATACCGAGCGCTACCACGTAGCTCCAGAAGTTGTAGAAGCAGTAAAGGCTACCAAAGCCGCTGGTCATAAGGTTATTGCCATTGGTACTACCAGTGTTCGCTCGCTTGAAAGTGCTTGGGATAATCAGATTCCTGCAGCTGAGCCTCCTGTTGTTGCCCGTCGCTTTGAGGAGGCAGAAGACTCTGCTGCAGTGACTCATAAAGGCGATATGGTTGCTCGAGAGAATGCAACTACTAATCTGTACCTGATGCCAGGCTCTACGTTCCACGTGGTAGACACCATGGTGACTAACTTCCACGTTCCACGTTCAACTTTGATGATGCTTGTTTCTGCCTTTGCAACGCGCGAGCAGATTATGGACGCCTATCAAAGTGCCATTGACGAGAAGTACCGCTTCTTGTCATTTGGTGATGCCATGATCATCATTTAGCGAGTTTGGTTACGTGACCATGACCCTTACGTTTAACTTGAGAGTTTATATGTAGAAAAAGTGCCCACAGTATGTACCGACCCCCAAAAGTTAGACCAAAATCTAACGATTAGG
>JABZHH010000002.1:0-74275 GCA_015258925.1 Atopobium sp. | reverse complement strand
TCTGGATAGAGTGCTCTGAGCATTTGAAGCTCTTGGTCATCAAGTAGGTCTACCTTGTTTAATACAAGAATCTGATCACTTTTATCGGCCTCGATGTCTTTCAAAATACTACGAACAACTGCTATTTCTTTAGAAAGATTCTTATCAGTTGCATCTGCAACTAGCAGAAGAAGATCTGCTTCTTGAGCCTCTACCAAGGTAGATTTAAAAGACTCAATCAGATTAGTTGGAAGCTTTTGAATAAATCCAACAGTATCCGTAAGAACAATCTTTCTGCCTTCATCAAGAGAAAGTGCTCTGGTAGTTGGATCAAGAGTTGCAAAGAGTTCATCTTTTGCATATACATCCGCGCCTGTGAGTTGATTCAGAAGTGTTGACTTACCAGCATTGGTATAACCAACAAGAGAGACGCTAAACGTTCCAGAATTCCACCTGGACTTTGACTGAACTTCTCGCCTTTGGCCAAGCTGCTTGAGTTCATTTTTAAGAGTTGAAATGCGCTTTCTAATAAGACGACGATCAACCTCAAGCTGGCTTTCACCCTGGCCAAATCGGCTACCAATGCCACCACGAGTTTGCTCGCCTACCAGGTGACTCCACATACCACGAAGCCTTGGAAGTACGTACTGAAGCTGTGCAAGCTGTACCTGAAGTCGCCCCTCCTTGGTTCGCGCGTGAATACCAAAAATATCAAGAATGAGCGCAGTTCGGTCAATGACTTTAACCGGCTCGCCAAGTAATTTTTCTAAATTAGATTGCTGAGAAGGCGTGAGCTCATCATCAAAGATGACAACGTCAGTATTGGTGTTTCTTACCAGGGAGACAAGCTCTTCAGTTTTACCCTTGCCAATGAAAGTCTTAGGGATAGGTGCATCAAGTTTTTGCGTAAGACGCATAAAGACTTCAGCGCCGTCAGTTTGCGTCAGACGCTCAAGCTCGTCCATTGATTCTTCAAGCGACCAATCGCTTTTACCGCAATCAACGCCTACAAGAATTGCTCGTTCAACTTTAGGAGCAGTTGAAAATGGAACAAAACGACCCATAAACTCCCCATCTAAGACAAGGTAAATACGTTAGTTTTTGATGTGTCCTACTGGCATTGTACGTCAGCATGCTGCACAAAAATCAGCTCGAGAGCATCTTCAGGCGTGAGCTGTTCCATATCAAGCCACCTGACTCGACCATCTCGTTTAAGCCAAGAAATCTGACGCTTAGCATACTGCCTGGTGTGCTGCTTAATAAGCTCACACGTTTGCTCAAGCGATTGCTCACCCGCAAAGTAAGCAAAGAACTCTTTGTAGCCAATTGCCTGGCCAGCCGTGCAATTTTCAGAGAGACCGGACTCAATAAGCGCTTGAACCTCTTCAACAAGCCCTTGCTCAAACATAAGATCAACTCGGAGGTTTATTCGCTCATAAAGACGCTGACGGTCCATCGTAAGACCCCATATCTGGGCGTCAAAGTACGGTGTGTGAGCCTTTAGACCCTCATGGTGAGAAGCATACGACTTGCCCTCTTCCAAGAGCTCTAAAGCCCTTACAACGCGTCGTACGTTATTTGGATGGATAAGCTCTGCACTTGCTGCATCTTTTGTGATCAGAAATTCGTGCAAGCCCTCAGCACCAAGCTCTTCTGCAAGCTTTTCATAACGAGTACGTACAGGAGACTCGATTGAGCCTGAGGGAAACTCCATCTGGTCGATAATCGAATCAAGATAAAGGCCGGTTCCGCCACAGAATACAGGTGTTTTACCGGCTTTAATAAGCTTATGAGCTTCTTTACGGGCTGCCGTCTGAAACATCTGGACAGAATATTCTTCTGAAATGTTGGCACAATCTACCATGAGAAGAGGAACTTCTCGCTCCTCAACAGGAGTTTTAGCAGTGCCAATATCCATGCCACGATAAACCTGCATTGCGTCAACGGAAATGACAGAGGTATCAAGCTTCTTAGCTACCAGCTCAGACAAGGAGCTTTTGCCCGAAGCCGTGGGGCCTACAATGCAGATAACCGAGCCATGGGAGCTCATCGAGGATCAGACTCCATGGTTCCGCGCAGATACCAGGTGCGAGCCTCATCAATATGAACATCAACAATTTTGCCGATAAGATCTTCTGGCGTGTAGCCTTCTGGCAGATTGAAGTGAACTGTTTGGTTCTTCTCGCTATGTCCCACCATGACCGTATTGTCACGCTTGGAAGTTCCTTCAACAAGAACTGCCTGTGTAGTATTCAAGTCTACCTGGTTAGCATCGTGTGCCTGCTGCGCCACAAGCTCTGCAAGCCTGTCAAAGCGCTCCTGGATGACCTCGTGAGGCGTGTTGTCTTCGTATTTTGCCGCAGGAGTGCCTGGACGCTTAGAGTAAATGAAGGTATATGCGGAAGAATAGCCAGCTTCTTTGACCAAAGAAAGCGTATCCTCAAAGTCTTCCTCAGTCTCTCCGGGGAAGCCAACAATAATGTCCGTTGAAAGCGCCAGTCCTGGAATAGCTGCACGCAGGCGAGAAACCACGTCCAAGTACTCTTCTCGTGTATAGCTGCGGTTCATCTTCTTAAGAACACGCGTAGATCCACTTTGAACCGCAAGATGAAGATGAGGCATTACAGCTGGCGTTTCCTTCATAGCCGCAATAGTCTCATCAGTAAGATCTTTTGGATTCGATGAAGTGAAACGGATTCGCTCAACGCCCGTCTGACCCACAGCACGCAAAAGCTCTGCAAAACGAGGCTTACCGTAGAGATCGCGACCATATGAGTTAACATTTTGGCCAAGAAGGGTAATCTCACGAACGCCATCTGCGACAAGACGCTCGCACTCACCAATAACAGCCTCAAAGGTGCGGCTGCGTTCACGACCGCGAACGTAAGGAACAATGCAATACGTGCAGAAATTATTGCAGCCGGTCATGATAGGCACCCAAGCGTGATACTGCTGAGCGCGGTTACTTGGCAGATCTGTGGAGAAGCCCTTGCCCTCCTCAGAAGTATCTACAGCCACACGGTCATTCTCGCCCCTAAATGCACTGGTGAGAAGTGCTGGCAAGCTTGCAAGTGCGCTGGTGCCAAACACAACGTCAACGGCTGGAACCTTTTCACGGAGCTTCTCACCATCACGCTGCGCAATACAGCCACCAATAGCAACAACGCGCTTGCCTGATGGAGGCGTTGGAGCGCTGACCATGGCAGAAGCCTGACCGTAGAGACGCTGATCAGCGTTCTCACGAACACTGCAGGTCATAAAGATGACAATATCTGCGTCATCGGTATCTGAAACCTCATTGCAGCCACAAGCCTCAAGCAGACCAGAGACTCGCTCTGTATCGTGCAGATTCATCTGGCAACCAAAAGTTTTGATGTGATATGTTTTTCCTACGAGCTCGGAATTTTCAATCATGCTTAAAGTACCTCGTTATACTCAGTGGAACTAACAGCTGGAGTCTGCGTATCAGGGGCAGACAGTGTATGGACATAAATAGCAATTTTAATTGCAGTTCTACTCTCCCCTGCAATTTCGATATCAGAAAACGTTGGAGCACAGGTGATATCCAGACCGCAAGGAATCAAGAAGCCACGCGCAATAGCAATAGCTTTGATGCCCTGGTTGACTGCACCAGCACCAATGCACTGGAGCATAACAGGTTCATTATCTTTAACCAGGCCCGCAATAGCTCCTGCTACAGAAGCTGGTGAAGACTTACTCGAAACTTTAAGCAAACCCATGAGTGCTCCAATTATTGTGCGTTTGTTCTACTCTTGCGACTCAATATCAAAAGTCACAACAATTTTGTTTTTACTTACACGAACACGAGGCTCAGCCGTCAAAGAAACGTAGTATTTCTCGGACAACTCAGCAAAACTCTGCTCCATTTTTCGAGAAAAGCTGCTGATATCAGCTTTGCTCATCTTGAGACCTCGGTGGTCTTTCATCAGATCAATTTCGCGAGAAACCCCTTCAGGTTCAACAGTGTGGCTGACCTGTGCATACACACTACGCAAAGGCTTAATCTGCTCAGCAATAATTCTATGTGCAGTTCTATCTGACATTGAAAGACCAAGAGACTTACAAACCTCAGAAAGCTCTGTTGCATCCGCTGCGGCCCTGAAGCGCTCGAGAACAGGAACGTTCTCAAAGCCTTCAACAAATAGCAGGTCAGCGATATCAAGCGTCTGTGCAATTCTGCGACGAGCAGTAGCTGCAACCTCTGCAGCAGAGCCCAGCATTACCTCACACGAGCCTTTAACCTCAAGCGCAAAGTCACAGCAGGTACGAATAATGTTATGAGGACCTTTAACGGTTGTTTTGAGTCCGTCCTCATTCAAACCACAGGTTGGCCAAGTAGACTGATCTACTCGCTCGGAAATTTTAGTAGTGTCTACCACAATCTGAATAACAGAACCAAGTCCCGGAGCAGAAGCTACAACCTGGGCTGATTCACAGTTTTCTTTGATGGAATAGAGAGCCATGCCTCGGCCATGAATTCCCCAACGGTCCATGTGCATGCTCTCAAGCTTTGAAGTTACACGAGCTTCAAAGATTTTCTCCTGCATGTCTTTTGGAATACCCTGACCATCATCAAGTATGGTGATAGTTCTGAGCGCACCCTCTTTTGAGGTTGCAACATAAATGTGACGAGCACCAGCATCGCGAGAATTACGTAAGAGCTCGATAACAATATCTTCTACCGAACGGATATCGTGCTTTGCCTGTCTACGCTCTGCTTCTGCTACGCGTAAACGAACGTACCCCGCGCCGAGGGATTCCTCGACACGGAGTGCGCGCTCACCTCCCATGGAGGCGACAAAACCTGTTAAGTCAGTAGAAGTGGCTGCCATAAATTACTTAGCAACATCCACAGCACGAGACTCGCGAATAACAACAACGCGAACCTGTCCTGGATATTCCATCTCATCCTCAATCTGCTTAGCAATATCGTGAGCAAGAACAGTTGCCTCGGAATCGCTAATCATCTGAGGCTCAACCATTACGTGAAGCTCACGGCCAGCCTGCATTGCATACGTACGCTCAACACCCTCATGTGCATTGGAGATAGCCTCAAGCTTCTCAAGGCGCTTGATGTAGTTCTCAGCGGACTCACGACGAGCACCAGGACGTGCAGCAGAAATAGCGTCTGCAGCCATAACAAGCATGTCAAGAACAGTATTTGGCTCAATGTCTGCATGGTGGGCCTCAATGGCGTGAACAATCTCTGGGCGCTCACCATGACGACGAGCAAGATCTGCACCAATTACAGCGTGTGGACCCTCAACCTCGTGGTCAATTGCCTTACCAAGGTCATGAAGCAGACCAGCGCGCTTAGCTGGAGCAGGCTCAAGGCCAAGCTCTTCAGCCATAATGCCGCAAAGTACTGCAACCTGAACAGAGTGAGCAAGAACATTCTGACCGTAAGAAGTACGGTAGCGAAGCTTACCAAGAGTCTTTACGATCTCTGGATGAAGATCGTGAATACCACAATCAAATGCAGCCTGTTCGCCAGCCTCAAGAACACGCTCGTTAACAAGGGCCTCAGCCTTCTTGTAGAGCTCCTCAATACGTGCTGGATGAATACGACCGTCTGCAATGAGGTTCTCAAGTGCAACACGAGCGGTCTCACGACGGACTGGATCAAAACTTGAAAGAACTACAGTCTCTGGAGTGTCATCAATAACAAGAGAAACACCAGATACCTGCTCGAAGGTACGAATGTTTCTACCCTCACGTCCAATAATCCTACCCTTTAGATCATCAGATGGGATATGGACGGAAGTTACTGTAATCTCAGAAGCCTGATCTGCAGCGACACGCTGAATAGCGGTAGAAATAATCTCACGTGCAGTTTTATCTGCCTGTGCACGAACTCGCTGCTCAGACTCACGAAGAATCATAGCCTCATCGCGAACACTTTCAGAACGAACACGAGATAGAAGCTCATCATGAGCCTCATCTTTTGTAAGAGCTGCAATACGCTCAAGCTCTTGAGACTGCTGAGAAACAAGAGAATCCAAATCGTTCTTACGACGATCAAGCTGGCCCTGAAGGCTAGAGAGCTGATGCTCACGCTTCTCTAGTGCATCAGTACGGTGATCAAGGGACTCTTCACGCTGAAGAATACGGTTCTCCATGCTACGAAGCTCACTCTTACGCTTTTTTTCATCTGCCTCTGCTGCCTGCTTGAGCTGAAGAACTTCTTCTTTAGCCTCAAGAACAGCTTCTTTTTTAACTGTTTCTGCCTGGCGAGCTGCTTCAGAAGCAATACGATCTGCATTAGTCTGAGCATCTTTTAACTGCTGTTCTGCAGTTTTAATCTTTGAATTACTAATGTTAGAGAGTACGCCGTATGCAAGGCCTACTCCCACAAGAAGGCAAACAATGCCTACTGCTGCTAATTCCATACCTACTCCTCAAATGGCGATTACAAAAGTGTTCAGGAGACTTTAGACACAACAGTATCTAAAGAACCCGCCATGAGCAGGGTTCATTGGCTGGTCATGCCACATTCAGAGATAGATCAAATGTATGAGATACCTACTGTATACGTGACGCTGGTTGCCCAGCGGAAATGAGCCTATTCACGGCATATTTATCGTATAGAGCATTGTAACTTTTGTCAATAAATAGCAGGTAGGAAAAGTAAAGTACATCAATACAACAGACTTATAAGCTAAGCAAATATATTCATTCAGATGTGGCGTTTTCATCCAAGATCTTTTTAGCAACAGATGATGCTATAGAAAATGAATATCCCTTTGTAGCGAGAAACCTGACAAGCTTCTCATAATCATTTTTTCCCGACAGGTGTTTTCTCTGGGCCAAAGAATACGCAACTTCAAATTCATCCACGTCAGAAAAATAAGCGTCAGGCCATCCAGGGAGTGTCTCAACTTCAATCCCTTTTTTAGAAATTTCAGTTTTAATTTTAAGAGGACCCCAGCCTTGCGAAATTTTAGAACGTATATAGACGTCTGCAAAACGACTGTCATTAATCAAACCAACTTCAACAGCCCTCTGCACTGCAGAGTCTCTTACATTCTTCTGATAGCCATCAAGCATGAGCTTTTTTTGAAGCTCAGCTGTAGAGTAATCCCTTTTTACAATCAAAGCCTCAATACGAGCTTTAATGCACTGCGTTGAAATCTCTTTTAACTCATACAGAAACTCATTACGAGAAGAAGGCGTAAAAACACCATCTTTCTCTTTGTTCTGAAGAGCACGAGCTACTGTTGGAGGGACAAAGAATTCCTCCGTCCCTCCGACTTCAGTTTCTAAAAGTATCTTTGCTTTAGGCTTTGCCTGACCTAGAACTGCCTGTTTCTTTTTTGGAAGCTCAATCGTCCAAGAAATTTCTGACATTATTCAGCAGAATCTTCCGTTGCAACCGGAGTGCCAACTTCAGAATCTTCATCAAATACAAGGCCACAAGCAACTCGTACTTTGTGATCAATCTCTTCCATGAGATCTGGATTGGCAGTAAGGAAAGATTTAGCAGCTTCTCTACCCTGGCCAAGACGCTCACCCTCATAGGTGAACCAAGCACCAGACTTGTTGACAATCTCAAAATCAACAGCCATATCAAGAATGGAGCCTTCTTTGGAGATACCTTGACCGTACATAATGTCAAACTCAGCAACCTTAAAAGGTGGAGCAACCTTGTTCTTTACAACCTTAACGCGAACACGGTTGCCAACGTTTTCTCCATTTACCTTAATGCTGTCAACACGGCGAATATCCATACGGACAGTGGAGAAGAACTTCAGAGCCCTACCACCAGAAGTGGTCTCTGGGCTTCCAAACATTACGCCAATCTTCTCTCTAAGTTGGTTAATGAAAATACAGAGCGTATTAGACTTTGAAAGAGAGCCGGCTAACTTACGGAGAGCTTGACTCATGAGACGAGCCTGAAGGCCAACGCTAGAATCGCCAATCTCTCCCTCAATCTCTGCACGAGGAACAAGAGCAGCAACAGAGTCTACAACTACAACATCAATAGCGCCTGAGCGAACAAGCATGTCACAAATCTCAAGAGCCTGCTCACCAGTATCTGGCTGAGAAATTAAAACATCGTCAATATCAACGCCAATACGAGCCGCATAACCTGGGTCTAGTGCGTGTTCTGCGTCAATAAAGGCAACGACACCACCTAGTGCCTGAGCTTCTGCAAGAATTTCTAGAGAAAGAGTTGTCTTACCAGAGGACTCTGGGCCATAAATCTCTACGATACGGCCGCGAGGAACGCCGCCAATACCCAATGCTGCATCAAGAGCAAGTGAGCCAGTTGGAATGGCCTGAATATCAAAGGCAGGACCACCCTCACCTAAACGCATAATGGCGCCTGCACCAAATTTCTTCTCGATCTCTGCAGTGGTTGAAGAGATAACCTCATCTCTCTCGTCACCAGTAGTGCGAGCTTTAATCTCTTTTGAAACTGCCTTTTTAGCCATGAATACTCCTTGCTCTTTCTGATACCACGATAATATAAGAACAGACGTTCTATGTCAACGTCAAACATATACTCTATAGAGGGAATTTGTCTGAATTCTTACCTCTATTTTTCCGCTCTTGAACAGCTTATTTCTTCTTAATTGCAAATTTGGCTGTATAAGTCCTGCATAGTCGCAGAAAATAAGAAGCACAAAACAAACTAGTTTTGAGCTTCCCTATTAAAATCGGGTTTTAAGCCTTCACAATAGCTTCATGAATTAATTGTAAAGCCTGCAAAACAGCAGCTTCTCGCACCTGTTCTCTATTGCCAGAAAAATATTTGCAGACTGTATGGGTAAAGTTTTTGCTGTTAATACCAAACCAAACTGTTCCAACTGGTTTACCAGGCTCTTCTCCTGTTGGGCCAGCTATTCCTGTAACGGAAACTGCAATATCTGATCCAATAACGTCTCTAACGCCTGAAGCCATTTGAGCTGCGCAGGGCTCAGAAACAGCACCAAGGGACGGTTCATCAAAAATGTCTTTTGAAACGCCTAATACCTTTTGTTTAATCTCAATGGTATAGCTTACAACAGAGCCCTTAAGTACGCTTGATGATCCAGAGATGGCTGTAAGAGCGCCTGCAACAAGTCCTCCCGTACAAGACTCGGCAGAAGCTACGGTAATACCTGATGCAAGGGCATCTGAAATAACACTTTGAGCTTCTTTGAGAACTTCTTCAGAGAACATGGTCTTCCTTACTTTTAATAAGATTTGATACAAAAGCGGCGCCTCAGAGAGACGCCATCTTGTTAAACTTCAGCAATGTATTGCCACGACTTTACAAAGTAGTCAATTCCTGACCAGGCTGTTAGAACTACTGCAACCCACATAGATGCGTTGAAGATAAAGAGCAAAACATCCTGAATCATTCCACCAGGAATACTTGGCAAGAAGAGTAAACCGCAGATAGCAACCATAGTTGTTGCAGTCTTCCACTTACCCAAGTCAGAAGCTGCAATAACAACTCCCTTTGAAGCAACAACCATTCTAAGACCCGATACCAAAAACTCACGTGCAACAATCACTAAGAGCACCCAAGGAGAAACCATATGCCACTCTAGAAGTACAAAAAGAGCTACAACAACAGCGAGTTTATCGGCAATTGGATCTAAGAACTTGCCAAAGGTAGTAACTTCATTTCTACTACGGGCAAGGTAACCATCAAGCTTATCGGTCAAAGAAATGACAACATAGCCGATAAAAACAAGAAAAGCTCCAAGTTTAAAACCAGGTGTTGTCAGAGAATCTGCCAGAGATACACCTAAAAGCTGCGCCAAGAGAAGCCAAAAGGGCACTAAGACCACACGAGCACAGGTAACAATATTTGCAGGTGTCCAAATTGTCTTTGATGACATGACCTATCCCCAACTAAACGGTTTTCTCGCCAGACTGTGTGTCTGTAGTGTCTACAATTTCGCCAATCATTTCATAGCAGAAAGAATCTACCAGGTCACAAAGGACAATATCTCCGACTGCGGCCTCTCCCTCTGCAATGTGAACAGCGCCATCACAGTCTGGAGCCTGGAACCACGTGTGGCCAATAAGCTCAGTGCCTTCGTCGGATTCTTCAATTCCGTCGATAATGACCTCGCAGCGCTCGCCAACGTGACGGGCAGTTGCCGCAAAGCCAAGCTGCTCTACAAGGTCAAGCAAGCGCTGAGTACGCTCAATTTTTACCTCGTCTGGAACCTGATCAGACATCTTTGCGCCCAGAGTTCCCTCTTCTGGCGAATAGGTAAAGACGGAAGTGTAATCAAACTCCTGCTCCTGAATAAAGTCGTAGAGCTCATCTGATTCATCATCTGTCTCGCCTGGGAAGCCACACATTCCCGTAGTTCGAAGAACCATGCCAGGAATCTCAGTTCTGAGGCGATCAAAAAGCTCACGAAGCTCCTGTGTAGAGCCAGAACGACCCATGCGCTTAAGAATGCGCTCGTTGCAGTGCTGAATTGGAATATCAATGTAAGGAAGAACCTCAGGTGTATCGCGAATAGTGCTGATGAGCTCATCGGTCATACCTTCTGGCTGCAGATACAAAACGCGAATCCATCCCTTATAAGGACGAACTACCTCAGCAACCTGCTGCATAAGCTTAGCAAGCGTTGGCGTCTGGCCATCTGCAGTATCAGGCATATCCGAGCCCCAGATACCGGTGTCCTGGCCAATCAGGATGACCTCACGAACACCACCTTCCATCAGCTCATGTACCTCTTGAAGAATCTCTTCAGCAGGCCTTGAGTGATAGTGACCACGAATGTACGGAATGGCGCAGAAGGCACAGAATCTATCACAGCCCTCGGAAATCTTTACAAATGCACTGGCGCCATCAATGGTGCGCAGCATTCCATGGGCAGCAACAATTGACTGCGTAGGCTCAGGGATATTCAGAACGTCTGCAACAACGCTGACAATACCATCTTCTTGATCTGCCGGAACAAACGCAGCAACTTCAGGAAGCTGCTCGTTAAGCTCTGCGCCATACCTGGAAGGAACGCAGCCACACATAATAATGGGTAGCTTACGGACTCCCTCAGAAGCGCCCTCAGCAATCTCAAGCGTAGTCTCAATAGACTCCTCTGTTGCTGAAGCCAAGAATGAACAGGTGTTGATAATTGCAATGTCTGCTGAGTCTGGATCTGCAACTTCACCAAAACCAGAGGCCAAAAGACGCGCACGCATGCGATCTGTATCAACCTCGTTTTTAGCGCATCCTAACGTGATGTATAGGACGTTGTAGCCCCTATCGATAGTTGTTGAACTGGAGGGGCTGGCCATAGTCTTTCTCCTTAAGGCTTGCAATCACAGACTGAAGAACATCGCGAGAAGCACTAGAAACACGCAGCTTATCGCCCTCAACGGTTGCCTTAGCCTTAACTTTCATATCACGAATATCTTTAGCAATCTTCTTGGCAGTCTCCTGATCAATACCAGAAACAATAGAGCCAATCTGGCGCACCGTAGAACCAGCTGCAGGAATTGGATCTGCCCAACGGATAGCCGTAAGGTCAATTCCACGCTTTACCAGCTTAGATCCAAGAACATCCCTCACCTGAGATGCTACAAAATCTGCTGGAGCCTCAATAGTGAACTTACCTTCTTTCTTAGAAAGCTCAAGAGTTGCACCGGAATCCTTAAGATCATAGCGCTGAGTTAGTTCACGAGCTGCCTGCTGAAATGCATTATCAACTTCCATCATGTCTACTTCAGACACAACGTCAAAGCTTGATTCTTTAGCCATTTCCCCTCCGTATATTCAGGGCGAGAAGTACTTCTCGCCCCATGGCGTTTAGTTATTGTTTGAATTGCTGTTGGAATTCTGGTTGTTAGTGGTGCCAGAAGTTCCACCGGTAGTACTTGTTGACGTGCTGTTTGTTTGAGTTCCAGAAGCATTTGCTGCAGTACCGTCAGCAGGCTTAGTACCCTGAATGGTCAAGGTGCCAATACCAGAAGCATTTGCGTCAAATGGTTTAGCAGTACCATTAACGGTTACCGCAACAGCACCAGGAGTACCTGCAAGAACAGTCATGGAGTCAGTGACGGTGTACGTCTGAGACCATGGGCCGGTAATAGCGTCAGCCTCAACACTCTTGCCGTCAACGGTAATCTCAACCCAGCTGGTCTGACCATCTGCAACAGTAACCACTACGGTAGTCTGCTTAGGAGTCTCTTCCTTCTTTGGCTCAGTTGTAGTGGTGCTCTTAGAAGTATCAGTAGAATCCTTCTTAGAGGTGTCCGTATTGCTATTTGTAGTAGTGGAATTCTTTGAAGAATCAGTTGTTGAATTATTAACGCTTACTGTCTTTGTTGTAGTAGGCGTAGTGCGAGCTGTCATGCAGGAACGAACGCTGAACAGCAAAACGGCAGTAATAATCACAACAACAAGAGCAAACACAGTGGCAATAGTGCGTCCTGTGTCAGAGAAGTAATTCTGAAGTGCTCCCATAACGCCTGGTCTTTGAGGAGCACGACGTTGTTGAGCAGCAGCGCCAGATGGCTGGCGACGGCGAACATTAGGCCTATCTACCTGCGCAATATTTCTTGATCCACGACGGCCAGAAATGGTTGATGCGCGCTCGTAAGGAGCAGTTACATTGTCATAACGAAGGTCATCAGTGTAATCGCTTGGAGCAACAGTTCTTCTGGTTACATCGTCTTTGTAAGCTGGAATGCTAACGCCTGCAATGCCTACACGCTTGCGCTGAACGCCACCGCGCGTACGGCTTGCCATAGTCTTCTGACGAGAAGCCTCTTCAATACCGGCATTGTACGCATGACCTGTGGCATAGCGAGAATACGAGTAGCCGCCAGCATCCTCCTCAGATGCCTGAGCACCCAGAGGAACACCGGTTTGTCTGGAGCGAACGCCAGACGTAGTTGCAAAGGCGCCCATATCGCCAGCTGGTCCTCCCGATGTGGGGAGAAGACCGTGGTACTGCACGTATGCCTTTGGCCTACTACCAGACTCGTTTACAACGTCATAGCCAGCAATGCCACGACCAGACTGAGTATCGCGCGTACGACGACGCAGCTCATGAGAATAGGTGCCGTTTTCAAACTCGTAGCTCTCCTCCTGGAAGAGGTCTACAATCTCACGCGGATTGAGTCCTAGGTAGCGAGCATACGAAGAGAGCATGCCCTGAGCATAGCCGCTCTGAGGCATATTCTTAAAATCGCCTTCCTCAAAAGCAATAAGTGCCTGCTCCTTGAGGCGAAGAATCTTTGATGCTTGAGTGATAGAAAGCCCGAGCTGACGTCTACGTTCTACGAGCATCTCACTAAAACGAGGGCGTGGCATGCTTACTCTACCTCCCTATAGGCAGCGTCTTGAACTTTGAGCTCTTCAAGAGCATCTTTATCGATAAGAACTTCTCGAGGTTTTGATCCGTTAGCTGGGCCAACAACACCCTTTGCCTCAAGCATATCCATAATTCTACCAGCACGAGCATACCCAACAGAGAGTGCTCTTTGCAAACTAGATGTAGAACCTAGCTGAGAATCCACAATAATGCGTGCAGCTTCCCAAATAAGTGGGTCGTCTGCCTGCGCCATGCCACCAACTCCACCAGCGCCTTCGGCCTGTGTTGGAGTTGCAACGGTCAAGATGTTGTCGTGATATTCGGCCACGCGCTGAGTGCGGATGTACTTAACGGTCTCCTCAATCTCCTCGTCAGAGACCCAGCAACCCTGTGCGCGATTAGGCTTCTTACCACGAAGTTTAACCAGCATGTCACCCTTACCCAGCAGTTGCTCAGCGCCCTTTTGGTCCAGAATAATGCGGGAGTTCAAAGAGTTATCAACTGAGAGCGCAACACGGTTATCGATGTTTGCACGGATCAGACCAGTTACGACGTCTGCAGAAGGACGCTGCGTTGCAACAATCAGGTGAATACCTGCAGCACGACCAAGCTGAGCAATACGGACAATGGAAGACTCAACGTCTTTGCCAGCAACCATCATAAGGTCAGCAAGCTCGTCGATGACAATGACAAAGTACGGCATATGCTTTGGAGGATTCTCAATATCAGCGTACTTATCGCCATCAACATTTCTGTTGTACGTCTTAATGTCACGTACTTTGTAGTGCTCAAATACCTTAAGGCGACGCTCCATCTCGGTGACGCCCCACTGAAGCGCACTTGCGGCCTGCCTTGGCTCGGTAACAACTGGCACGTACAGGTGAGGAAGACCAGCGTAACCCGTAAACTCAACGCGCTTTGGGTCAACCATAATCAGGCGGACCTGCTCAGGAGTTGCGCGCATGAGCATAGACATGACAATGGCGTTGAGCAGGACAGACTTACCAGAACCAGTGGTACCTGCTACCAGCAAGTGAGGAAGACTTGCAAGGTCAACAACAATTGGCTTGCCCTCAGAATCACGACCAAAGGCGCACTCAAGAGGACCACCCTTTGCAAACGGAAGAACGTCAGCCAAATTGACTGCCTGGGCTTTCTCGTTAGGGATCTCAATACCAACCAGAGAAGTTCCAGGAATTGGAGCAAAAATACGAACAGACTTTGCCGCAAGTGAAAGCGCAATATCGTCCTCAAGATTGGTGATCTTGTTGACGCGCTCGCCCTCGCCCATCGAAATCTTAAACGTAGTGACAGAAGGACCCGCAGTCCAACCAACTACCTGGCTAGAGAGGCCAAACTCCTCAAGCGTAGCCTGGAGTCTCTGAGCAGTAGCTTCAAGCTCATCATCGCTTACGGCAGAAGTGGCCGAGTTCTTGTTTGTCTTCAGAATGGTAAATGGTGGCAGCTCATACGACTCATCGTCGTCACCTGGCCTCTTGAGCTGGTCAGGTGTGGCGAGAAAATCTGGTGTCGTTTTAGCTTTACTTTTAGGTTTAGCCTGTTTTGTTGTAGGAGCAACATCAGCTACAGCAACATCGTTTTTCTCGACATCTGCATCATCTGGCTGGTCTTTCTTCTTAGAGCGCAGCTTATTCTTAGCTTTATCAATGAGCGTAGTAGGAGCATCACCTGCGTCCTCTTGCGCCTCTTCTTCCTCATAAAGACGGGCGTCACGCTTAATGACAGAAGTCTTGCGATTGCCCAGATAGGTGGTCTCCCCTTCACCGGTCTCGTCAAAGAGAGAAGACTGGTTGTTTGCGCCACGTCTACCCTGCTTCTTTGCAGGCTGTGGAGCATTTGCAGCGTAGAGCGCCTCTTCTTTTGCAAGAGCACGCTCTTCTTTACGGTAGCGATGATTCTCACGCGCTTCATCCAGGCGGAAGCTTACGCGCTCAACCATGTCAGAAATGGAGAAGCCGCAGATAACAACACCTGCAATAATAAAGCCAACCAAAAGGACATTGCCCACCACGCGGCCAACAAAGCGCAGCAAAACCCAAGCAATACCGCCGCCTACATAACCACCGGCAGCCTCTAGGACTTTTGTGCCCAGAAGCATATCTGGAGCAGCCTCGGCACCTGGGAAGTTAAGTGAAATAAGAGCAAGGGCGGCAAGAACGTCCAGCGTTAGACCAATAGCAATACGCGTAGAGATTCCCTGATCATCACGCATAAAGAAGGTCATAGCAAAGACAAATACTGCAATGGGAAAAAGTAGCGCTCCCGTACCAAAACAGAGCTTGAGCCCATGACCCATTGCGCTGGTAATAACAGCATTAGAAGGGACAATAATGGACAAAAACAGAGCAATTGCAACCACTGCAAGAACAACACCAATGATGTCATTCTGCAGTGGGCTCAAGCCTACTACCTGGGCAGAAGCGGCGTTTCTAGAATTTCTTTTTGCTGCGTTTGAGGTGCGTTTAGAGGGCATTGGGCTTATACCTCCATAATGACCGGAATAACCATTGGTCGAGTACGAGTTTTGCTCCAAAGGAAGTTAGAAAGGGCGTTACGAACGCTCTTTCTCATTGCTTCAATGTTTGCGCCTTCGGACTTAGAGGCCTTCTCGATTGAATTTCTCACAAGATTCTGTGCGTCATTCATAAGCTCATCATCATCAGCAAATGAAACACCACGGCCAGAAATCTCAACAACACCAGGCTTAAGGTTGCGACCAACAAGGGTTACCACAGCGGTAACAATGCCGTCCTGAGAAAGGCGCTGACGGTCACGAAGAACAACAGGGTTAGCGTCGGTGACAGAGAGGCCGTCAACGTACACTACGCCAGACTCAACCGTCTTACCACGAGTAACCTTGCCATTTCTCATCTCAAGCGTGTCGCCGTTATCAAGAATGAAAATACGGTTTGCAGGAACACCCATCTGCTGAGCAAGTTCTGCGTGAGCACGCAGGTGAACAGCCTCACCATGAACAGGCATGAAGTTCTTTGGACGAGCCATACCAAGCATAAGCTTGAGCTCTTCCTGGCTACCATGGCCAGAAACGTGGACAAGTGCCTTTGACTTGTCGTAAATCTCGCAACCAATCTTAGAGAGCGCGTTGATGATGGACTGAACGCTCTTCTCGTTACCTGGAACAGGAGTTGCAGAGATGATTACGGTGTCCTGAGGACGAATGGAAAGCGACTTGTGCTCTCCGTTTGCCATGCGTGCCAAAGCACTCAGAGGCTCTCCCTGGGAACCGGTGCACAGAACAACAATGCGATCATCTGCGAGTTTATCAACATCATACGCATCAACGATGTCTTTATCGGCAATGTTGAGGTAACCAAGCTCACGCGCCACCTTTGTGTTGGTAATCATAGAGCGACCGGTAACAACAACCTTACGCTTTACCGCAACAGAGGCATCGCACACCTGCTGCAGGCGGTGAATGTGACTTGAGAACGACGCAACAAAGACGCGACCAGTTGCATTCTTGATGATGTGACGAAGCGCCGCACCAACAGAAGCCTCGGATGGGGTCATACCAGGGTGATTAGCGTTGGTTGAGTCAGACAACAGCAGGTCAAGGCCCTCGGAGCCAAACTTGGTGATAGCCGCATAATTTGGACGCACGCCATCAATTGGAGTCTGATCAAGCTTGAAGTCACCGGAGTGAATAAGCGTTCCTGCAGGGGTCTTCATATGAATACCAAAAGCAGCAGGAATAGAGTGGGTCATCGAGAAGAACGTGATGTCAAAGGCACCAAGCTGGACCTTTGAGCCATCAGTAACCTCACGAAGCTTGGTGCCCACAATCTTGTGCTCAGCAAGCTTACCTTCAATAAAGCCAAGCGAGAGCTTGCTGGAATAGATTGGCACCTTACGAGTAAGATCCATAAGCAGGTACGGAAGAGCACCAATATGATCCTCGTGACCGTGGGTAATCAAAATACCGCGAAGCTTATCTTCATTTTCTAGTACATAGGTGTAGTCTGGCAAAACTAGGTCAATACCAGGCTGTTCGTCATCTGGGAACATTAAACCAGCATCAACAAGCACCATATCATTACCGTATTCAAAAACGGTCATGTTCTTGCCGATGCCATCAAGTCCGCCCATAGGAATGACTTTAAGAGCTGGGTCTTTCTTAGGCATTAAAACGCTTTCCTTTCAATAACTTTCTATAACAGACGCCACCCCAAAGGGCCGTCTACAAGACTTTTTGCAAAATCTACATGTTGTTTAATTATATAAAAAATCTGCACGTATTACGCTATATATTCCCAAAGAATCAAAATCTCAACAGAATAACAAGAGAGCTCCGACATGCATCGAAGCTCTCTTCAATACCTCATGTTTTATAAGACCTCGCGTGGCGAGAAACCCTTTGAGTTTGAGCGTGCCTTATGCGTCGTGGTGACGACGTGGCTGCCTGTGCTCAGAGTTGCCGTTGTCGTTGTTCTGACGACGTGGGCGACGCTCCTCACGGTCCTTCTTTGGAGCACCTTGTGGTGCCTCTGGCTTATCAAGACGGTCAAGAGAAATCTTGCCCTTCTCGTCTACCTCAAGGACCTGAACCTTAACCTCGTCGCCAACAGCCAGGACATCCTCGATCTTCTCGACACGTCCCTGTGCAACACGGGAAATATGAAGCAGACCGTCCTTGCCAGGAAGGAGCTCAACAAAGGCGCCGAATGGCTGAAGACCAACGACGCGACCAGTGTACTCCTCGCCTACCTCTGGAACCTTAACAATAGCCTTGATGCGCTCTGCAGCAGCCTCGGCAGCACCGTTAGTACCAGCGATAAAGACGGTGCCATCCTCCTGGATGTCAACGGTTGCGCCCGTATCCTCCTGGATACCGCGGATAACCTTGCCACCAGAACCAATGACGTCGCGAATCTTATCGGTTGGAATAGAAAGCGAGATGATCTGTGGAGCGGTCTCTTTGGTCTCAGTACGAGGTGCAGGAATCTGCTCGAGCATCTTGTTCAGAATGAACATACGGCCCTCTTGAGCCTGAAGAAGTGCGCTGCGCAGAATCTCTGGAGTAAGACCAGTTGCCTTGTTGTCCATCTGCATTGCAGTAATGCCCTTAGTGGTACCACAGACCTTGAAGTCCATGTCACCGAGGAAGTCCTCAAGACCCTGGATATCGGTAAGAACAACAGTCTTGCCGTTCTCCTGGATAAGACCCATTGCAACACCAGAAACAGGACGCTTTAGAGGAACGCCTGCATCCATAAGGGAAAGCGTAGAACCGCAGGTAGAAGCCATGGAAGAAGAACCATTGGACTCCATTACCTCAGAGACAACGCGGATGGTGTAAGGGAACTCTTCCTCGGAAGGAATGACAGGCAGAAGTGCGCGCTCTGCAAGAGCTCCGTGACCAATCTCGCGGCGCTTTGGACTGCCCATACGGCCAGTCTCACCAGTGCAGAATGGTGGGAAGTTGTAGTGGTGAATGTAGCGCTTGCCATCCATTGGCTCAATGGTGTCAAGACGCTGCCACTCGTTGAGCATGCCAAGTGTACAAATGGAGAGAACCTGAGTCTGACCACGCTGGAAAAGACCAGAGCCGTGAACAAGTGGCAGGTAATCAGGCTTGACCATGATTGGACGGATCTCGTCTGCAACACGGCCGTCAACACGCTCGCCGGTCTCAACAACCATGACGCGCATAGCGTGCTTCTCAAGACCCTTGAGCTCAACGGCAATAGCGCGGCTCCAAAGCTCCTGCTCCTCCTCGGTGAACTGAGCCTTAATCTCGTCCATCAGGTCAGCAACCTTCTGCATACGGGACTGCTTGTCAGCGTCCTTAAGAGCAGCACTCATCTGGTCATAGTAAGCAAAGATGCGGTCATGGACCTCAGCGATTGGCTCGTCAAGGATGTACTCGCGCTTGACGATAGGGCCGTTAACCTCTTCCCACTTAGCAATAAACTTCTTCTGCTCCTCGCAGAAGGCTGCAATTGCCTCCTGACCAAATGCCATAGCGGAGAGCATATCCTCTTCGGAAATCTCATCTGCACCAGCCTCAAGCATGGAAATAAAGGTGGAAGAACCGCCAAGCTCAAGGTCAAGGTCAGAGTGATCGCGCTCTTCATAGGTTGGGTTAACCAGGAACTCGCCGGTATCAGCGTTGCGACCAATACGGACGCACGCAAGTGGTCCCTCAAAAGGAACGCCACCAACGGCCAGAGCAGCAGAAGCGCCCATGACAGAGATGGTATCAACAGCGTTTACCTGATCAGCAACAAGGGAAGTTGCAACAATCTGAACCTCATTGCGGAAGCCATCTGGGAAGGATGGGCGCAGAGGACGGTCAATCATACGAGCAGTAAGGGTTGCCTTCTCGGATGGACGAGCCTCACGCTTGAGGTATCCACCAGGAACGCGACCAACTGCGTACATTTTCTCAATAAAATCAACAGTCAGTGGGAAGAAGTCGTAATCTTTGCGCTCCTTGGAAACCACTGCAGTGAGAAGTACGGTAGAATCGCCGCACTTAACGATACAGGCACCTGTTGCCTGCTTTGCGAGCTCACCAGCCTCAAGGGTGTAGTGCTTACCATAGAGGTCAAATTCGTGAGTTACTTTAGTCATTTCTTTCCTCTTCTATCTCCGTTTGCCCCATTGCAAACGGGCCTCAAACATAAAGGGCGCCAGACGGCGCCCTAAAAAGCCAACTTACTGGATGTTGTCGCGGATACCCAGGGAAGCAATAAGAGTACGGTACTCTTCAATGTCGTTCGACTTGATGTAAGAAAGAAGACGACGACGCTTACCAACGAGCATCAGAAGACCACGACGAGTGTGGAAGTCCTTCTGGTGGGACTTCATGTGGTCGGTGAGCTGACGAATACGCTCAGTAAGAAGAGCAACCTGAACCTGTGCGGAACCGGAGTCCTTCTCGTCCTTGCCGTACTGCTTGATGAGCTCAGCCTTACGATCCTTAGTTACTGCCATAATAAACCGCCTTTCGCGTTGAATACTCCTTGTACTGAGAAGGTAGCCGGCAGTGACTAGCCCCTAAGAACAAGGAAATAACCTACAAAAGGATACCAGTTACTGGTGAACTTTGCTAGCAAAAATCCACTTCAACTAGATACTGAGCAGAAATTCAAATGCTTTAAGGCGCGCTTCAAGGTGTGTGGCTGCCCAAATATGCGCGCTTGTGAGCAAAAAGAGTGCAGTTTCTGGAGCAATCTCAGCAATAACAAGCTGGTCAAAAGTAAGTTTTAGAAGCGACGACAACCACGAGAGCTCAAGCGGAGTTACCTCAATGGCTCCCTCAATCTCATGCGCACAACTTCCACACAATGCGCCACCAGCAGCTGGCGAGAAGTACGTCAGGGCTTCATCTCCACAGGCAATGCACGATTCCAGCTCAGGACGCCAGCCTTCGTGTGCCAAGACCTTAAACACGTAAGCGGCAACAACAAGATCTAAGTGTTTCTCGTCATCTACTTCTTCGCAGGCTCTGAGAGCACGTGAAAGCAGCGGATAGAGAAATGCGTCCTCAATGCCATCGATGCACGAGAGGCGTGCAACTTCGCAGATTGCCGACGCAGCTGCTACCTTAGAGAGATCTCCGCGCAGCGATGCGTGCGGCTCAAGCAAGATTGCCTCGGACAAGATGTCAAGCGAACGACCTTCTGCCAGCAGTACGTCTAGCTCACAAAACAGTTCAACGCGAGCAGCAAAGCGGCCGCCTGGCTTTCTAGCACCCTTTGCGACAGCGCGACGTTCTTCTCCCGAATCGGAGAGCATGGTTAAGATGAGATCTTGCTCAGCGAGTTTTGTTCTATCAAGCACAATTGCTTTAAGACGCGCGCTCTTTCTACCAGGCACAACTAGTCCTCAGTTGAGTAACCCAGGCGCTTAATCTCATTGGCATCACGCCTCCAGAGAGGCTGAACGCGCACCTGCAGGTCAAGATAAACCTTGCGACCAAACAGTTTCTCCAGGTCTTTTCTAGCCTCCACGCCAACGCGCTTAATCATAGAGCCGCCCTGGCCAACTACAATGCCCTTTTGTCCTTCTCGCTCAACCAAAATGGTGGCAGAAATAGATAAGTGGCCGTCCGTTGCCACCTCATAGGAATCGCAAACAACGGCAACAGAATGGGGAACTTCCTGACGAAGATTCAACAAGAGCTTCTCGCGGACAAACTCTGCTACCAGGTCTTCTGGCAATGCGTCAGTCTCCATGTCCTCTGGGAACCACATAGGACCCTCAGGAAGATGCTCTGAAACAAGCGCAATAAATGCCTGGATATTGAAGTCTTCTGGAGCAGAAACAACAAGCACGTCATCAAAGTGCGCAAGAGCCTGTGCGGCCTCAAGCTGTTCTGCTACTTGCTCTGGAGTTGCAATGTCAGCCTTGGTAATAACCAGCAGCTTAAAGGCGGCATGCGCCTGCTCAACATGATTGGCAACCCATTCATCTCCACGACCAACAGGCTTAGTAGCATCAATCAAAAAAGCAATAACATCAGCGTCATTAAGCTCGCCGAGCGCTGCCTTGTTGAGCTCTTTTCCAAGAGCGTCTTTGGGCTTGTGGAGGCCTGGGGTATCTACAATGACCAGCTGAGAGTTCTCACCGTTTACCACTGCCCTAAAACGACGGCGCGTTGTCTGGGCAACAGGGCTTGCGATAGCTACTTTCTGGCCCATGCAAGCATTTAACAGTGTGGACTTACCAACACTTGGACGACCAACTAAAGCAACAAAACCGCTCCTAAATGGAGTGGTATCAGATGAAGTGTTTTCAGAAACTGAATTGGCGGTCATATGTCCTCCAACTTACCAATGAAAAATTGCACGCAAGAAAATCAAAAGTCCTATAAGAGCTGCGGTGATGCTGATGCAGCATGAGGCAGCTGCCGCAATATCTTTGGCTTTACCAGCCATAGGATGAAACTCAGGAGAAACCAGGTCCACTACAGTTTCTATTGCTGTATTGAGAAGTTCTGTGGTTAAAACCGCACCAATACACGCAAGGACAAGTGCCCAGCTTACGGCATCCAAGCCAACAAACAATCCCGCAACTACGGTCAATACAGCAGCTACCGACATACGGCGCAAGTTTGCCTCTTGAGCAAACGCTTGACGTGCGCCTTGTAGCGCAAAAAGAAGACCGCGCTTAAAGCTTGGATGTCTGCCCTTAGATCCCGGAATCATTACTCGTCAATCCCCTCACGGTGGCGAGTCAACACAACTGGCTCAATAGTCCTATCCGTTGAAAGCAGAGCAACAAGGGCGTCTTCACGAGCCTCCATAACCTCTGCCTCATCATCTTCAATATGGTCATATCCAAGCAGGTGAAGCATGGCATGAACGAGCATAAGCCTAAACTCGTCCGCCTCCGTAGTGCCATATTCTTTAGCCTGTCGAGCAATAAAATTGGGAGCCAGAATAATATCTCCCAGCTCACACATCTCACCGGGAGCTAAATCTGGATCATCAGGGCGTTCTACCTCAAGTGAAATAACGTCTGTGGGCGTATTTTTTTCTCGCCACTCAAGATTTACCTGCTGAATCTCTTCATCACTGACAATGGAAATGGACACAGTACAAGGGCGCTCTACACCCTCTTCAGAGAGTACAAGGTTGCAATCGGCTTCAATCTCTTCCACAGAAATTGGCGACTCGACGCCCTCTTCGATCACAATGTCGTACTCGTTAACCACGTTACTCCCCTAGCTGTTTTTTCTCATACGCAGTGTATGCATCAACTATCTTACCAACCAACGTGTGGCGAACAATATCATTTCTATCTAAATCAACAAAAGCAACGTCTTCAAGATTACCCAACACCTGTCGAGCAACATCCAAACCACTTCTTCCTACAAGGTCTCGCTGTGTTGCATCACCAGTTATCACAAACTTTGACGAGAAACCCAGGCGAGTCAGAAACATTTTCATCTGCTCAGGGGTGGTATTTTGTGCCTCATCCAAAATGACAAACGCGTCATTCATGGTACGACCACGCATAAATGCAAGCGGAGCAATTTCAACGATTCCCTGTTCAATAAGGTTATTTGCATACTCCATTGAGGTCATATCAAAGAGAGCGTCGTAGAGCGGCCTAATGTAGGGATCCAGCTTTTCTTGAAGTGTTCCTGGAAGAAAGCCGAGAGACTCTCCTGCTTCTACGACAGGTCTTACTAGCACAATTCTGCTGATTTGCTGAGAAGTCAAAGCTGCAAGCGCCATGGCAACTGCCAAATAGGTTTTGCCGGTACCCGCGGGACCAATACCAAAGGTTATAGAATTGTTTGCAATTGCCTTGGTATACGCTATTTGACCTTGTGTTTTAGGCTGAATTGCTTTGCCTTTATGAGTTACAAACAGGGTGCGTGTTCCCGTTTGCTCTAAGCTGGCGTTTCTTTTTGTACTATCAAGCAGCAACTTTACGTCTTCAAGCGTTGGCCTAGATCCAGACTCGACCATTTGAATTAGGTGAGAAAAAATAAGCGTTAACTGCTCAATTTCTTGAGAAGTTCCCGACAAAAAGATTGCTTTGCCTCTGACTGAAATAAGAGCCGCACATGACGCTTCAATTTCTCTGAGCAAACTATCAGCTGGACCTGTCAGATATAAAGGATCCACTGAATCAGGAATAGTTAAGCGAATCTGTGTTGGCTCCATGTTCCCCCAATTTATAAACGAGTAGCTTTTAGCGTTCCATTAGGTAAAACTTCATCAAAGCGCATAGCGATAAGTTCATCAAGTTCAATAGTAGGATCAACCTGGACATCAAAAAGACCGCCAGAAATTCCCCTACCAGGATACTGTACCACCACATTATCGCAGGTACCAACTAGCTTCTTAGCAGCATCAAAGCGCATAGCATTACCCAGATCACGCATTTTCTTTGCGCGCTCAGCCATCACTTTTGGATCTACCTGATTTGGAGCAGTAGCCGCGGGCGTTCCAGGTCGCTTGGAATACCTAAATACATGCATCTTTGAAAAGCCCATCTGACGACAAAACTCATACGACTCATCAAATTCTTTATCAGTTTCTCCAGGAAAACCAACGATAAGGTCAGTTCCCAAAGCAATGGTTGGCAGTACCGAACGTGCTTCCTCAACAGCATTGCGATAAAGCTCTGTCCTATACACCCTGCCCATACGTGCAAGCGTAGCATCACATCCGGATTGAAGGCAGATGTGCAAAAAAGGTGCAATTCTTCCATTGGAAGCAGCAATAACCTCTACTAAACGAGCATTTACATCAGGTGGCTCAAGAGAAGAAAGCCTGAGGCGGCCTACCTCTGTTTTTTCAAGCACATACTCGAGAAGGTCTGGGAGCCTGAGGGTCTTCTTGCCCTCATCCTCAAGTTGAGCTTTATAGCTACCAAGATTAATTCCCGTAAGAACAACCTCTTGAGCTCCTCTGCTCATAGCATCTTTTACCTGCGAAACAACCTCACGAGGATCAAGGGATTTTCCCGCACCGCGCGCCTTCCAGACAATGCAGAAGGTACAACGATTATCGCAACCGTCCTGGATTTTAATGCCAGGGCGCGTGCGGCCTGTTGGAGTAGGCTTGGAGATGACAAGTCCGTCGTCGCTTACGGATTCTGGAGCAAAGCCTAGCTCTTCAAGAACTCTATCTGCAACTTTGTCCTTCTCGGCTTCTACCACAACGTTAGGAGCAAGAGAGGCAAGCTCGTCAGCAAAAAGACTTGCAACACAACCCGTTGCAACTACAAGAGGAGCTCCTGGCATAAGCGCTGCTTTACGCACGGCTTTTCTCGTCTTAGCCTCGGCTTCTGCGGTGACAGCACAGGTGTTGATAACAATTGCCTGAGCTTCATCCTCTTCAACAATGCGACACCCCATACGAAGCAGAGAGTCTGCCATTAAATCAAGCTCAACGCGATTTACCCTGCATCCAAGATTTATGAGCGCAATTCCATGAGCCATTAGCGCCTCTTCTTGGAAGCCTTTTTGGCTTTCTTGTCATTATGATTAGAGGAATCTGCTGCTGCAGAACTCTGATCATGCTGCTCATCTTGAGTTTCTTGAGCTGAGTTTTGTTTGCGCTCATCAATAAGGGAGGTAAGCGTCTCTAACTGATCTTTAGTCAGTCCAGTTGAAGTCTCAATGTGAACCAGAACGTAAAGGTTGCCACGGGCCTTAGTGTGCAAACGAGGCATACCTTTACCAGCGACGCTCAGTTGTTGGCCGTACTTACAGCCCGCTGGAATAGCAATCTCAATAGTTTCATCTTTGATAATACCGTCAATGGTCACGGTAGTACCAACAATTGCCTCAAGGGAATCAACGCTCACTGAGGTAAAGAGGTCGTCTCCCCTGCGCTCAAAATCTTTATGCTGGGAAACCTCAATGGTTACGATAAGGTCACCAGAGGTGTCGCCTCTAACGCCCGCCTCACCTTTACCGGCAATGGAAATTGACTGGCCAGAATGAACACCTGCAGGAATTTCTACAGAAACACGCTCGTGATCAGGAGTTCTTCCCTGACCTCCACAGGTCTCACAGGCATGCTCAACCTTCTTGCCTGTTCCTTGGCACTCTGGACAAACTGTCTGAGACTGCATCTGACCAAAGACAGTATTTTGAACCTGAACCACCGTGCCCGTGCCGTGACAACGTGGACAGTCTTCAATCTTTCCGCCCTCACCAAGACCAGTGCCGTTACAGTCATCGCAGGTAGAAAGTCTGTTATACGAGATAGTTTTAGTAACTCCGGCTGCGGCTTCTTCCAGCGTAATGGACAGCCTGATACCCATGTCACTACCACGAGTGCGTTGAGCAGCGCCTCGGCCACCATGGCTGCCACCAAAGAAGGAATCAAAGATATCTCCAAAGCCACCAAAACCGCCGCCAAAGATATCTGACATATCCACATAGCCGCCGCCAAAACCAGATGGACCATTAGGATCACCATAACGGTCATAGTTGGCTCGCTTTTGCTCATCTGAAAGTACAGAATAAGCTTCGTTTACCTCTTTGAATTTTTCTTCTGCATGAGGGTCATCAGAAACATCAGGGTGCAGTTTTCTTGCAAGCTTTAAAAAAGCTCGCTTGATAGTTTTTTGGTCTGCATCACGAGCAACACCTAAGAGCTCGTAGAAGTCTTTCTTCTCTGCCACGCTTGCTAACTCTCCCCTTGTAAAACCTAAAACTTAAATTCCCATATAGCCAACATGGCCCAAACCGGCCGTACAAGCATACAAAGTCATAATAATAATTGAGTAGAAGGCACCATTGATGATTCCCGAAACAAATGCATTTGCAAAGCTTCTCCACCAGCCGGCGTTCATCTTGACGCCATCTGCAAGAACATTTCTAATGCCAAATATCAAAAGTGGAATCAAAACAATGGCAAATAATGGCGACCTCAAATTAAGCGCCACAAATACTAAAAGCATTGCAGTAATGCCAGTAATACGAGCTCCCGCGCGCTGACGGAACGTCAACTGCTCTGAAGGAACCTTGATATTTACGATAAAGTCGCCGGTTGCAGAACCATTTGTTCCTGCATTTCCCATTCCAGGTACTCTGACCTGGTCACCATCATGTGAATTAGCTGGTACATCAACCATAATTTCACTTGCAGACAAAACACGTCCAGAACCACCACAAACGTCGCATGGGTCCTGTACAACGTGTCCAGCGCCTTCACACTCTGGACAGTCAACTCTAAACTTGCCAACTCCAAAAATGGAAGAAAGATCAATGTCAATATGGCCCGTTCCATGGCAGGTAGGACAGGTAGTTGCCTCGGCTTTATGCTGAGATCCCTTACCAGCACAAGCATCACAAGTAACAAAGCGCTGATACGTGATGCCTTTCTTAACGCCATTTTTAGCGTCTGTATCATTCAGCGTTAAGTCGTAGACAATATCTGCGCCAGTCTGAGGCTTGTATGCACGAGAGCGCTTTTGAGATCCAGTGGTCCAATTATTAAAGTTGATATCACCAAACGGGAAGCCGCCCTCAAAAGGAGAACCCCCATAGGCAGATCCACCGGGATAACCAGAAGGACCATAGCCGCCGCCATAGAAAGAGCCGCTTCTCATTGCGTCATAACGACGGCGTTTCTCGGCATCTGACAGAACAGCGTACGCCTCAGAAACCTCTTTAAAACGCTCTTCAGCATCGGGCTCTTTATTGACGTCTGGATGAAGCTTACGAGCTTTAGTTTGAAAAGCTTTTCTAATTTCTTCAGCTGTCGCGGACTCAGAGACACCAAGGATGGCGTAATAGTCCTTCTCGTTCATTGCAGCCATGAAATCTCTCCGATTCAACCCATAACTAAATCTGCATCATGAGAACGTTTGAAAGTGTACCCACTTGTTTTGAAGTTAATGCAGCACAAACACACTACAGACGTAAATCCCAAAGACGTCCATAGAGCTCGTTTCCAAGCAGCCAGCCCTTCTCGGTAGGTCTATAGGTTTTTGCACCATTTAAAACATCTGCTTCAACACGGTCCAATAATCCGTCTCGCACGCATGTATCAAACACATCTTGTAAACGCGACGCGCCAAATACCAGCTCAGACTCAGTCAAAAGCGCAGGAGAAATTGGTTCCATAAGGCGAGCGTGCAGCATCAAATCTTCTGCCACAGCTTCTCTATGAGTCAGAAATTCAACATCAAACTCTGTCGAGAAGAGCGATGCACCTTCAGCAATTTTTCTTGGAGAATCAAGGACCACCAGTCGTGCGCGAGCAGCGTCTTGTGGGCGCGTCGGTAAGGAAGTATTCTGCTCCGCAAGCATATCGTACTCAGGTGCGGTGAGCATGCTTGCAGCGCTGGTACCTAGACCTAGGTACGATTCCCCTGTCCAGTACATCTTATTGTGCTTGCAACTCTTCTGGTTGCGGGCGTAACTTGCTACCTCGTAGCGAACAAATCCCGCTGCTTGAAGCGCCTTTGAAGCAGCTTGCATTCGATCTGCCTGCACGTCGTAGGCGTTCCAAGGAGTGTCTTTATCTTGGGTTTGTTTGGCCAACGCCGTGCCGTCTTCAATAGTAAGTGGATAAACGCTCACATGATCTACTCCAAGCGAGACAAACCTTGAGAGCGAATACTCCCAGGAACGCTCTGTTTGCTCGGGAATAGCACACATGAGGTCAACAGACACGTCATAGCCACGCTCTTTTGCGGCTAAAACCCTGTCATTAGCAAGCTCTGCCGAGTGAACTCTGCCAAGACTCTTAAGCTCATTATCGTTAAAGCTTTGAACTCCCAAAGAAATTCTCGTTACCCCACCTTTAGAGAGATTGGCGAGAAGATCGTCAGATAGTGAGTCTGGATTTGCTTCCATGCTGAACTCACTAGGCTGCATAAGAGCTGAGACGTTCTGCGCCAAATCTACCGCATCTTGACCGAGCAAGCTGGGAGTTCCGCCTCCCATATAGACCGTTTTAGTAGCAGCTAACAACCCAAGCTGAGCGGCTTCATCTAGCTGATGTTTTAGTGCTTTTACGTAATCTTTCATGCGATTATCGTCTTGTCTTGTGGACCAAGAAGAAAAATCGCAATAGAAGCATTTTTGTGCGCAAAACGGAATATGCAGGTAAAGTGCAGGAGTGGCCGTTTGGTTGTATTTAGACTGCCAGGAATCCACAACAAATCACTAGCTCATAGGTAGATTATGCTCAGGAAATTCTTGCTCACCCTCAAGCCGCTTGACGGTTTCTTTAATCTCTAGTGCAAGATCAATAAAATCTTGAGCAGTAACACATCTCACTGACTTGCCACGCCAATACGCAGCATTTGGAATCCCTCTGAAATACCAGGTAGAAAGACTTCTAGCGCGAGCTATATGAATGTGAGCAGCATCAAGCAACCTTACATGCATCATAAAAGATGCAAGCATTTGATCAAGCGTTGGGACAAGCACAGGTTGACCCTCAACTAAAGCTTGAGTGTTTTTAAAAATCCACGGATTTCCATACGTTCCGCGAGCAATCATTACAGCTGTCACACCCGTCTCTGTAAGAGCATGAGCTGCTGCTTCAGCAGAAAGCATGTCTCCAGAGCCTATGACCGGAATAGAAACGGCGTCGCAAACCCTATTAACCGTCTCCCACTCTGCCTGACCACGATACATCTGGGTAGCAAAGCGACCGTGAATAGCAACGGCAGATGCTCCAGCAGCCTCCATGGCGCGAGCAAACTCAGGTGCCACTTCCTCATCCTGACGTCTACCACGCCTAATCTTGACAGTGACAGGTACGCTAACCTCAGACAGACAAGCCTTAACCAAATCTGCAGCAAGCTCTGGGGTGTCTAGAAGGGCTGAACCCTCCCCTTTTTTAACCACCTTAGGAACAGGACAAGCCATATTGATATCGATAAGAGCCAGCTTATCCCCTAAACGCTCACTAATCTGAGCTGCTGCTTCTTTAAACTGATCTGGCTTTGAACCAAAAAGTTGAACAGCAATATCAGGCTCTGTTGCAAGAGGCTCTACAAGCTCCCAGGTTTTCTCGCCACCATAATGAATTCCTGCAACAGAAACCATTTCTGAATACGCAAGACCTGCTCCGCCAGCTCGAGCCATAGTGCGATACACGCCATCGCTGACACCGGCCATAGGGGCCATAAGCACGGGATTTGCAGACAGGCGCTCCTTAAGTGAAGTACCTGACGCAAAAGGAATAATGCGAGAAGAAAGACCAGCTTCAGGGGCACAGGTTGCAATAATAGTTTGAAGCGATTCCACAGATACCTTCTACTCGTCATCAACCTTGAGAACAGCCAAGAATGCCTCTTGAGGCACTTCGACCGAGCCTATCTGCTTCATGCGCTTCTTACCCTCTTTTTGCTTCTCGAGCAGCTTGCGCTTTCTGGAAATGTCGCCGCCGTAGCACTTAGCTAAGACGTCCTTTCTACGTGCGCGAACGGTAGAACGAGAAATGATTTTATTGCCAATAGCACCCTGAATAGGAACCTCAAAAAGCTGCTGTGGAATGATGCCTTTAAGTCTGTCACAAAGGCCACGAGCAAGATCGTATGCCTTGTCCTTGTGAACAATAAACGAAAGCGCATCAACGACGTCTCCAGCAAGCAAGATATCAAGCTTAACCAGGTCAGAAGTGCGATATGAATCAAACTCATAGTCAAGTGAGGCATAACCTTTGGTTCTACTCTTAAGCTGGTCAAAGAAGTCCAGGATAAGCTCGGCCAAAGGAATGCTAAAGATCATCTCGACGGACTTATCAGACAGATACACCATGTCTTCAGATACGCCACGATGATCAACAACAAGCTGCATAACCGTACCAACAAACTCAGGAGGCACAATAATCTTTGCCTTTAGGTATGGCTCATCAATGCGGTCAATCTTGGTAACCTCTGGAAGATCTTGAGGACTGGTAATCTCAATCATAGTTCCATCGGTCTTATAGACGTGATAGTCAACAGAGGGACTGGTAGCAATCAAGTCCAGGTCAAACTCACGCTCAAGACGTTCTTTGACAACCTCCATGTGGAGAAGACCTAAAAAGCCTACTCTGAAGCCAAATCCCAAAGCAACAGACGTCTCTGGAGACCACGTAAGAGATGGATCATTAACGTGCAACTTATCAAGTGCATCACGGAGATTCTCGTACTGCTTGTTATCTACGGGGAAAAGACCGGTAAATACCATTGGTTTTGCCTCGCGATAACCTGGCAGTGGTTCTGAACAAGGATTTTGCTTGTAGGTCAGCGTATCTCCAACGCGGACAGCTTCAGGGTCTTTGAGGCCAGTGACCACATAGCCAACTTCACCAACAGAAAGCTGATCAACTGCCATCTCAAGAGGTCTCTTAGCGCCAACTTCTTCAACAAGAAAAGGCATAGATCCCTGCATCATAAGAAGCTGATCGCCGGCCTTGATTGAACCATCAAAAACACGCACTGTTGCAACGACGCCTCTGAACTGGTCAAAATACGAGTCAAGAATAAGCGCCTTAAGAGGTGCCGCGGGGTCACCCTTTGGAGGAGAAACCAAATACACTAAAGCCTCAAGAAGCTCATGGATACCCTCACCAGTCTTGCCAGAGACGCATACGGCATCATCAGCTGGGATTGCAAGAACATCCTCAATTTCTGCACGAACCTCTTCAGGACGAGCAGACGGAAGATCAATCTTGTTGATTGCAGGAACAATATCCAGGTTGGCGTTCATGGCAAGCATGGCGTTTGAGACTGTTTGAGCCTCCACGCCTTGCGTTGCATCAACAACCAGCACCGCTCCTTCGCAGGCAGCCAAAGACCTTGAGACCTCGTAGGTAAAGTCAACGTGGCCTGGGGTGTCAATCAGGTTGAACTGATAACGCTCTCCGTCATCTGCGTCATACATGACGCGGACTGCGTTTGATTTAATGGTAATTCCACGCTCACGTTCAATGTCCATAGTGTCCAAGAGCTGTGACTCCATATCGCGTTCTTCAACGGTATGAGTAAGCTCCAAAATGCGGTCACTGATGGTAGATTTACCGTGATCGATGTGCGCAACAATAGAGAAGTTGCGAATATGTGAAGTATCCTGTGTATTCATAAGGAAAATAATAGCGTAAACTACCCCCTTCGTGCTATACTTCAACAGCTGCCTCAAACGTGTCTCAGCGAAGAGGCCTCACATAGTAAACACCGAAAGGAACCGCACGTGGCTAACATCAAGTCTCAGAAGAAGCGTATTCTCACCGCTGAGAAGGCACGCCAGCGCAACAAGGCTGTCCGTTCCGAGCTTAAGACTGCTATTAAGGCAGTTCGCACTGCTGTTGAGGCAGGCCAGCTTGAGGACGCACAGGTTGCAGCTAACAAGGCATCCCGCCTTCTTGACAAGGCTGCTTCTAAGGGCATCGTACACAAGAATCAGGCTGCTCAGCGTAAGAGCGGCGTTCAGAAGCTTGTTAACACCCTTAAGTAGTTCTTATCTACTTTTAACTTTTTAAAACGGACTCCTAGGAGTCCGTTTTTTCTTACCTGAATTCTTTGAATCTACACATTTGAGACGCCGCACAGAGCAAAGATAAGCTTGGTCGTTGTGGTTGTTTTATCTTCTCCACTTTTAAGACCACGTTCTGCATCTGCACAGAGGCTCAAAATATGCTCAAGCTCGCCATCTGCAAATTGACGCGCCCATCGTGCATAATTTCTTACTTGCCAGTCCTGCTTGCCCAAAACCGGAGCAATTTCCCGTTCTGTACCTCGCTTAACCATAGACCTAGCGCAAATAAGCTCTCTTACGCGTCCAGTCATAAGTGACAGATTTCCAATAGCTCCCGATTCATCCATCTGACTGTAAAGTTCCAAAGCCTTTTGAGCATTTCTCGCTGATAAACTGTCGAGAAAATCCCACGGCTTGACCTCAACCACTCGTGCAACATGAGTTTCTACAAACTGAACGTCAATTGCACCAGGACGACCCAACAGAGCTGCTAGAGATTTAATCTGAGAATCGAGCATGGTGGTATTATCGCCAACACGACTTACAAGCTCGTTGGCCACATTAATTGGGATTTGTAGTCCGTACTTTCTTCCAAGATCCCCTATATATTTAGGCAATTCTTTTCTAGTCATTGCACCGCAATTAATAACTGCGAGCTTACCTAGGGCATCAACTGCTTTGTAAAGCCTTGTTGTTTTGGCAAGTTTACTTGCAGAAAGCATAAGCGTAGTAGTTGGATTGGGGTTCTTTAGATACTCAACAAGGGCCTCTGACACAGACTTGGGTAATTTACCTGCATCATCAATGACAACAATTCGTCGAGAATCACCCATAGGTAGTGTTTGAGCGGATGACAGAACAGATTCTGAAGTCAGCTCAGCACTTACAGAAATCTCATCAAGATTAAACGTAATAAAACTCTGGTTAAGACGGCTTTTAAGCTTGTCTATAGCCCTCGCACGCTTCATCTCGTCAGGGCCAACAGCCAAATATGCAGCTAGTAGCTTAGCCTGCTCCGCCATCTTTTTCCTCCTCTAAATCTGTATCTACTTTAGCATGTTGCACACTTACCCTAGGTCCATGTTCTCCGGGAAATACGGTGACGTCTCCATAATCTTTTGTGCAATAAAACCTTGCGCCAACACCCTCTAAGATATCCACCGCTTCCTGTTTAGGATGACCATAACGATTATTCTTTCCAGCACTTGCAATTGCTACCTCGGGTTTTAGCGCACGAGCAGTTTCTGGATAAAGCGACTTTGCTGCACCATGATGTCCAACTTTTAAGAAATCTATATCGCCTACATCGCCTGAATCTACCGTCTCTTTTGTCTGATCTCTTTCAGCGTCTCCCGTTAAAAGCGTAGTTAAGGTATTTTGCCCGTCGTTATATGTCACATAGAGCTCAACTGACGCATTATTAGCCTCTTTAGCTCTGTATCCCCTATGTGGCCACACAACGCGAATATGAAAGCGACCAACATCAAATTCATCACCATATAAAACTTCATAGGAGCTGCTGCCGGAAATCCTCTGAATAGCTCTCTGAAGCTCAGGTTTTTCTTGTTTTGTTATTCCTTCTCCAACTAATACCCGACCTGCCTTCACCGAACCAACCATATACCTCACGCCACCAGCATGATCCTCATCAAGATGTGTGAGCAAAATAGCATCAAGATATGAGATATGTTGTCGCTCTAGAGCGTCATTAACCACATCTCCCACACTCGTGTCTACAAGCAGAGAATGCGCGCCGTCACTGAGCAATATGGCATCTCCTTGGCCAATATCCATCACACAAATTCTTGTTGGCGAGAAAAACTTCCAGTAGATACTTAAACCCAAAATAAGCATAAACACCATCAAACAAATGCCAGATAAAACTACTCTTTTCCCTTTTGGCCAAAACACGTAAAGAGCCACCATTGCTGCAAACACAAGCAATGAAACTATCCAGCTCATGTCAGTTAACGACACGCTTGCAAAAGATCTTTCGGATAAAAAAGAAGTAAGAGTCTCTATAAACTGACCAAGAAAATCCACAAGGCAGAAAGCAACATCTTGAGCCGGTTTAAACCAACATAAAGCTATTGCTCCAATTCCAAATAAGCTCAGAAGAGAAAATAAACTTGTAATCAGCGCACTTGAAAGAGGAGCAAGTAAAGAAAAATGACCAAAGTACATGCAAGAAATTGGAAGGCACGATAGCTGAGCAACGGTTGTGGCACACATAGTATTTCGCACGTCAGAAAACGGTTTTCTCAGAATCTTCTGTATTGTTCCATATCCAGATATGTGAAAAGCAATTTTTGCATAGTACTGAGCAAGACCGCCGTAAATATTCATGCCAAAAATACATGCTAAAGACAAAGTGAAAGCAATATTCACACTTAGCTGTGGATCTATACAAAGCATAAATAATCCAACGATAGAAACTGCTGAGAGCGTATGATTTTTTCTTCCCACATATTGCATTACGTATTTTTGTTCAACAAGAAGTATTGCCCTCATTGCAGACGCAGGTAATCCACAGAAAAGCGCGTAGCTACTGAGTAAAAATAAATTCACTACCCCTCTTAAAAGAGGTTTTATCGTTAGCTTTTTAAAAAAAGCGTCAATAAAGGTAGAGAGAATTACCATGTGACAACTAGAAATTGCAATGAGATGCATTAGACCGCAACGCATAAATATTCTAGGAATGTTAAAGCTATACAAGCTAGGCCTATAGGCACAAAGACCGCATGCAACTAACGCTCGGCCAAAGCTCTGCTCTGGTTGAAGTTGAGAAATACAGTTTTCTCTAAATTGGGCAACTTCTCCAATAATTCCCTCTTCATAGGTTTTTGAGTTCACCTTGGTTATCTGAATTGAACCAAGTACTCCTCTCTTAAATTGTTCTTCTGAAAACTCCTTATCTTTATAGTGTGTAAACCTGCCTTCACAACAAAGATGAGTTTCTCGCAAGAATGGTTCCTTGGCATGTATGCCCACAAATCCAATACAACTACCTTGGTAAAAGACAGACGCCTGACCAGTCCATGTATGATTTTTATAGACTAAATCTCTTGATACGACTAATTCAAAATCGTGTATAGCAGTTGACTCTAAAAGATCTACCGATGCCATTTGACTGGCATATATAAAGGAAGATCTGATTAGGATTATTACAAGTGAAAGTAAAACCACTCCAACAGTCATAAGGCTGGTATGCGCGTACTTTACATACCAAAGTCCTAATGCCGCCGCCATGCAGCTTCCTAAAATCTGAAGCAAAATAGTATCAAGCATTACGTTTCTTGCGATAAAAACTTGCAGCCATACACAAACAAATAGCAAGATACAAAGGCTATACGGAATAAAAGGCCTAGTGGGTTGTTCTATCACCTTAGACACGAATATTGTCCTTAAGCTGATCAAACTTTTTCTGGCCAATTCCAGAAACACGCATCAAATCTTCAGTTGTTTTAAAAGGTCCGTTCTTTTGTCTGTCTGCAACAATTCGCTGAGCTAGCCCTTCTCCCACACCTTGAAGCTTGGTTAATTCTTCTACAGTTGCTCGATTAATATCTACAACTGTCTTTTTATCTCTCTTCGTATTTGTTTGCTTATTGCTTGTGGCTTTGTTTTGCTCTGGCTGTGGAATCTCTGGTGGCGGCTCTTCTCCCTTTTTAGGAATATATATTTTTTGACCATCTTCAACAGGAGCCGCTAGATTAATCCCTTGCCCGTTTGCATCTTCAGTTAAACCTCCTGCTATTTGAATAGCATCATTCACGCGTGGGTTTGCCATTTGTAGAGCGTAAAGTCCTGGTGACTTAACAGCTCCATCAACATGAACCATCATTTGAGGAGAAGCTTCTTTAATCTTATGATCAGCTCCTGGCTGATCTGTAGCATTATCTTCTTGCGTATGTTGCGGATTTTCTGCAACAGTCACTCCTTGCGTAGAGTCTGCTTGATTATGTGACCTATCAAAAGACTCTGATGTTCCAGCAGAAATTATTCCAATAAATACAACCGCTGACACAATAGCTAGGACAACCACAGCGGCAACCGCCATGAGTTGTTGCTGAGATAGATTAAACCTTCTCATCAATTTATTAATTATTTGAGTGCGGTTATTTGAAATCTGAGCCATACAATCACCTCAGATTTATATTCAACTATTAGGTTAATGAGAAGCGCTACTTTTAAAGATTCACCTAATAGCTTTGTCCAAAAACTGCTGGTAATCTGACACAGTTATCAACAATTAGCAGATATGTTGCACAAACTAACAAGAACAGAATTGCACTAAATAAGATTATCAACCCACTCGCATAAAAAATCCGCCCTTTTACGGAGCGGATTCTAAAAATGTATCTGAGCAAAGCTATCAAAACCTTTGAACTGCAGAAATACCTCAGACTTAAAAATATCCTAGTCAGCAATAAACTCTGCAGGAGCAAGTTCTTTATGACGAGCAGCAAGCTTTTTAGGTGGCTTATATGAAGGACACTGACTAAAGTCAATGTACTCAATATGCTGCATAAGGTCATCAATCATGGCTTCATGATCAAAGGAATTCCATGCTTCAAGAACTTCTCGCATTCTTGCATGAGTCTCAGGACGGCGAGGCATAAACAATGTGCAGCAATCAGGAGCCGTCTGCGTTGAGATATCAAACGTGTTGATATCTTGGGCGCGACGGATGATTTCTTGCTTGTCAGAGCCAATCAAAGGCCTCAAAACAGGTATGGTGACTGCCTCGTTGACAGCAGCAATGTTATCAAGCGTCTGAGAAGCAACTTGACCAAGTGACTCACCAGTTACCAGGGCTTTAGCACCCTCAAGCTCTGCAATTTTCTGTGCAATGATGTACATCACGCGACGATACATAATGACACGAAGAGCCTGTGGAACAGCAAGGGAAATCTCACGCTGGTGCTCGCCAAAGGGCACAACATACATTCTGCCAATAAGACCAGCAGGCTCAAGAGCCTCAATGATATCCTGGCACAGATATTCGCTGGTATCGGAAGTCATGGGGCGTCCAGAGAAGTGAACAGGAATAACCGTAGCTCCCCTACGGCCAACCATCCATGTAGCAACAGGCGAATCTATACCGCTAGAAAGAAGCGACACAACCTTACCCGCAGTACCAACAGGAAGACCGCCAACGCCGTGAATAGATGCAGCGTAAACGTATGCATTACCCTGAACAACGTGTACATAGACCGTCATATCCGGATTATGCATCTGAACTTTTTTATCAGGGAAATTCTCGCAAAGGACTGCGCCTACAAGCTGGTTAATCTCAATAGAATGCTTTGGATAGACCGTTGAGGAACGACGAGCATGCACTTTAAACGTAGTAAAGTCACCGGACTCCCCCAGCGCCTTCACGGCGGCGTTACAAAACTCCTGCTCATCTAAGCCACAACGATACGCCAAAGAAGCACGCGCAACGCCAGGAACCTGGGCCACAGCATGTTGCAGCTCTTCAGTTGCTTGTTTATCAGTGGTTTCTACAAGAAGGTAGCCAGAAATGCGAGAAACCCCCGCCACTGGAAAGTGTCGGAGGGCTCGTCGCAAATTTGTTACCAACTGATTTTCAAAAGTGGATCGGTTCTTACCCTTTAAACCAATTTCGTGGTAGTGAACCAGACATACTCTTTCAGTCATAACTCTTAGTAAACGATGGTGTTCTCGCCCTTAATTGCCTCGTCAAAAGAATCTTTAACAAAGCCAAGGGTACCGTCGTTAATCTCTTTCATAGCAATAGAGACAGAATCTTTACCACTTGCAACAGTAGTAATGTCATCAAAATCCTGAACAGCGGTTACACGCAGGTGCTGACCGTGAAGCATATTGTTAATATCGCAAGCACGCTTAGAAGCAAGTGAGCAAAGCAAGAATGGATTCTGCTCAGTCTTCTGAAGCAGGCTGTCAATCTCAGGCTTAATAACAGACATTAAAGCTGACCTCCGTCTGATTCATAGTCATCAAAAACTTCCTCGAGCTTGCTGAGAGCAGTCTCAAGGTTGTCGTTCACAATGCAAACAGTATAGTCGTTTGCATACTCCATTTCACGTGACGCATTAGAAAGTCTCGTAGAAATGGTCTTCTCGTCTTCTGTACCACGGCCTCTAAGGCGCTGCTCAAGCTCTTCAAATGAAGGTGGCTTAATAAAGACGAGAATGGCGTTGGGATATTGTTTGTGGACCATAAGTCCACCCTGAACGTCAATCTCTAGAACAACAGACTGACCTGCAGAAATTAGGCGATCAACCTCTGATTTGAGCGTGCCATAGCAATGGCCATGAACATGAGCCCACTCAAGGAATTCACCAGCATCAACGCGCTTTTTAAATTCTTCATCGGAGAGAAAATAATACGCAACTCCATCGACTTCTCCTGGTCGTGGAGAGCGCGTAGTAGCCGAAACCGTCAGGCCTAGGTTTGGGCGCTTGTCCCTCAACAGAGAGACAAGCGTTCCTTTTCCTACACCTGACGGTCCAGATACTACAAAAAGTTTGGCTGAACGAGCCACTACTTGGTCAGTGCCTCGAGGAGCTGCTCACGCTGACGAGCGCCAAGGCCCTTAACGCGGCGAGTTGCGGAAATTCCGAGCTCGTCCATAATCTTTGCTGCCTTTGCCTTGCCATAGCCAGGAAGGGACTCGATAAGAGCGGAAACCTTCATACGCTCAGCAATAGGATCGGTAGAATCAAGGACCTCTTTAAGGGAGACCTTACCAGTCTTAACCTTCTCGCGAAGCTCTGCACGAGCGTGACGAGCCTGAGCTGCCTTCTCAAGTGCTGCCTTGCGCTGCTCATCGGTAAGTGTAGGTAGAGCCATTGTTCCTCCAAACATCGTTTTCGTACTTCATATACGAAACTCAATTTAATGTGCCTTTTGCACTTCAGCAAAATAGTTTGCCACATAACACGTTATTTACAAGGGGTTTTTTAATATTTCCGCATCAAAAACCACCTGTTCATCACAATTCCAACAATTTCCGTTAATTTTTGAGCTCAGAAATGATGGATTCAAATGCTTCGACTGGATTGTTTGCGCAGGTAATTGGCCTACCAACTACCAATTTGCTTGCTCCAGCCTTAATTGCAGCTGAAGGTGTGGAAATTCTGACCTGATCGCCCTTCTCGGCACCTTCTGGACGTACTCCGGGGGTCACGATGAGCGCATTTGGTCCCAAAAGCTCTCTCATCTCCTGTGCTTCCTGAGGCGAGCAGACAATTCCATCGGCACCAGCGTAATAAGAAAGAGACGCCAAACGAGCAACTTCATCCTTAATAGATCCGTCTACGCCAATGGAGTGAAGCGCATCCTCATCCATGCTGGTAAGCACAGAGATAGCCACCAGTTTGGTGCGGCCAGACTCATCAACGCCACGCTCTGCTGCAGCCTCTTCTGCACCCTCGCGACCAGCAGAGATCATCTGAGCGGTTCCCAGGCCATGGATAGATAAGATGTCTGCACCAGAAAGCGATGCAGAGTGGACAGCGCCTTTGACCTGGAATGGAATGTCGTGCACCTTAAGGTCAAGAAACACCTTGAAACCGCGAGCGTGCATCTCATCTACCATCGAGGGTCCGTAGCGATAAAAAAGCGTCATGCCAACCTTAACCCAGCGTGCATGGCCGGCGAGAAGATCGGTGAGCTCCAGAGCTCTTTCTCTTGTGCAATCAAGCGCAACAATAACGGCGTCGCGTGCCTGCTCGTCTGTTAGCATTCAACAGCTCCAATCAGCTCGTGGATGTCAGATACTCCCTGAGACTTTGCCCAGTCAGTAAGCTCGTTCAGAATACGTGGAGCACACATTGGGTCATAAAGGTTTGCAGAACCCACCGAGACAGCCGTAGCTCCCGCAAGGATAAACTCTGCAGCATCCTCGCCCGTTTCTACGCCACCAACGCCGCAAATAGGAATAGAAACCGCACTTGCGCACTCCCAAACCATGCGAACAGCAGCATTATGGCAGAGAGGACCACTGAGGCCGCCAGTTGGCTTAGAGAGCCTGCTCTTTCTTGTGTGGACGTTAATTGACATGCCTGGAATAGAGTTGATGAGCGTTAGACCATCAGCGCCTTCAGCCTCAAAAGCCTTACCAATCTCGGCAACGTTGACGGGGGCCATCTTAACCAGAATGGGCAGCTTTGTCAGAGGACGAACTGCCTTCATAATCTCTGTAGCCTGGTCTGGAGTACCACCGAGGGGCTTACCGCCCTTCTCAAGATTTGGACAACTCACGTTAAGCTCAATAGCTGAGATGTGTGGATTAAGCTCTTCAAGGCGCTCGACAACGTCAATCATCTCCTGCACGGAGTGTGCTGCCATCTGCATGATAACGCGTGTGCCACGACCCTCAAGATCTTTCATGTAGTCATCAGTGTGGGCGATAAAATCGTCCACTCCAGGATTGGCAAGGCCAACGCTGTTCATCATGCCGCCGTTGAGCTCGCACATACGAGGAGCTGGGTTTCCTTCCCAAGGAACGCGAGCAACACCCTTCATAGTGATGGCGCCAAGCAGAGAAACGTCGTAGAAACCCTCAAACTGCCAACCGTAGCCAAAGGTACCCGCAGCAGTGTTGATAGGGTTTTTCATCTGGATACCGCCCAGATTAACGGCCATTTTTACCTGATCTACCATGCGATCTCCTTTGCCTCAAAAACAGGTCCAACCATGCAAGCAGACGCATAGCCGCCCTTAGCAAGTGGGACATTGCAGGTGTTGCATGCGCCAAAGGCGCAGCTCATCATACGCTCCATAGAAACCTGGCAAGCAACGTTGTTGGCAATTGCAAGCTTGGCCACGCTTCTCATCATAGGCTCTGGACCGCAGGTATACACAGCGTCCCAAACACCTTGACTTAGAGGTTCCTCCAAAGCTGCTGTTACAAAGCCCTTAGTACCCTTAGAACCGTCATCCGTTGTGACGTACACGTTCTGTGCGCCCAAGGCGAGAAGATCTTCTTCTCCAAAGAGTTTCTCGGCAGTTTGTGCGCCAATGACCGCGTCAAACTCAACACCCAGCTCTGTAAGCTTGCGCGCTGCAGCGATAATTGGTGTGATACCCACACCTCCTGCTACCAGGACGCTTCTCTTGCTAGAGGCGTTAAGGCGCCAGGGGCGGCCGCAAGGAGCAGTCATGTCACTAGCGTCACCAGGCTTCATCTGAGAAAGCCTGCGTGTACCCTCGCCTACCGTTGCGTAGATAAGCTCGAGCGTATCGGTTGCTTTATCAGCTAGCGAGAAGGACAGTGGGATGCGAAGAATGTGGCGCTTATCGCCTGGAACATTAACGTTTACAAACTGACCAGGCGCTAGAGACTTACAAAGACCTGGTACCTTGAGCTGGGCTCTATACAGATTCTGGGCAACCTGGGTATTACTCAAAACCGTAAAGTCAAATACCTGTACATTTCCACGTAGTGGCATTACTTTTCCCCTCCAGGAACAACTACTTCATTGGCAAGAACTCGCTTACCATCAACAAACACATCTGTTGCAACACCATAGAGCTCAGCGCCAATGAAGGCGGAGTTCTTGGACTTGCTCTCAAAATACTCTGTCGTAATCTGAACCTTCTTTTCTGGGTCAAAAAGGGTCAGGTCAGCCTTGTAACCTGCAGCAATCTTAACAGGCTCAAGACGCAGAATACGACGAGGATTAACGGCCATTGCGCGAACAAGACCAGTGTAAGAAAGCTTATTGGTACGCACCATATTAGTGACCATCAAAGGCAGCGAGGTCTCAAGGCCAATGCAGCCAAAGTAAGAGATTTCCCACTCACAGTCCTTCTCGTGAGCTGCATGAGGCGCATGGTCAGTAACAATACAATCAACTGTCCCGTCTGCAACCGCTGCCTGAAGAGCAAGCGCATCCTCAGCAGTTCTGAGCGGTGGATTCATCTTAAGGTTGGTGTTATACGTATCAGTGATGTCATCTTCAGACAAGAAGAGATGGTGAGGACAAACCTCTGCGGTAACAGGCAAGCCTTCCTTCTTAGCTGCACGTACCAGCTCTGCTCCCCTGCCCGTTGAAATGTGGCAAATGTGTAGAGGGCAACCGGTAAGGCGGCACAGATCAATATCTCTGGAAATTTCCAGCTCCTCGCCAAGTGCTGGCCAACCAAACATACCTAGACGCGTGCTTGCGCGGCCCTCGTTGACAACACCACCAGCACTGATGGACTCAATCTCACAGTGAGCAGCAACAACGCGGTCAAACTGGGAAACGTACTCCATAACGGTGCGCATCATACGAGCGCTTTGGACACCGTGGCCGTCATCAGAGAATGCGGATGCTCCCTCGTCAACCATGTTGCCAATCTCAGCAAGCTCTTGTCCCTTAGAACCCTTGGTAAGGGCACCCATAGGACGAACATGAATCAAACCAACCTCATTGCCGCGGTCAATCTGGAAGCGAACAGCAGGCCCGTTATCGGTAACAGGATTGGTGTTTGGCATAGTAGCAACATCAGTAAAGCCACCATGAACCGCAGCCCTAGAGCCCGTCTCGATGGTCTCTTTGTACTCAAAACCGGGATCTCTAAAGTGGACGTGCATATCAACAAGGCCAGGTGCTAGCACCTTTCCCTTTGCATCAATGACGGTATCGCCCTCTTGAGGTGCAACGGTTGCTGCTACTTCAGCAATAGTTTCTCCCTCAATACGAACGTCCAGTACTGCGTCAAGATTAAGCTGCGGGTCTACAACACGCGCGCCCTTAAGCAGAAATGCCATCAGAGTCTCCTCCCAGAAGCAAATACATTGCGGCCATGCGCGTCAAAACGCCTGCATTGACCTGGTCAAGAATGCGAGAGCGAGCACAATCGGCCACCTCGCTGCTAATTTCCATACCGCGATTCATAGGTCCTGGGTGGCAGATAATTGCCTCAGGCTTCATCAACTTACTGCGGCGCTCGTCAAGGCCCCAAAGTCTGTTGTACTCACGGCGAGAAGGAATAGGCGCTCCTTCCATACGCTCCAGCTGCACGCGAAGCATGTACACGACGTCCACATCACCAATGACCTCATCAAAGTGTGAGGTCTGAGAGCAACCAAACCAACTTGGATCGTCTACGTGGAATGTTGGAGGACCAACCAGAACAACCTCTGCGCCCATAGTCTTAAGTGCTGGCACCAAAGAACCAACAACGCGACTGTGAGAAAGGTCGCCAACAATGGCAACTTTAAGGCCATCAAGATGCCCAAAGTTTTTGCGAATGGTATAGAGGTCAAGCATTGCCTGCGTTGGGTGCTGATGCTTACCGTCGCCAGCATTGATGACAACCGCATCGGTGTGCTCGGTAATCTTCTGTGGCGTACCTGCAAGTCTTGCGCGGCAGATAAACATATCAACGTTCATAGCGTCGATGGTCTGAATGGTGTCTGCTAACGACTCTCCCTTAACAACAGACGAGGTTGAACCTCCCATGTTCAGAGCATCAGCAGAGAGGCGTTTCTCGGCAAGCTCAAATGAAGAGCGAGTCCTGGTAGAAGGCTCCAAAAACAGATTGACAATAGTGCGGCCGCGAAGTGCTGGCACCTTTTTAATGTCTCTGTTGTTTACCGCTTCAAACGACTGAGCAGTATCAAGAATCTGCTGGATGTCGTCACGAGTCAAACTGTTTGTATCAATCAAATGTTTAACCGAAAGCATTAGTTTCCTCCCTCAATAAAGGGGTCAGAAAAGTCAGCTTCATACAGCAAGACGCAGTCCTGACCATCAATTTCTTTAACATTTAAGCTGACTACCTGGCTCTTTGATGAAGGAACGTTCTTTCCCACATAGTCAGGTCTAATAGGAAGCTCGCGGTGACCGCGATCAACTACTACGGCCAGCTGGACACGCTCAGGGCGGCCGTAATCAATGAGGGCGTCAAGCGCTGCTCTGATAGTTCTTCCGGTCTGAAGAACGTCATCTACCAGCACAACACTTGTGCCCGTAATATCAAAATCGATATTAGTTGCATGAAGTACCGGTGCAGTGTTTCTTCTAAAATCATCGCGATAAAAACTGATATCAAGTGAGCCAACTTTTGGCTTACATCCGGTAAAGCTCAAAATCTTTTCCGCAAGGCGAGAAGCCAAAACTTCTCCACGGCGAATAATGCCTACGAGAATAACGTTTTCAATTGAATCGTTATTCTCGACAATTTCGTGAGCAATTCGTGTAAGCATGCGGTCAAGGGACTGCTCGTCCACAATGAGAGAGTGCGAACTTTCTTGAGCCATAGCGCCTCCAATAAAAAAAGATACCTCACCTGACCAGGCACAAGGTATCCAAAAGGCAAAACTATGACTATGAGCCTTACGGGTATCTCGTACCACATTTAAAGACACACATATTGTACTCGTACAGAACCTAACTTTTGGTTAGGAATTTTAATTATCTCTTGAGGTGCTCGTAAGCTTCACAAACTTCATCTACAGGACCAAGCATGCGCTGCTTACCCTTCTCAATCCAAATAGCGCGGTCACAAATGCGCTGAACCAGGTCAATAGAGTGAGAAACCAGAAGGACCGTAACATTATTAGAAGCAACAAGCTCCTTGATGCGGTTCTCGCACTTTTGCTGAAAAAGGAAGTCTCCAACCGAGAGTGTCTCGTCAACAATAAGCAGGTCAGGCTCTGTAACGGTAGCAATTGCAAAGGCAATACGTGCCACCATACCAGACGAGTAATTCTTGAGTGGCATGTCCATAAAGCCCTCAAGCTCAGCAAACTCCACAATCTGGTCAAAGTGCGAATCAATAAACTCTTTCTTGTAACCAAGAAGAGCACCGTTAAGGTAGATATTCTCTTTAGCGGTCAGCTCCATGTCAAAGCCAGCACCCAGCTCAATAAGAGGCGCAATAGTACCTTTGACCTCGCAAGTTCCCTTAGAGGGCTCAAGTACACCAGCAATGATTTTAAGCATGGTGGACTTGCCGGAGCCGTTTGTGCCCACCAGACCAAAAGCCTCGCCGCGCTTGACCTCAAACGAGATGTCATCAAGGGCCTTGAACTCTTTGAAAGCAACCTCGCCACGGGCAAAAGCAATAAAGTACTCTTTCAGCGAGTTGAACTGCTCAGAAGCAATATTAAAAATCTCTGAAACGCCGTTTACCGCAACAACTGTCTCTGCGTCTTCAGAAGGAAGTGGTGGACGCATAAAATCGTCTTCACCAGCAACAACTACCCAAGCGGTAACTGTTTGAGGATTGTTGTGTGTGTCAAATGCATCAATGTAGAGATGATAACGGCCAGGCTCTGGGAAGGTGTACGTCCACGACGTATTAGGAATTGAGTCGCCAAACTGGTGCTCTGTGGTATCCCAGAAACCCTCATCCCAGCGGTCATTCAAGCTCCATACGTAGTGAAATTTGAAGCCCTTAGGATCTGCACCAATAATCTTAGGAGTAGCAGTTACAGTCTCTCCAGCACGAATCTCATGCGTATCCAAAGAAACCTGAACTGACCAGCCTAGTTCTTTATTTGGTGACTCAGACATACAACTCCTCTAATCAACTATTGCCTGAACAGTATAGCTGATTATGGCGAGAAACCCGACTTTTTAAGTTACTTCTCTACTTCTGTGGTGCTGCTGTGGTGGTACGAACAATAAGTTTAGGAGCAATCCTAATTGCCTCAGGCTCATACCCTGGCTCGGATGCACGAATTGCATGCTCAAGGGCTACGCGACCACGCTCCAGCAGGTTAAAGCGAACGGTTGTCAGCGAGAAGTTTGGCAGATAGTCTTCAAGAGAGTCGTCAACACCAACAATGCTGACATCATCTGGCACACTGAGCCCTACCTCTTCAAATGCAGCAATGACACCAAGCGCCATCTGGTCATTTGCCGCATACACCGCAGTAAAATCACGGTTTTCTCGCAGTTTTTTACCAATTTCATAGCCGCTGTTAGCAGTCCAGTCACCAGCAAGTGGCTCAACAATTTCCAGACCATACTCAGACATGGCATCTCGCCAGCCCTTCTCGCGAAATTGCGAGTCAATGGAGTATGAAGGACCTGCTACAAAGCGGATTTTGCGGTGACCAAGCTCATAGAGGTGGTCAATAACAAGCTTTGAGCAACCATACTGATCTGAGTCAACGGTTGTGCAATAAGGATGCTCGTGCATAGTAAGAAGAACAGTTCCAAGGCCTGGCTGCGGCACAAATGATTCAAAGTCTGATGCCATAAGGCTCATGCTGATAATCATGCCGTCAACGGGAAGATTGGACATACGATGAGAAATATCCTGCAGACACAAGCCGTCGTCGGAGCCTTTCTCAATCATCGTAATTGCATATTCGTGTTCACGAGCTGCAGAAACAATGCCATCAAGCGTGGCTAAGTTACCAAACTCGCGAATGTCGTACAAGCAAAGTCCCACCGATTGATACGAGCCAGACCTCAACGACCTACCCGCAAAGCTTGGCCTAAAGCCCATAGACTCCATTGCTGCCTGGACTTTTTCTCGCGTGGCCTTGCTGACGTTCTGAGCGCCATTAGCAACACGAGAAACGGTCTGTTGAGAAACACCAGCAACCTGCGCTACATCAGCCATTGAAACAGAGCGCTTATTTGAGCTAGAACTATGCGAGCGAGTCACGAATTCCTCCGATTATCTGCTTGTTTACGTACTCATACTAACAGGCAGATTGACATAACGCGATAAAATTGCATATTTATCAGCAAATTAAACGCTCACGGTAAAAAAAGAACCGTTCGGCGAGAAGGACTTTTGACCTGCGCTCTAACCGTTTGCCCCCGCAAAAATACCACTGACTGAAAACTTAATAATTTCCTGTTAGTTCGTTATGAGTACGTTAACATAGTAGGGGTAATGCACTATGAGTGGTATCTCGGAGGTATCCGATGATTGATGTTCGACCTTTTGATAGTTTTGTTAACTCCCCTGCTGCGCTTACCTATACTATTCGCGGCGCTCATTCAGCAGTTAAATTGAGTAATTTTGGTGCAACCATTCTTGGCATTTCTGTACCAGATATCTATGGCACGCAAGCAGATGTCGTTCTTGGCTATGGCTTGTTTGACTTATATTTAGATAACCCCGCCTGCTTTGGCGCATCCATTGGACCTTCTGCTAATCGAGCAGATAAAGCAGAAATCCCGCTTAATGGAGTTGTCTATCACCTTCCTAAAAACAACGGTCCAGACAATCAAAATAACCTGCACACTGATTTAGTTGCTGGTATCCATAAGCGCATTTGGCAGGCAGAAATTGATGAAGCGCATAATACGGTAACCTTTAGCATTGACCTGGTAGATGGAGAATATGGACTGCCAGGAAACCGTCATATTACTGCGGCCTATACGCTTGTTGAAGAAGACTCACAGTCAACGCTAAATCTTACGTATACCTGCACAACTGATGCTGCAACTTTTGTAAACATGACCAACCATGTCTACTTTAACCTCAACGGTCATGATTCTGGTGATGTTCTTGGTCACCAACTTACTATCCAAGCAGATTCATATCTGCCTCTACGAGATGACTCAGTTTCTGCAGGAACCGTAGACTCTGTTGCAGGAACTCCTTTTGATTTCCGCACACCTAAGACCATTGGCAAAGATCTTGACGCAGATAATGAGCAGCTCAAAATTGCTCGCGGTTATGATCACTGCTTCGCTATTACTAACTATGAAAATGGCCAGCTACGCCCCGCCCTTCTCGCCACATCAGAAAGCGGACGCTCACTAGAAATTCAAATTACCGCTCCTGGCGCCCATCTGTATACCGGCAACTGGATTGATGAGGCTCGCGCAAAAGACGGCGCTATTTACAAGCCTCACGCTGGTTTTGCATTTGAGAGCGAGTTTTATCCAGATTGTGCTCACCATGCAGAGTGGCCTCAGCCTACCTGCACGCCTGAGCAGCCTTACAGCTCGCAAATTGTTTATCGATTCTTTTAAGGTACCTGTAGCTTCACGGCACTAAAGGGAAAGGAACACCATGGCTCACACGTTTGACGAGAAAACCACAGCTCAGCTCAATCGCGCAAAAGAGCACTTTGAGCAAATGTTTGGAAAAGCTGACCGCTATCTTGCGGTACACGCGCCTGGTCGCTCCGAGATTGCAGGAAACCACACAGATCACGAGGGCGGTCATGTCATCGCTGGTGCCCTAGACGTTGCTATTGATGCAATTTGCGCCCCTAACAACCTGGGCGTTATTCGTGTAGCCAGCGTGGGATATGATCCTTTTGAGGTTGACTACACAAATCTTGAGCCCACCGAAGCTGAGTATCTGAGCACTAAGGCTATTGTTCGCGGTATGGCAGCAAACCTGGTCAAACTTGGTTTTGAGCCATACGGCTTTGACATGGCAGTAGTTAGCAATGTTCCTGGTGGCGGTGGACTTTCTTCCTCTGCTGCGTTTGAGGCTGCAGTCGGCCGTGCAATGGAAGCTTTCTGGGAAGGTGGCAGCGAGATTTCTGCTGTAAAACTTGCCCAAATGAGCCAGAACACAGAAAACGTTTACTTTGGTAAGCCGTGCGGTCTTATGGATCAGCTCGCTGTTTGCCTTGGCGGCCTTGCCTTCATGAACTTTGAAGATCCCGCAGAGCCCAAGGCAGAAAAGCTGGACCTCAACTTTGAGGATTACGGCTATGCACTCTGCCTTGTTGACGTTGGTTGCGATCATGTTGCATTCACTGATGAGTATGCCGCTGTTCCTGTTGAGATGCAGAAAGTTGCCGCGGCCTTTGGCAAGACTCGCCTCTCTGAGGTTCCCGTTGAAGACTTTCAAGCTCACGTCAATGAGCTGCGAGAAGATCTTGGAGACCGCGCTCTTCTCCGTGCTATTCACTACTGGTACGAAAATGACCTGGTAGATAAGCGCTGGGCAGATCTTCAGAACTCTGATATTGAGTCCTTTATCGCACTCACCAACGCTTCCGGTGCAAGCTCCGGTATGTACCTGCAGAACGTCTCTACTTCTGGCTCGTATCAGCCGGCCATGCTTGCCCTTGGCTTGGCTGAGAGCATCTTAAAAGGTTCTGGCGCCGTTCGCATTCACGGCGGCGGTTTTGGCGGCTCTATCCAGTGCTTTGTTCCTCTCGCCCTTGTCGAGACCTTTATCGCACAAATGAACCAGTGGTTTGGCGAAGGTGCTTGCCGCCACTACGCCATCTCTGACCAGGGAGCTTGTGCACAATGGCTGTAGCAGATAACGAGAGCGCGCTGTGCATTCAGCAGCTTGTTGCGTATGCATGCGAGCGCGGACTTATTCAAACTGAGGATCTGACCTGGTGCTATAACGCTCTGCTGGATATGCTCTCGTACGAAGGTCCAGCTCCCGTTAAGTCTTGGGAGAAGATTGACCTGACGGCGTTTAATCTTGATCAGACGCTGGCCGAGCTTGCTCGTCTAGCTGTTTCTCATGGACTTGTCGAGAACACCCAGAGTGGCGAGGACTCTTTTGCTATGCGCGTTATGGGTCTTCTGCTGCCAAAGCCTTCCGAGGTCGCACGCCATTTCAACGAGTTGTACGCTTCTGAGGGACCTCGTGCTGCAACTGACTGGTTCTACACACTCTGCTGTGATGCTGGCTATGTCAGAAGAAGCGCCATTGCCAGAAACATTACCTGGACTACGCCAACTACCTGGGGAGATCTTGAGATTACCATCAATCTCTCCAAGCCAGAAAAAGATCCTCGTGAGATTGCAGCAGCTAAAACATCTCAAAACACTTCTGGCGAGAAGTACCCCGCATGCCAGCTCTGCCTGGATAACGAGGGCTACTCCGGACGCGGCGCTTCGTCTGGCGCAGGTGCTCATCCTGCCAGACAAAACCTGCGCATCATCCCTATTGAGCTCAACCAGCATCGTTGGGGATTCCAGTACAGTCCATACGCGTACTTTAACGAGCACTGCATTGCCATGAACTCGGATCACATTCCTATGCACATTGATCACGAGGCGCTCGTCAATCTCTTTGACTTTGTGGACAGATTCCCCCACTACTTTATTGGCTCCAATGCCGACCTGCCTATTGTTGGTGGATCGATTCTCTCGCACGATCACTACCAGGGCGGACGTTACGAGTTCCCTATGATGCGTGCGGAAGTTGCAGAAGAGTTTGAACTCAAGCAGTTCCCCGAGGTAGCGGGCGCAATTCTTAAGTGGCCACTCTCTGTCCTCCGCCTCTCCTCCACCAGTCGAGAAGAAGCACTCAAGGCTGCGGAGTTTATCATCACTGCATGGCGCGGCTATACCGACGAATCCGTCTCTGTTTACGCGCAAACTGATGACGAGCTCCACAACACGGTTACTCCTGTTGTTCGCAAGCTGGAAGATGACATCTACGAGGTCTTTCTTGCATTGCGCTGCAACATTACCAGCGAAAAGCATCCGCTTGGCATCTTCCATCCTCATGCCGAGTATCACCACATCAAGAAAGAGAATATCGGCCTCATCGAGGTCATGGGCCTTGCTGTACTTCCTCCTCGCCTTGTGCCAGAGCTCAACAAAGTTCAGTCGGTTATGGAGCAGTGCCTGGCAAATGACAAGAAAGCCAATGCCGTCTACGGTCAGCTGACCACGGATTCTACCACCATCTCCCACGCCGACTGGGCACGCCAGATTTACGCTAAGTTGCTTGAACAGGGTGACGGATCCAGCAAGGGCAACGCTTCCCTCTCGTCCGAGCAGCTCAAGAAGTACATCTACGACGAGGTTGGTATTGTCTTCTCGCACGTCCTTGAAGACGCCGGCGTATTCAAGTGGGACGAAGAAGGACGAGTCGCGCAACATCGCTTCCTCGAGTCTCTGTAGTCGCTGCTATCCGCAGCGGGTTGCTGCACAGTGCAGCTGCAGCGAGCCACGAACTTCAGCGTACCGCGAGCTACAGCGTATCTCGCAATCGCATAAATCACCCAGCAAGAGGGCCGAGAAGATCGGTCCTCTTGTTTTTTACCGCCAAACCAGCAGCCTGCGACAGTTAAAAAAAGTATAAGCTCCGTAGAGACGGATATTCTGTTGGATGTGGAATCTGGTTAACTCTTCTAGCACACCTATGTCGGATAATCTGTCGGAAATAGCTCCGCTCAATGCTCTGACCACACCTATAACTGATAATCTGCATGTATCGAGAAACCCAAGCACACCAAAGTCAAATAATCTGTCGATAGTTAACATATTTTCTGTCATAGGTGTGTTATTTCTCTCTAAATCTGCAGAATATCAGCCTTAGGTGTGCTTTTCTCGCCAATTTTTGCAGATTATCTGTCATAGGTGTGGTGCGAAAATCATAAAAGGACATATGTCCGAAGAGATACCTTAGTTTACCAGCTGCTTTGTAATTTCCCCGTAAAGCCACTTTTCCTTAACGTGCAGGCACCGTTTTTTGCCGAAAAAAGAGGCGTCTACGTAAGTAGACGCCTCGAAACTTGCACGTAGTAGTGGACTACTTCTTCTGGACGTACTTCAGGCAGTCAAGAGTGACAGCGGTCAGAATAATGACGCCCGAGAAGACAAACTGCAGGTTGGTGTCGATACCAAGAATGGTCAGAGCGTAAGTCAGTGCGGTGAAGATGAGAACACCCACGGTAACGCCAGAGATCTTACCAATACCACCGGTGAATGAAACACCACCAACAACGCAGGCTGCGATTGCGTCCATGTCCCAACCCTGTCCGTAAGCTGCAGAGCCGGAGCCGACCATACGCATGCACTCGAGCCATGAACCAAATCCATAGAGGATACCAGCCATGACAAAGGCGCCAACCATAACTCTAAAGACTGAAATACCAGAAACAGCTGCTGCCTCAGGGTTTCCACCTACAGCGTAGAGGTTCTTACCAAAGGTAGTCTTGTTCCAGATGAACCAAACAATGGCGATAGCTGCGATTGCCCACAAAATGATGGATGGGAATTTACCAATTCGTGGAATAACCATGTCTGGAATGGATGGCTCAATAGCGCCGAATGAAACACCCTTTGTTGCATAGGTAACAATACCAAAGATAATCAGCATGTTAGCCATGGTCGAGATGAATGGGTGCATCTTAAACTTAGCGGTAAAGAAGCCAGCGATACTGGTAAAGCAGGTGCACAGGACAATACAGGTAACCAGAGCCATGATGATTCTGACAGGAATTGGAACACCAGTAAAATCAAAAGTGATACCAAAGACCTGGCCAGTATTGATGCCCTGGTGCATGATGATGGTTGAAGCGGTCATGCCCATACCAACCATACGACCAATAGACAGGTCAGTACCGGTAAGCAGAATCAATCCAGCTACACCAAGAGCCAGGAACATTCGAGGAGATGCCTGCTGAAGAATGTTGATGACGTTGGAGTATGTCAGAAGCTGAGTGCCCTTAACTGCTGGGGTAATGATACAAAGGGCAATAAATACCAGAAGAATAACAATGTACAGGCCGTTCTGAAGCAAGAATGAACGGGTGTTAAAGGTGTACTTGTAGTTCTCCCACTTCTGAGCCTGAGACTCCAGTGGAGTGAACTTAGACATCCTGAGAAGGTCGATGAGGTGATACTCATGACTAAACGCATTATGAGCGCGGTCTTTGATGCGCTGAAGATCCTTCTGATAGTTGACCTTAGCGTCGAACTGGCGGTTCTTATAGACGTATTTCTCGTCCTTGATTTCCTGAGCATCAGAAGTCTTGCTGACAGCCTCTTCATGCTCTTTCTTGAGGCGCTCAAGAGCAGCAGCGTAATTCTGCTTAGCCTGCTCCTTCTCTACGACACAGCTTGCCTTAACTGGCTCAAGATACTCGCTCTTGTAGTGCTCCTTGAGATAAGCCTCGGCCTCTGCAATAAGCTTGGAGACCTGAGCGCTGTTCTCGGACTCAACCTTCTTTGCAAGCTCCAGCTCAGCCTTGTAGCCCTCAATAAGCGTATTGCGCTCTTCAGCAGAGATAGACTTATCGCGCTTTGTTGATTCAATAGCGCTCAGTGTTGAAATTACTTTGTTGGTACCATTTGCGCGAAGCTCATCAATCTGAGCCTGAATGGAACCAATCTTCTGATCAATAGGCTTTAGCAGCTCTTTTTCCTGCTCGGCCGTCAGAACAGATCCACCTGTTTTTGGCATTTGTATCATCCTCTCCTACAGGTACTTTGCGCTGAGGCGCAGGAGTTCTTCTTGATTTGTCTCGTTGGTATTTACGATGCCCGAGAGCCTGCCGTTGGACATAACGCCAATACGGTTGGTAATTCCCAAAATCTCTGGCATCTCCGAAGAGACTACGATAATAGTGGTACCGCTCTTAGCCATATCAATAATGAGCTGGTAGATCTCATATTTAGCACCAACATCAATACCACGAGTAGGCTCGTCCATCAGGAAAACCTGAGGATAGCGCTCGAGCCACTTACCAAAAATGACCTTCTGCTGATTGCCACCAGAAAGACTTGAAATCAAATCTGATGGACCCTGAGCCTTGGTGTTCATAACCTTGAGCTCGTTGACGGTAGCCTTAGTCATCTTAGGATCAGAAAGGATTGGACCAGACTTGTACTGATTCAAGTTTGCAATGGTTGTGTTAAACGTCAGATCGCCCTTAAGGAACAGGCCGTTTGCTTTACGCTCCTCGGTAATCATGGCAAAGCCGTGATCCATTGCCTCTGCAGCTGTCGAGAAGTTCATAAGGTGCCCGTTGACGTAGACACGACCTGCAGCTCTGGTTCTTACACCAAAGATTGTCTCAAGAAGCTCTGTTCTACCGGCGCCGACAAGACCATACAGACCAAAGATCTCACCCTTCTTTACATCAAAGGTGACGTCCTGAAGGTATGGTTCATATTTAGTTGAAAGGTGCTGAATAGAAAGATACGTCTTACCAGGTGTGTTAGTAACATCTGGGAAGCGATTTTCAAGTGAGCGGCCAACCATTGCAGAGATAAGTTCATTCATGTTGGTCTCATCAGAGCGCTTGGTCATAACAAGCTTGCCGTCACGAAGAACTGAAATGTCGTCGCAAATCTCAAAGATCTCATCCATCTTGTGAGAGATGTAGACCAAAGAAATTCCCTGCTCTTTGAGCATACGAATCATCTCAAAGAGTTTCTCGACCTCTTGAGTCATAAGCGAAGAAGTAGGCTCATCAAGAACAATAATCTTAGCGTTGTAAGAAATTGCCTTTGCAATCTCGCACATCTGACGCTGAGATACTGACATGTTCTTCATAGGCTGTGTCAGGTCTACAGTCATACCAAGACGCCTGAAGAGCTCATTAGCTTCTTTTTTCATGCGTCCCTCGTCGACAACACCCATTGCATTAACGGGATAGCGACCAAGGAACAAGTTATCTACAACATTTCTATCAAGGCACTGGTTAAGCTCCTGGTGAACCATTGCGACGCCATTCTCAAGTGCGTCTTTTGGTCCAGAGAAACTAACCTCTTTGCCGTCAAGAAATATCTTGCCTTCATCTTTTTGATACGTACCAAACAGGCACTTCATCATGGTAGATTTGCCTGCGCCGTTCTCTCCCATAAGACCCATAACGGTTCCACGGCGTACGTTCATTGAAATGTGATCCAGAACGCGGTTACGTCCAAAGGACTTGCTCATTCCATCAATTGTTAGAACGATATCGTTTTCTGTATCTGCCATGTAATCACCCCTTATCTCGCTAAGTTATTGCGCTTATTCGCGAGAACACCGGAGGAGAGCAGGTGTCTCCCCTCCGGTATTGTTTCGTGCTATCGACTACTTAATTACTTAAGCAGCTGGGTATAGGAAGAACCGTTGTCGGTCTTAACCATGTTGAATGCAAATGCATCGTACTCGTCAGGGTTGCCAAGACGGTTGGTAATGTTGGACTCAGTCTGGCCATCGCCTGCGATGTACTCAACGTTGAGGTTGAGCAGTGGAGCATACTTCTTGAGCAGTGGAACATAGGTTGAACCAAGGAAGTTGTCGCCAGAGTTGTAGGTGTTGAGCCAAACCTTCTTCTCTGGGTGCTTGTCTGCGCTCAGCTGAGCAGAAGCATCCTTGTAAGGAGTGGTTGCGTCAAGGTTGTCCTTGTAGTTCTCAGCGGTAACTGCAAGGTTGAGAGCGTAGTAAGAACGCTGATCTGCAACATACTTGTAGTCCTTGGAGTCAATCTTGTCGCCAGCTTCGTCTGCAGTCTCAATGCCGGTGTTGATGTCAACACCGTCAAGAGCGTTGCGGAGCAGACGGAGTGTCAGGTAAGCCTGGACATCTGGGTGCTGGGAAATGGTGCCTGCATAGCCGTCAGCAATAGCTGCAACTGCGTCAGAGTTAGCGTCGTAACCAAAGGTTGGGACCTTCTGAGCCTTTGACCATGCGTTGAAGATGGACATACCCATACCGTCGTTGTTGGAAACAACAACATCAATCTGATCGCCGAAGGAAGAAGACCAAGCAGCAATTGCGTTACCAGCGGTTGCAGCATCCCATGTTGCACCAGCGGTGTTCTTCATCTCCTGAGAAGCAAGCTCACGGATGGTGTAGGACTTGCCGCCAACCTCAAGCTTACCATCCTGAACAACAGATGCGGAGCCGTCAGTGTTGGTGCCTACTGGATCAGAAATAATCTTGCCGTCCTTCTCAACACCAGTACCAAGTGCCTTACGGACACCACGAGTACGAGCGATAGAGTCGTTGTGACCGATGTCACCAATTGCAAGAACGTAACCAATGATGCCATCCTTGTTACGATCAAGCTCAGCTGCGTGAGCCTTGATGTAATCAAGAACCATCTGGCCCTGGAGCTCTGCGCCCTGAACTGCATCAAAGCCAACGTAATAGGTGTCCTTGTTGAAGTTAAGGGTGTTGGTATCAAGCTCACCGGTTGAGCTGTTAGAAGGCTGACGGTTGAAGAAGACAACAGGCTTATCCTTGTTCTCTACCTTTGCACCTTTAGCGCCTTCCTCTTTTTTCTCGCTAGGTGCGCAAGCTGCAAGAACGCTAGATCCACCAACGCTAAGAACGCCTAGACCACAGAACTTTAGAAAACTGCGACGAGACACATCCATAGTAGTGACCTTTCTCATTTGTTATGCCTTTTGCATAACACTGACCTTAATGAGTACGTTAACAAATCTCATCACAGCTCTTTGTGAGATGTCGCTCAACGGTTGTAGAAATACCGTAAGCGTTATGTTTTGTACCTTTTACGGTATCAATTTTGAAGTTTTTGAGGATAAATAAAGAAAAAGCGGTCAAATGGCCAAGTTATCGAGAAAATCGTCCGCTTCAAATCTGTGAATAAAAATCTGCCTAATGCGAGAAAAGCAGGACAGCTTTTCTTACAAAAAAAGACCAGGCATTGCCTGGTCTTGAAAATTCTGGCTCCCCGAGCAGGATTTGAACCTGCGACACGCTGATTAACAGTCAGCTGCGCTACCGCTGCGCCATCGGGGAATATGTGTGCTTCTCAGCGGTGTTTAAGTATAGAGAGACATTCCAAACCATGCAAGCATTATTTAGAAAAAATTTAGTCAAATTCTTCTTGCACAATCTCTTGCATACCTAAACCAAGAAGCTACTCCTCCATATAGTCCTTAAGACGGCCGGACCTAGAAGGATGACGAAGCTTTGCCAAGGTCTTGGACTCAATCTGGCGAATACGCTCGCGCGTAACTCCAAACTCCTTGCCTACCTCTTCAAGGGTGCGAGGGTGGCCATCCTCAAGACCAAAGCGGAACTTAATAACCTTACGCTCACGATCAGCAAGGCCGTCAAGAACCTGCTCAAGCTGCTCACGAAGCATTGAATCAGAAGCTGCATCTGGTGGAGCAACAGCTGAAGAATCCTCAATAAAGTCTCCAAGCTGGGAATCTTCTTCTTCACCAATAGGCGTCTCAAGAGAGACAGGCTCCTGGCTAATCTTCTGGATTTCGCGAACGCGATCAGGAGACATACCCATTTCTGCGCCAATCTCTTCTGGGGTAGGATCTCTACCAAGATCTTGCAGAAGCTGACGCTGAACACGGATGAGCTTATTGATGGTCTCTACCATGTGGACAGGAATACGAATGGTACGTGCCTGGTCTGCAATAGCACGGGTAATTGCCTGACGAATCCACCAGGTAGCATATGTTGAGAACTTAAAGCCCTTGGTGTAGTCGAATTTCTCGACAGCACGAATAAGGCCCAGGTTACCTTCCTGGATAAGATCGAGGAACAGCATGCCACGGCCAACATAGCGCTTTGCAATCGAGACGACAAGACGAAGGTTTGCAGAGATAAGCTGCTGCTTAGCGTCAAGTCCTACGGACTCAATACGCATAAGGCGGCGCTGCTCTGCACGGTTGAGCTCGATGAGGCCATCCTCAAAATCCTCCAGCTTCTGAGAAGCTGCAGTACCTGCCTCAATCTTCATAGCAAGGTGAACCTCTTCTGATGCAGTAAGCAGGTCAACCTTACCAATCTCTTTAAGATACATGCGGACAGGATCGCCGGTAAGCATAACCGTAGTGGTGTCTGAACGGCGAGCACGAGCGCGAGAAGAACGTTTTGGCTTGGAGACTTTTGCCTTAGAAACAGAGCGGAGAGCCTCTTTAACCTCGCGCGCCTCATTTACAGCATCAAAATCTTCATCATCTTCATCTTCAAAATCAGAAGAGTCATCCAAGTCATCATCGGATGAAAAATCGTCTTCTACGGCGTCATCTTCAATGGCGAAAGAAACGGTTGCTTCAGATGCGGTAGTAATCTCAACACCTTTAACGCGCAGCGAATCATACAGGTCAGAAAGCTCATCATCGTTAACGTCAACGTCACGAATGGCAACCTGAATATCGTCTTCGCTGATACTACCGTTAGACTTTGAAGAACTTACCAGATCATCAACAATTTTAGTAAGCTCATCTGAGAGTTTGACCTCGTCATTTGCCTTTTTTGCAGCCACAAATATCCTTTCGATAGATTAGCGCAAATCTTTATACCCAAAAGTTTCTCTACCTAATCAAACTACTCATTTTAATTTATAAAAAATTAGATGAGTAGCATCCTCATAAAATGAGTATTTTTATTGCCCTGAAGTAAGCCTCTTACCTAACTCCAACGCTCGTGTCTGAAGTGCTTGTGCGGCGGCAAGCTGCTCTTCTGCCAGAGTTCCGTCAGAAGACTCCCCTGCATAAGAACTGGAGCGTAAATTAGAACGAATTTCTCGCAATTTGCGCTGCACCGAATAGTAGTCAACAGTATCAACAATAAACTCAAGTGAGCGGCGTGTATCGGAATTGCCCTCAGATATCACGCGGCCAGACGAAAGAATAGCTGCCGCATTTGGTTCGACAGCCGCAGCTGCAGCAACTACCCGCGCTGGTGTAGCTCCCTCTGGAGTAGCAAGCATTGCCCATGCCATAGTTTGGTGGCGAGCATCAGCCCATACAAAGTCTGCAATACGATCTTGATACTCTCGCACCAAGGACAGATTTGTTGCCATAGCGCTTAAAAGCTCAAGTTCTGAGTTGACCTGTCTGCGGTCTTCTGCGGAAAGCCCCTGTGAACCGTGCGATACATAAGCGTCGACAGGAACACCATACGAAGATGGATCGTCATATGATGGAACCTCATCATACGGTGGGACATCATCGTATGAAGGACCGTCAGTATACGTTGAAGTCTTGGAAGTTGAGTTGTACGAAGAGTTGGCCGCACTCTTCTGAGGCTGTTTGCGCGCTGCCTTTGAAGTACGCGTATCCAACGTATCATCTTGAATAGGTGCGGCTTTAATTGCGCGCTTTGCTTCCTCAACATCAATATGAAGCAGATCGGACACACGAAGTGCATACTCGCTCAGCAGCACTGATGTCTTGAGCGGAGCCAATAAGGATGCTAAAGCTTCAAGCGCCTTGACTCGGCCACCGGGCACGGATAAGTCAAACTGCGCGGTTGTGGCATCAAAGACAAAGTCCATAAGCGGACGAGCTGCATCTAAGATAGGACGTAGCTTATCTGCACCTGATTCGGCGAGAAACTCCATGGGGTCCTGGTTATTTGGCAAAACAACACAAAGAAACGCAGCGGTTGTTTTATCGATAAATTTAATAGCACGTGCTGCGGCGTGTTGACCCGCTGCATCACCATCAAACATGCAAATAATTTTACGCGCACGCTGGCGATCGATGAGTTTGACGTGTTCAGACGTGAATGCGGTACCTAGAGCTGCCACAGTGTTGGTAAAACCAGCCTCATGCATGGCAATAACATCAGTGTAACCCTCACAAATAATGGCTTCGGACTGGGCAGCAATAGTCTCTTTTGCAACATCGTAGGCAAAGAGGTGCTTACCTTTATTAAAGACAGAAGTGTCTCTGGTATTAAGGTACTTAGGAGCGTTTTCTACCTTTTTAGTAATTCGCCCGCCAAAAGCAATAGTTCTTCCCTGCTCATCATGAATAGGAAACATCACTCGATCATAGAACCAGTCACTGATGCGACCGTTACGCTCAACGGCAAGGTTTGCAGCAATCATCTCTTGCGTGGTATAGCCACATTTACGCAGGTGCGCTACAAGCGCGCCTCTGCCAGGTGCATATCCCAGCTTCCAGCGCTTGCAGACAGCCGCTCCAAATCCGCGACCAGAGAGATATGCACGCGCCGCCTCAGGACCTTCTCCCCTTCCGCGCATAAGCATGGAGTGGAAGTAATTCTCGGCCTCGGTCAAACACTCAATTAAGCGATTCTTGCGGGGACCCTTAGAAACATGAGCTTCTTCTGAAAGGGTAATTCCAGCTTTATCGGCAAGATATCTGATAGCGTCAGGAAAATCTAGATTTTCTCGCTTCATGACATAGCTAAAGACGTCTCCGCCTTCGGAGCAAGCGCCAAAGCAGTGCCAAAGACCCGTAGAAGGATTTATCTTGAATGAAGGGCTTTTTTCTTGGTGGAAAGGACAGCATCCCCAATAGTCCTGACCTCGGGGTTTTAGCTCAACTGTCTCGGAAACAAGCGTGACAAAATCTGTGGCTTGTCTTACGCGCTCTTTATCTTCGTCAGTTATCATCTTCCACCTCCCCGCTTCCTAAGTTATATGAAGTCGTACCCAGATTCTGGGCTACCCAATCTATATTTCCACGAACGGCACGCTTGAGCTCTTCAAGCGAATCAAATTTTTTAGATTCCCTCAGTCTCTTCACAAATACCGTTTGAACCTGCGAGTCATATAAGTTGCCGCTAAAACCTAGGAGGTTAGCTTCAAGTAAAGGTCCTGTTTGAGACTGAAATGACGGAGCTTTTCCCACATTAACCGCAGCGGGCCATGCTGTTGCGCCATGAACCACATAGCACGCATACACGCCATCTTGAGGAATGCAATCACGCAGGTCGAGCGAAACATTTGCAGTTGGAAAGCCAAAACCAGTACCTTGGCCTCGGCCGTGCTTAACCACGCCACCCACAAAGTGCCAGCGGCCCAACAGACTTGCCGCTTCCTCAACTTTACCCTGCTCAAGCAAATCCCTAATACGAGTTGCAGAGATTTTCTGTCCACCTGAGCAAAAGAGCTCATGGGCGTGAACTTCAAAGCCATGCTTATGCCCAAGCGAGGTGAGCAACGCGCTTCCTTCAGCTCCTTGTGCGCCCAGGCCAAAGTCAGAACCCACATGAACGGATACGGCCGAAACACTCGGAAGCAACTTACCCTCAACGTATTGCGTAGCGCTCAATGCCGCAAACTCGCGGGTAAAGTGGTGCACCAAGATGCCATCCACTCCCCATGCGGCAAGTGCACGAAGTCTATCTTCTCCCGAGAGCAATCGCCGAGGAGATCCGTCAAACAGCACCTCAACAGGGTCTGGTAAAAACGTCACAGCAACAAGTGGTATATTGCGAGCTTCGGCGTCCTTTTTTGCGCTAGCGAGAAGCCCTTGGTGGCCCTCATGAAGTCCGTCAAAGACACCAAGCACGCACACGCAAGGCTGCCTGTAGCAGTCAGAACGCAGTGTATAGAAGTCAGCATCACCAAGCTCACGTGGAGCCGGCAACTCACTTCCATACAAAACGGATTGTACTATGCGCTCTACCTTGTTCACGTGCGTCCTTACTTACACAAAATACCTTGAGAGAAGTTGGTCTGGCAGACTAGACAGGAACCTTGCCTTGTCCAAATTCCCACAAGAGCATCATTCCACACAAGGCTGACCAGCGAGTTATGAGTAACCTCAGAAAGATCTTCTGGAATACCAAAACGCTTTCCAACCTCAACACATTTGTATTCTGCTCCAGTCAGCCTATGCACAGGATAACCAAGAACCTCAGTTGGATTAAGGCGTTTTGCTTCAAGCACTTGAGCTGGGCTTTGTTCAAGCTCTTCTAATGAAGCGCAGCTACCAAGCGTAATGGGACCAGAGAACGTCCTTCTTAGGCCACTAATATGAGCCTCTGTGCCAAGAGATTGACCCAGGTCTCGAGCAATGCTTCTGATGTAGGTGCCTTTAGAAACATCAAAAGCAACCGTCCACACCAGTGATTCATCCGTAGTAGAAGGTTTGCGCACCGCCAAAAGCGTAGCATCGTAAATAGAGACTCTACGAGCCGCAAGCTCTGGCGTCTTACCTTCACGAACAAGCTGATAGGCACGTTTGCCATCAACAGAGATTGCGGAAACCGCTGGTGGCAGCTGGTCTACCGTACCCACCAGCTTTGCGCATGCAGCGCGAGCAAACTCTTCATCGCACAGATTTTCTGGGACAGCAGCAGTGGCTACGACCTGACCGTCTGCATCATCGGTTGAGGTACGAGCCCCAAACGAGATATCGGCCACATACCCCTTTCGGTCCAGCGTCAGGAGGCCCAACAGCTTTGTAGCAAGTCCAATGCCCACTACCAACACGCCACTTGCATTAGGATCCAAAGTGCCTGCATGCCCCACGCGTTTCTCGCCAAATGCACGGCGAACACGAGAAACCACGTCATGGCTGGTCAGCCCAAGCGGTTTGTCAACAGCAATAAGTGCGTTAATTCCACTAGCTCCTCGCTTCACCTATGACTCCTTGTCAAGGGCGAGAAGATCGATGAGCAGAGGGACTATCTGGGTAAACACATCGTCAATGGTGCCTTCAGCGGTAAAACCTGCAGCAGCAGTGTGTCCACCACCACCCATTTGACGAGCTACGCCAGAAATATCAAGCTCTGATTTTGAACGCAGGTTGCCGCGAACTTTGCCGCCATCAACCTCTTTAAGGAAGAGTGCGATTTCTGTTCCCTCAACACAGCGCACAATATCTACCAGGCCATCCATCTCTGCTAGAGGAACACCTGATGCAGAAAGATCTGCAGTAGTAACGTAGCTGTAGGCAACGCGACCCTCACCAAAGGTGAGAATACGACCCATAACCTTTGCGGCAAGATGAAGATAGGCCAAGCGATCACTCTGGTAGACATGAAGCGCAATCTGAGATGGAGAAGCACCTGCTTCTACCAGCAAACTTGCTACCTCAAAAGCCTCGCCGTCAGCGTTTTGGTACTGGAAACGACCAGTATCAGTTACCAGCGCACACATAAGGCATTGTGCCTCAGATGGAATAAGTTCTGCACCTAAATGACAGGCAAACTCGGTGATAATGACGCCAGTTGCTGCTGCATCAGGACGCACAAGCCCTGCATTCCAATACACGTTGTTATAAGGGTGATGGTCAAGCACTGCTACCGTCTTAGAGCGCTCCATCAGCGCTTTTGCATCAGCCAAACGACCTGCAGTAGAAAGATCTACGCAGATAAAAAGATCTGGAGTTCCCTCGTACTTATTTGCAGGGACAAAGCTCTCAGTACCATCAAGAAACTTGTAAATACGTGGTACTTCTCCATCAGCATCTGCCAAAAGATTGGTGACAGTTTTGCTAGGCCATCTTCTCTGAATAATGGAAGAAAGTGCTAATCCAGAGCCAATCGCATCTCCATCAGGAGAAGTATGTGCGCAAACAACGATTGACGAGGCCTGCTCAATCAGAGCTATAACCTCGTCAAACTCTGGACGACTGACTTTTGTATTCAGTGACGTCACTTACTTACGCCTCCTCGTCAGAATTCTCTTCATCAGAAGCTAGAGGGTATCCAAACTCGTCTTTCTCAACACCAAGCGTTGGTGGAACAACCTCAAGGGCCTGAGCAATACGCTCAGCCTCATCGGTAGTGGTATCAATTTTGAAATCAAGCTCAGGGGTTACGCGCCAGTTCAGCGCATGACCCAAAAGCGAGCGAATCCTACCCTTTGCACGCTTGAGAGCTGCGAGGACCTTCTCGTAGCGATCAGGCTCACAGCTTACATAGGCGCGCATAAAGGACTTATCAACCGAGACCTCGCAGCTTGTGACAGTCACAAGCTGGAGATCAGGGTCGGAAATTTCAAACAAAAGGATCCAGCTGAGCTTTTCTCGAGCAATCTCATTAGTACGACGAGAAAACTGATTCTGTTTCATGCTGTCCCTTCTTACTCGGTACGAGCCACCTGCTCAATGCGATAGCCCTCAAGCTGGTCGCCAGGCTTGATGTCCTGGAAGTTCTCAAGGCCAATACCGCATTCGTAGCCGGATTTAACGCTCTTAACGTCGTCTTTGAAGCGCCTGAGCGATGCAATCTTTCCATCGTAAACAACAAAGCCGTCACGGATGAGGCGGATGTTATCGTCGCGGGAAATCTCACCCTCAGAAATCATGCAGCCGGCAGCAATACCAACCTTAGGTACCTTGAAGGTATCGCGAACTTCAGCAACGCCGGTCTGGACTTCCTGCTCAGTTGGCTTAAGCATACCAATACGAGCAGCGTCAATCTCTTCGATTGCCTTGTAGATGACGCTATATGTTCTGATTTCAACACCTACGCGCTCTGCAGCAAGCTTAGCCTTTGCATCTGGACGGACGCCAAAGCCAATGATAATTGCGTTGGATGCATCAGCGAGAACAACGTCTGTCTCGGTAATGCCACCAACGGCAGAGTGGATGGTACTAATACGAACCTCGGACTGGTCCATCTTGTCCAGGGAATCCTGGAGAGCCTCGATGGAGCCCTGAACGTCAGCCTTGATGATGAGGTTGAGTTCCTTGACGTCACGGTCAGCCATGGTGTCAAAGAGGTTCTCGAGGGTAACGTGCTTAACACGGTTCTGCTCTTCAATGCGAGCCTTAAGGGCGCGCTGATCAGCAAGCTCTCGAGCGTCGCGCTCCTCCTGGAAGACACGGAACTCATCGCCTGCGCCAGGAACGGTCTGCAGACCAAGAATCTCAACTGCATCAGAAGGACCAGCGGTAGTAACTGCGTTGCCCTTAGGATCAAGCATTGCACGGACGCGTCCAAAGGCCATACCAGCAACAAGAGCGTCGCCGATGTGGAGTGTGCCGCGTGTAACCAAAACAGTAGCAACAGAGCCGCGACCACGGTCAAGCTTAGCTTCAAGAACGTTACCAGACGCAAAGGTATCTGGGTTAGCCTTTAGCTCAAGGACATCTGCCTGCAAAAGAATGGTCTCGAGAAGATCGTCGATGCCCAAATTCTGCTTAGCGGAGATGTCAACAAACATGTTCTGTCCGCCCCACTCCTCAGGAATAACACCGTACTCGGTGAGCTCCTGACGGACACGGGTAGGATCTGCGCCTGGCTTATCAATCTTGTTGACTGCAACAACAATTGGAACACCAGCAGCCTTTGCGTGGTTGATAGACTCAATGGTCTGAGGCATAACACCGTCGTCTGCAGCAACAATCAAGATGACAATATCGGTAACCTTTGCACCACGAGCACGCATTGCGGTAAAGGTCTCGTGACCTGGGGTATCAATGAAGGTAATCTCACGGCCGTTAATGGTGACCTGAGAAGCACCGATTGCCTGTGTAATACCACCAGCCTCGCCAGCTGCAACGCCAGTGTGACGGATTGCGTCCAGAAGCGATGTCTTACCGTGGTCAACGTGACCCATAACGGTAACTACTGGAGGACGTGGCTTCAAGTCCTTAGGATCATCGTAGAAGGTGAAGGAATTCTCCTCCTCCTTGGACATGATCTTAATCTGGCGGCCAAGGTCATCAGCAACAATCTCAATAAGCTCATCAGACATGGTCTCGGTAAGCGTCAGAGGATTGCCAAGCAGGAACAGGCGCTTAATAATGTCGTTTGCAGGAACGCCAAGAAGCTCAGCAAGTTCAGAGACAGTAGAGCCCTGAGGAACCTTTACGGTATCAAGCTGGGAAATATCCTGGTCGTTTGCGAGTGCTTCCTCAATACGCTGCTCCATAGCAGCCTCTGCAGCCTGCTTCTGACGACGCTCTTTACGCTTTTTACGGCGACCAGTGGACTCGCGGCTTGCCTCTTCAATAGCAACGCGAGCCTCATCTAAAACGCGACTTCTGTTGTAAGCCTCAGCTTCACGCGCCATACGGCTATAACGGTCTTCTCCGTCATCTCCGCCACGACGGTTCTTCTTACGCTTACCATTTGGACGCTCATCAGACATGGAGGCGTCATCGCGCTCATTCTTGAAGTTATGACGAGAAGGAGCACCACTTGCCTCGCTTGCATTAGCGCGAGCGTGGTTTCTAGGTCCCTTCTCAGCCTTCTTCTGAGCAGCAGACTCTGCTGCCTGCTGCTTCAATACCTCTTCCTGCTGAGCAATCTGATCAAGCAGGTTATTGAAAGAAGGAGCAGCCTTAGGAGCGGTATCCTTTACGCGATTACGCTCGGCCTCTTCAGCCTCAAGACGCTTCTTCTCCTCCTCAGCGCGGCGGCGCTCCTCTTCTTTCTTGCGAGCAGCCTCTTCCTTTGCGCGCTTCTTCTCTTCTTCAGCACGCTCAGCCTCACGCCTTGCCTCTGCAGCAAGTCGCTCAGCCTCTGCTGCCTCTGCAGCAGCCTTTGCCTCTTTGGCAGCAGCCTCTTCCTCAGCAGCCTTCTGAGCTGCAATTTCAGCGGCACGAGCCTCCATAATAGGCTGGAGTTTCTTACGAACAATAGAGATATATGCATCTTCAAGCGTAGAAGAAGCAGACTTTGCAGGAATCTTCATGTCCGCAAGGTGCTCGAGCAATTCTTTGCTCTGCATACCATATTCTTTGGCAAGGTCATGTACACGCATTTTTGCCATATATGAAAACCTTCCGGTTGACGGGATAGTTACAGGTAGTTGCCTAGATCAGTGAGTCTGGATCGGAAGAAATCTCTGCATTCTCCATGTCATCATGAATGCCACAGAAATCAGAACCAGGTCTTGCCATATTGCGGCAAGGGGTTCCGTTAGGGCTCACATACTTGCAACGATGAGCAATCTCTTCCTCGTCAACAGTCTCTTCAACAACCTCAGGAAGGTTGTTCAAAATGCTTGCAGCAAGGGACTCGTTCTTGATGTCAATGTGAAGACCAGTTAGGCGAGCAGCAAGACGAGCGTTCTGGCCCTCTTTACCAATAGCCAAAGACAGCTGATCATCAGGAACAATAACGGTTGCGTGTCCCGTAGCGCCATCAACAATAACGCGAGAAACGCGTGCAGGTGAAAGCGCAGACGCAACGCAACGAGCGGCATCGTCAAACCAAGGCACAACGTCAACGCGCTCTCCACGGAGCTCAGAAACTACGGTGCGAACACGGCTGCCCTTAGGACCAACGCAAGCACCAACTGGATCAAGGCGCTCGTCAACGGAAGAAACAGCAATCTTGGAACGGACGCCAGCCTCACGAGCAATAGAGCGGATGCTTACAACACCGTCATAAACCTCTGGAACCTCAAGCTCAAAGAGACGACGGATAAGATCTGGGTGGGTACGAGAAACAACAATTGGTGGACGCTGACGCTCACCACGAACTGCTGGCTGAGTTGCATTAGGATCGCGAACGTCTACGATAATTGCCTTAATGCGCTGGTTGTGAAGGTAACGCTCACCTGCTGGACGCTCATCGCGCTCATCAGGGAAACGACGCTGGTCAAAGTGTGGAAGCTCTGCCTCAACACCCTCACGAATCTTAATGATGGTGAAATCAGGAGTGGACTGAAGAACAGTACCTGTGATGATGTCACCAATGCGGCCACGGAACTCATCATAAATCTGAGCACGAGCGGCATTGCGCACAAGGGTCTTAATCTCTGCCTTAGCATGCTGTGCAGCAATACGGCTGGTATCTGGAGGAGTTACGTCTACCTCGTCAAACTCAGTGTACTCACCAGTCTCCTCATCTGGCTCACCCTTAGGGACAAGCTCGTAGACGTAGACACGGCCAGTAGCCCTATCAATGGTGACACGGGCGCCAAAATCAAGATGAAGGACGTCAGCATAGCTTTTTGCCAGAGACTGCTCCAAACGGTCCAGAAGATACAACTCATCGATGTGCTTCTCCTGGCAAAGCAACATCAAAGCTTCCATCATTTCAGATGCCATGAATAATCCTCTCTATCTACTTCTTGGCTGAAGCCGAGAAATCAAAAACTGGTTTAATAACGCACTTCTTTAACTCAGACAAATCAACAGTACAGACCTCGTCTTCAGTCTGGATTGAGATAGTTGTACCCTCAATGCCCAAGAGTTTGCCGGTAAATTTACGGCGTCCCTCTGTGGCGGTAGTCTGAAGCTGAATCTCTTCCCCTGCAAAACGCTCAAAGTCTTTTGCGCGGCGAAGTGGACGAGCCATTCCTGGAGAAGAAACCTCCAAGGTAAATGATGCTGGGAAAGGATCAAGCTCATCGATGGTATCTGAGATCCATGATGTTTCCTGAGCAACCTCATCAAGAGAAATGGTCTCTGCCTTCTCGTCATCATGGTCAATTCTTACTCTGACCACAGGATTCTTAGAAGAACCAACAATCTCAACATCAACAATATCAATGTGGTGATTGAGTGCAGCCTGCTCGAGTGCGGACAAGATTTTCTGTGTTGCACCTTCGTTTTGCATTTGACCTCCTCATCTACATACAGAAAGGAAGCGGGGTCAAAACTCAACCCCACTTCCAACTAATAACAACTACGTTTAGAGATATCTTACGAGATAAAGGGCTTCTCGTCAAGTGTTTTTGCTGTTAGGCAACGATATTCACAAGTCGGCCCTTAACAACAATGACTTTTCTAATCTCTTTACCCTCAAGCTGATCGGCAATTGCCTCAGTTGCGGCCGCAGTGAGCTCTTCCTCAGAAGCATCGGCAGCAACCTCAATGCGAGCGCGGACCTTACCCTTTAGCTGAACAGCAATTTCAACGGTATTGCTCTTTGCCTGCTCTGGGTCAAACTCTGGCCAAGGCTGATGATAGACAGGTGTGTCTTTACCCAGAGCCTCGTGGCTGAGCTCCTCAGCCCAGTGAGGAATGATTGGCGCCAGCATAGCTACAACATCATTTGCAACCTTGTAGCAAAGTGCAGCGTCTCTGGACTCTGCAGGAACCTCATTGATGTAGGCGCTTGCCGCATTAACCAGCTCCATGACTGCAGAAATAGCAGTGTTGAACTGACCCTTGTCAAACTCGGTGGTGCAGCGGATTCCCATAGCGTTGAGGACGCGGTTGAGCTCAAGCGACTTTGCATCCAAAGCTGTGTGGTCGAGTACGGCAGAAGCATCAGCAGTACGAGAAAGCTCCCAAACTACACGCCATGCGCGCTTGATAAAGCGGTTTGCGCCTGCAACGACCTTCTCGTCCCAGTCAAAATCCTTCTCTGGTGGAGCAACAAAGAGAATGGCAAGACGCATCGTATCTGCACCATAAGGCTCAATGACAGAGCTTGGAGGAACCACGTTACCCTTTGACTTTGACATGGTGTCGCCGTGTTCATCCTTGACCATGCCCTGGGTCATCAGGTTCTTAAATGGCTCGTCAATATCAATCATGCCCAGGTCACGAAGGACCTTAGTAAAGAAGCGAGAATACAAAAGGTGCAGAATTGCGTGCTCAATGCCACCAATGTAGTTATCCACCGGCATCCAGCGATCCACTGATTCTTTAGAGAAAGGAAGCTCGGTGTTGTGTGGATCGCAATAGCGCAGATAATACCAGCTAGAGCAGGTGAAAGTGTCCATGGTATCAGTGATACGCTTGGCGGGCTTGCCGCACTGAGGACAGGTGGTCTCTACAAACTCCTTGCACTCAGCAAGAGTGTCTCCTGCTGCCAGATCAAGATTATCTGGAAGCATGACAGGAAGCTGATCATAAGGAACAGGAACGTCACCGCAGCAATCGCAGTGAATCATAGGAATTGGATTGCCCCAATAGCGCTGTCTAGAGATGAGCCAGTCACGAAGACGGAACTGGACAGTTCTACGACCAACGTTGTGCTCAGTCAGATAAGCAACAACAGCCTCTTCGGCCTCGGAATGTTTACCGCCACGGAGACCGGTAAAAGGACCAGACTGGACAAGAATACCCACGGTATCCATTGGTCCGTCCCAATCAACAGAAGTTACCTTGTACTCAGAAACTCCCTTGAGCTCCTCATAGATATCAGTTCCCTCTTCACAGATGATAGGAACAATAGGCAGGTCATACTTCTTAGCAAAGTCAAAGTCGCGTTTATCGCCTGATGGAACGCCCATAACAGCGCCAGTACCATAGTCGAGAAGGACGTAGTCAGCAACCCAAATTGGTACGGTCTGACCGGTAACAGGATTAATTGCGTAACGGCCGGTGAATACACCGTGTTTCTCGCGATCTGTGCCCTGGCGGTCAATGGAAGAAACCTTTACAGCCTCCTCATGAAGAGCGTCAAAAGCAGCCTTGTACTCTGAATCCCCTACCAGCTCAGCAGCAAGCTTGGACTCTGGTGGAAGCAGCATGAAGGTGCAGCCGTAAATGGTATCTGCACGCGTAGTGAAGACGGTCATCTTAGTATCGGTTGGCGTGACACCATCGGTATCTGCCAGGGTAAAGTCAATTTCTGCGCCCTCGGAGCGTCCAATCCAGTTTGCTTGCATAGCACGAACGCGCTCTGGCCAGCCCTCAAGCTGGTCAAGGTCATCGAGGAGCTCCTGAGCGTAATCAGTGATGCGCAGGTACCACTGGGAGAGCTCGCGCTTCTCTGGAACTGCACCACAACGCCAGCATTTACCGTTAACTACCTGCTCGTTTGCAAGAACGGTCTTATCGTTAGGGCACCAGTTAACAGGGCTTGTTGCGCGATATACCAGGCCCTTCTCAAGCATCTTAAGGAAGATCCACTGGCCCCACTTGTAGTACTCAGGGTCGCAGGTGTTAAACATGCGGTCTTTATCGTAGGCAAAGCCCATGCGGAACATGGTTTTTACAGCCTGGTCAATATTCTTATGAGTCCACACAGAAGGCTGAGTATTGTGCTTAATAGCAGCGTTTTCTGCAGGAAGACCAAAAGCGTCAAAGCCCATTGGATGCAAAACGTCAAAGCCACGCATACGAGCCTGACGAGCCATAGCATCGCCAATGGTGTAGTTACGAGCATGGCCCATGTGAAGATCGCCCGAAGGATAAGGGAACATCTCTAGAACGTATTTTTTAGGCCTTGAGCTGTCTTCTTCTGTCTTGTAAAGATTCTGCTCTTCCCAGACACGCTGCCACTTAGTTTCAATAGCCTCAGCATCGTAGGCAGGAAAATCACCTGTATCGGATACGTTCTGTACTTCCTCGTTTTCCACGAGTTCCCCTTTCTTATAGCGATGCGTCACCAAGCAAAATACTTGGTGACGCCAGTAGTCCATACATCCTGTGAGTTATGAACGGAAATTGTAGCTGACCTGCTGGTTTGAATCTTTCAGCAAGACGTCGTGTGCGCCACCCTCAACAATTGAAGTTGAAGAGACAAGAGTAATCTTTGCCTTATCGCGAAGCTCAGGGATATCAAGAGCACCGCAGTTGCACATGGTAGACTTGACCTTCAGAAGGGATGCCTCAACGCCATCCTTCAGAGGACCTGCATATGGAACGTAGGAATCAACGCCCTCAACAAAGGAAAGACCGCGCTTGTTGCCGCCAAGGTCGTAGCGCTGCCAGTTGCGAGCACGTGCAGAACCCTCGCCCCAGTATTCCTTCATGTAAGAGCCGTTAACAATAACGCGGTCAGAAGGACTCTCATCAAAGCGAGCAAAGTAACGACCAAGCATCATGAAGTCAGAACCCATAGCAAGAGCCAAAGTCATGTGATAGTCGTAGACAATTCCACCGTCAGAGCAGATTGGAATATAGATGCCAGTCTCCTCAAAGTACTCATCACGAGCGCGAGCAACATCAATGACAGAGGTTGCCTGACCACGACCAATGCCCTTCTGCTCACGAGTAATGCAGATAGAACCGCCGCCGATACCAATCTTGATAAAGTCAGCGCCAGCCTCTGCCAGGAAGCGGAAGCCCTCAGCGTCTACAACGTTACCAGCGCCAATCTTGACGGAATCACCGTAGGTTGCACGAACCCACTCAAGCGTGCGCTTCTGCCACTCGGAATAACCCTCAGATGAGTCGATGCACAAAACATCAGCACCTGCCTCAACAAGCAGAGGAACGCGAGTCTCATAATCACGAGTATTAATACCAGCGCCAACCATGTAACGCTTAGAGTCATCAAGAAGCTCATCTGGAGCAGACTTGTGGGAATCATAATCCTTGCGGAATACAAGGCTAACCAGGTGGCCGTTCTTATCGACAACAGGAAGGGTGTTGAGCTTGTTGTCCCAGATAATGTCATTTGCCTCTTTGAGGGTCGTATCCTCAGCTGCGGTAATAAGCTTATCAGCTGGGGTCATAAACTCAGAAACAAGCTTAGAGCGATCATCGCGAGAAGGACGATAATCACGAGAGGTAACAATACCTACGAGCTTACCGCGAGAAGTGCCGTCATCAGTGACAGGCATGGTGGAGTGACCAGTCTTCTCTTTAAGGTCAAGCACCTCACCAAGGGTCATTTCTGGAGTAAGAGTTGAATCGGAGACAACAAAGCCTGCCTTGTAGCTCTTAACCTCACGAACCATCTGAGCCTCATCCTCAGCGGACTGAGAGCCATAAATAAAGGCAATGCCGCCCTGCTGGGCCAAAGCAATTGCCAAACGAGGACCAGAAACTGACTGCATTACTGCAGATACCATAGGAATGTTGAGCTCAATTGCGCTTTTCTCGCCACGTTTAAACTTAACAAGAGGAGTCTTCAAAGAAACATTTGCAGGGATGTTCTCAGCTGATGAATAGCCAGGAACCAAAAGGTACTCAGAAAATGTGTGTGATTCGCCTTCGAAGAACTTTGCCATTGTCTTTGGCTCCCTCCTGACCTACCGGTCATGCTCAACGTGTTTTGGCATTGTACCACCAGTGGAGTTAATTATTTAATTTGAACTCCCACTTGAAGCAATAACATCCTCAAAGTTAACAGCAATGTCATGTTTAGTAGGAACCCACTCAACCTTTTTGAACAAAGCCGCAACGGTAATAGGGATATACGTCATCATAAAAATAGGGAACGTGAAGAGATTGGTAAAAATACGCCATTTCTTCTTTACATGGAAATGCTTGTACTCCGAGATGGTGGTAATAAGCGCCAGAATAAAGAAGACCACATACATCGAGAAGACCGTCATGACCAAAGATCCCACACTCATAGCAATCTCTGCGTCAGTAGCAACGAAGCCGTGGCTCAAATAGCCAACTAGCATGTAAGTACCATTAATAAAGGCTGAAAGCAGTGTCAAAATCATGCCTGGCGCAATGGTCATGAGCATATCGTATGAAGCAAACTGACCCTTAAAAATACCCTTAATCAGATCAAAGCCATACGAGAAGAACACCTGGTAGAAGCCTTTTGTCCAACGCATACGCTGTGTCCACGATGCCTTGAAGGTCAAAGGCTGCTCATCAAAGAATTCCGCAGGTGCATAGCCAATTTGAATATTGTGAGCGCTGCAGAAGGTAGAGAACTGAATATCCTCGGTGAGGGTATGGAAATCCCATCCATGCATGCCTTTAATAATGCGAGAAGAAACCATCCAGCCGGAACCAGAAACTGCACAGCTGGTGCCCATCATCATACGGGCGTTATTCAAGAACTTTGCCTCACGCATAAACCAGGTAGCATAGGCAGAGCTTACCCAGCTGGAATCAAAATTCTTCGAGTTTCTGTAGCTGGTGCATACAAGATATCCTGCATCAAAAGCCTGATTCATAATCTTTAAGTAGCTTGGAGAAACCAGGTTATCGGCATCCATAATAATGAATGCCTCGTATTTGTCGCCGTACTCATTAAGGATACGGTCAAAGCCGTAATCCATAACCCAACTCTTGCCTTTACGAGCAAGGTCATTTCGCTCCCAAGTAATTGCTCCAGCTTTTCTCGCCTCTTCAGCTGTTTTATCGGTACAAGCATCTGCAACAACAAAGACATCCATAAGCTCTCGAGGATAATCCTGAGAAAGAATGGACCTGACAAGGTTGCCAATAACGGGCTCTTCATTGTGGGCAGCAATAAAGAAAGCATAGCGGTGCTGCTTTTTTGCCTCTGGCAGTTTTACCTCACCCTTAACTAAAACACGAAGGATATACACAATTTGATAGAAGTATGCGAGTGTAAAGAAAAGCCAGATAATAAAGTTAAAAACAACGATTGGAGTGATACCGAGTCTGTTAAATTGCAATGGCATATATCCCTACGCTCCAAACTCAAGGCAAATATGTTTTATCAGCCAAAACCTCTCGATAAACAATTACCTTACAATCTTAGCGCAACGAAAGGGTCAAAGCGCCCAAGCCTTTGAATCTATTTTTCTCCCACATCAACGCACATGCAATTGGCCGTCTTGGATATCGAGAAGAACGTCTGCTTCTTGATCTAGTTCATCAGAGTGCATAATCACCATGACAGTCCGCCTACCTTTGAGGTTGGTGAGATATCTACAAAGCCTCTGTGATGTTGGCGCATCTAAATTCTGTAGAGGTTCATCCAAAACAAGTGCCCCTTGTTTTCTGGATAGAGCTCTCAAAAGACCAATTTTTTGTCGCTCGCCCAAAGAAACGGACTCCTCTTTTCCGTCAAAAGCATGAGTCTCAAGAGAGGAGAAATCGAGCAAGTTGTAGACCGTACGATCAATCTTTTCTCCAAACATATTGTCAGCAAGGCTTCCTTCTACAAGAGGTACCGGACGAGCAAAACGAGAACAGTCTTTAAGATCATCCGAAAGCTCTATATCACC